>NZ_JBITIH010000024.1:0-114541 GCF_044458865.1 Micromonospora sp. NPDC050417
ACCTGGAAGACGGGCATGCTCATGTACCCGGCCCAACTCAACTCGACAGTGATCGCGGTTAAAACAGATTTCCAGCCGATCCAGTCACAAACCGTCCTCCAGGACGACACGCAACTGCGATTCACCGGCTTGCCAGGGGCTTCGACGTGGGCTGTCGACTCCATGCTGTTCTTTCAAACCGCCGCCGCTGCTGACCTGAAAATTGGCTGGTCCGGGCCATCTGGAGCGACTTTCAACTGGACGCCAGTCGCGCATGGAAATACGTCCACCACGTCGCCTGATCCGATTGTGCTTGCTTGGATCGGCTCCATTAGCGACACGGCGGTGGTAGGAGGCCCACCATTCGGGACAATGGCGCCCCGAGGAACCTTAGTCGTCCCCGCCGGCAGCGGCGGAAACTTCCAATTCCGCTGGGCACAAAACGTCTCGACAGCCAGTCAAACGGCCGTCGCGGCGGGGTCATGGCTGCGCCTGATGCGCATCGGATGACATTGCAAAGGAGGACAGAATGGCCCGTCTACTGTGGCTGCCCGAGGTACTGAGGGCAGCCGGTCTGACCGTGTACGAGCAGGCCGGGTGGCGTACCCGGGGTTCCGACAGCATCGACCCGCGTGGGCTGATCTGCCACGCCACCGCCGGCTCGGCCACGTCGACGGACGCGGGTGAGATCCGGGTGCTGCTGGAGGGGTCGACTACCGCCACGCCGCCGATCGCGCAGCTCTACCTGTCCCGGTCCGGCGCCTGGACCGTCATCGCCAGCGGCCGGTGCAACCACGCCAAGATCGGCTGGGCCGGCCCATTGAAGGGCCTCGGGAATCCCAGCCTGATCGGGATCGAGGCGCAGAACGACAACAAGGGCCAGGCGTGGCCGGTCGCGCAGCTCGACTCCTACCAGCGTGGTGTCGCCGCGATCTGCCGGCACATGGGCTGGACCGCAGCCCGGGTCGCGGGTCACAAGGAGCACCAGCCGTACGAGGGCCGTCCCAAGGGCGAGACCAGCTCGAAGAGCGACCCCACGTTCGACATGGACGCGTTCAGGACCGCCGTCGACGCCCTGCTCGACCAGCCCACCGAATCCACCCCAGCGCTGGCCGGGGGCCGCCGCTGGATCATTGATGAGTAGAGAGGCGCACCATGTACCTGATCCAGACGACCGGCACGCCGGCCCCGGTTTTCCTCGTACACGACAGTGGCAAGGTTCGACACATCGGCGAGATCGAGTTCAACTACCTGCGCACCGGCACGGCCGGTGAGCCGGTACCGGTCCTAGTCGAGAAGAACAAGGACGCCTACAGCCGGCTGCTCGCGGAGGCCCGTGTCTCCCAGGGCTACCTACAGGGCTGACCGTGGATCCGACCGTCGCCGCCGCGGCCGTCGCCGGGGCGGCGGCGGTCATCGGCCCACTCATCACCTGGGCAGTCACTCGCCGCCGCGTCGACACCGCCCAGATCGAGCTGACCGAGGCGCAGGCGGAGCAGATCCGGGGCCAGGTCTGGAGCCAACTCAACGACACGCTTCGGTCCGAGATTATCCGTCTCCAGGGGCGGATCACGACTCTGGAGACCCGGCTCTCCAGCCTCGATCTGGCGTTGCGGCAGACGTCCGAGGCACTGGCTGCCGCACAGGCAGAGCGGGATTCGCTCCGGACTCAGCTCGCCGTTGCGCGTGCCGAGTTGGCCGCCCGGGAGCGGGAAATCGGTGACCTGAAAGCGGTCATCGGTAATCGGTGACCATCACGTTTCGCAAGGAGAGAGAGCATGACCGATTCCACCCCCATCATCCCCAACGCGACCAGCGAGGAACCGGCCCTGTCGGTCGGCGCCGGATCGGCCGCAGTCGGTGCCCTGCTGACCCTGCTCGTCGCGTTCGGCGTCGACCTGACTGAGGTGCAAATCAAGGCCATCTTGGGCCTGGTCCTCATCGGCGGCCCGGTCGCCGTGGCGTGGCTGATCCGGCTGCGGGTGTACGCCCCGGCAACGGTGGCCCGACTGCTGCGCCGGTAGTATCGACGCGCGGCGCTCCCGGTGGCCACCGGACAGTGCCGACCAACGTCGAAGCGCCCCCACCCATCGCGGGTGGGGGCGCTCCTTGCTGTAGGCGGGTTGATCAGGGCTTGTCTCGGCTCCGGTCGTACGTGCGTAGGGCGTGTCGGAGGTTTGCCGCCCGGGCCTCGGCTGCCTGCTCGGGGGGCAGGACGGCCAGGATCGCATCCAGGTCGTCGCCCGTGTAGCGGATCGCGCTCAACACCTTGGCGATCTGCTCATCGTATTCAGCCTGGTCGCGCTCGTGATCGTAGGCTCGTGGCTCAGTCATTCCCGCCCCTCGGGTGGTCGTGGTCGTCATTCTGCAGGGTGAGGCTGCCGCCGCCGCGCCCCATCAGGTCCAGCACCAGCGCCCGGTTGATCGTGTCCCTGGTCAGCACAGAGGACGCCTCACTCACGGTCGCGCGCCCGCGAGCAGGACCGGCACCGGCGAGATCGGCGGACCAGCCTCGCGGACACGCACGGCCCACGCGAGTTGGGCACACCCGTCCGGGCCGCACTGCGGGCAGCTCCGGCCGCCGGCGTGCCCGGTGAGCGTCATGCCGACCGACCACCACATCGCCTGCGGGCTCCAGCCCTCGTCCATCATCGTTGCACCTCCCTCTCGGCAGCCAGCATCTCCGGGTCGACCACGGCCCGGAGAGCGGCCATCAGTCGAGCGCACTGGCCGGGCGCGTACGCGGGACACATCTGGCACTCGTCGCCGCCCTCGTGTGCCTCGACGATGGCGCGGGCGTTGCGGAGGATCGCGGGCCACGCCGACCGGGGCATGGTCGTCAGTGGGTGCTGATCGTCGGTCACACCCGCGCTCCCATCCGGTCGGCCAGCTCGGCGACGAGCGTGGGCGGTGAGCCGGGGGTACGTCGCAGGATCGTCACCATGACGTCCTGGGCTGCTGGCCGGTTGCGGATGTCGGACGGGGCGAGCCGGTCGGCTTCGATCAGGGCCTCGCCGGCACCGGCCATGTCGCCGGAGAGGATGTGTGCGCGGGCCTGGTCGAGCAGGTGCTGTGCCCGGCGTTCGGGCATCAGCGCACCGAGCTGCCGCCAGGTGAGGCTGGCATGGATCGCCCGTGCCCGACTACCATCGCCCAGCTCGACGGCCGCCGCCGCACGGTGCAGCTCCACGTTGGTCGGCCCGAAGCTGGTCCAGTAGCGGTTCTGGTCCGAGCCGAGCGTGTCAGCCGCCGACTTGGCCTCCCCGAGTAGCTCGCGGACGCTCGTGCTGTCACCCAGGTGGGCCGCGGCCATGGCGCCTTGGAGCAGCAGCGACCCGTAGACCGATACCCGGTCCGCGTCCGCCCAGGTCGTACCGTCCGGGGCGAGCCGGTGTGCGGTCGCGACGTTGGCTTCGAGGGCCGACCGGACCTGCCCCTCCGCTAGCAGCGCGTTGGCGAACCGGGTGGTGCCGGTGCCGGCCAGCAGGGCGTCTCCCTGGCGTACGGCGATGGTGATGGACCGCTCGGCCGACAGCCGCGCGAGGTCGTACGCCCCGAGCTTCCGCAGCGCCGAGGAGGTGATCTGGTAGACCTGCCCGAGCAGGCTCGCGGCGCGCTCACCGCTGTCGCCCGAGTAGTAGGCGTCGGCCGCGTGGGCGTCACGCAGCAGGCCCGGCAACGCGCGGGTGAGGATGTCGTACCGCCCATGTTGATACGTCAACCACGCGTGACTGACCGATTTGGTCAGGTCGGACAGGAGGCCAGCAGGTTGCCGGCGGTCGCCCAGGTACGCGGCCGGTGCGTAGTGCGTCAGCGCCAGGCGGAGGTCGTCGAGCTCGACCGCGTCTGCCTGGACGGCGCTCGTGGTCGCTGGCTGCCCGATCAACATGTCCACGCTGAGTTGGAGGACGGCCGCCATGTCGTGCAGCACGCTGAACTTGTCCAGCCGCCGCGCGCCCCGTTCGATCTTGTCGACCCAGCTCTTCGACTTACCGAGCCGGTCGGCGAACACCTGCTGTGACATCTTCCGCCGCCCCCGCCAGTACGCCACCCGGCGGCCGATCGGCAGCTCTGCGTCATCTACCGCCATCAGTCAGCCCGCCCGCTCAGCGGTCGCCGCCGGGTCCACCGGGTAACGCCCGCGTTACGCATGATCCGCAGCAGACCCGTTGGCACGGCCAACGATGTCGGCTGCTGGTTGGGAGAGGGAGCCGGCCGCGGCGGATCGGTCTCGTTGGGCTGATGAGTCATCGCTTACCTCCGGTCGAGTGGGAGGGCGGGGAGATGCGGGCCGGCGCGGGCCACTGATGACCCGCGCCGGTGTCGGGAACCCACAGCGCCAACCGGGGTTCCGTCTGCTCCAAGGTATGATGGGTACCAATGGGAGGTCAAGCCTGCCACGCGGTAGACGTCGGTGGACCTTGAAGGTGGGAGGTGTACGTGATTGACTCGGACCGCCAACCGGGGAGTGTCCGTATGCCACGTCAACAGCGCTACGAAGAGGTCGCCGACGACCTCACAACAAAAATCAGAGGCGGCGAGTACCCGCCTGGGGCGAAACTGCCGTCGAGGGCCCAGCTATGCGAGATCTACGACGTTTCGGAATCGGTGGTAGAAAAGGCGATGTGGATCCTGCGCCGAGAGGGGTTAACCGAAACCCTGCCCGGTGTGGGTGTGTTCGTAGTTGGAGATGCGGGTTAGCCGCGTAACTGAGTTAGTGAATGACTCCCCGACCCGGGTCGGGGGATGGGGCCGCCGCCGGCCGAAGGGTGCTACCCCACCCGATGGCCGGCGGCGGTTCTTGCATTATTGACGATCCTTAGTTTGCTTCATGACTGCCCCCTGACTGCCCCCTGGGTGCGTGCTGGGGAGTGTGGTCGACGCTAGTCCGGCGTTAGAACACCTGTTCTAAACAATAACCGATCGGCCGATCTTGCGGTAGTCCAATCAGCCCTTCCGGGCACGTAGTGACGTCGCTACCGTAAGTCGATCTTGCGCGTGTGGGAGATGCACTTGCTTGTCGCAGACGACCGGGGTAGCGGTCGCCGGACACCCGACCACGGGAGGACGCCACCCCATGTACCACCAACCACCCACCCCACCAACTCGACGACACCTGCTCTACCTGGTAATTGCGCTTGTAGCTACGGCCGCCAATTGCCTGCTATGGATAATTGGTTATCGATACGCGATCGTCACCGGGATGCTTGTGGGCGTCGCGGTCGCCAGCATCACGGGCTGGCAGGTGCGTCGCTCGGAGGAGCGGGTACTGCGGAGAGTAGAGCGACTCGGCACCAACATGTGGTGGGACGGGTACGCGACCTGTCTGGAGGACACGTCCGAGGCGGGTGGTCAGCGTCGAACGGCCTCTCGCGTGGTGCCCTTCCGGCTACCTGGACGCGGTGACACGGGCAGTGACACGGGACGCCGGCTGAATGGGTCGGCACTGTTGTGAATCATGCTACGATACCCGCGCTGACCTGGGGATCGAGGAAAGATCGCAGAACTATGCGGAACCTTCCGACCAACTCGTAATGCGTAGGTCGACGGTTCGATTCCGTCAGGCGGCTCGGTAGTGAAGAGGTCCCGTGGCCAGGCAAAAGCCAGGTCACGGGGCCTCTTTCGGTGAGTGCGCCGGTGTGGCGCGATGCCTGGGAAAGAGCGGATCATGAGAGCGTTGCCGGCCAGGACCGAAGAGTTCGACTCGTTGATCATCAGGACGGACTACTCAGACGAGCCCGCCTGGCAGACCGTGAAGGTCGAGCTGGCGCAGCTCTGGGACGACGAGTACGAGCCCAACCATCAGTTCGTCGACGACCCGGCGTGGGCCGGCGCGACCGCCGACGAGGTGCTGGCGGCGGTCGACGGCATGGACGACGGCCCGGCGGTCGTCTTCCTGGCGGACGCGACGACGATGCGGGCCGCGCATCACGCGTTGCTGGCCGTGACCACCGAGACCGAAGAAGAGTTCCGTGACGGGCTGGACGACGACACGATCGAGTTCGTCCGGGAGTTCCGGACCGTACCGGTGGGCGTCGCGAACATCCACGTGAACCTTCAGCTCGCGAACATGGACTTCTTCGAGTTCGCCGACAACGCCGCCGAGGACCCCGAGGGGGTGCACCGCGCCTTCATGTAAAACCAGGCCGGCGGCCAGACCGGTGGGTTGGCGGGGGCGCCCAGGTTTGCCAGTGGCGCCGGCAGGGTACGGGCCCAGCGCGGGAACGCCCGCTGGAGCCTGGGAGGCGGCCATGGAAAGCCGGATCAAGTCACTGGGTCATCCGGTGCACCCGATGCTGGTCATGTTCCCGGTCGCGCTCTTCGTGACCGCGGTGATCTTCGACTTCGCCGACATGGTCGGTGGCCCCGAGTTCCTGGGCGAGGTCGCGTACTGGAACATCCTGATCGGGCTGATCGGTGGTGTACTCGCGGCTGCGGTCGGCGCGGTCGACCTGCTCGCCATCCCGGGCGGCACCCGGGCCAAACGGATCGGGATCAGTCACGCGGCGGTCAACATCGCGGTCATCCTGCTCTTCGCCGCGATCTGGGCCGTACGGATGGCAGCCGACGAACGCGGGGCCGGTGGTGCCCTCTTCGCCATCGAGGTGGTGGCCCTCGGCTGTGTCGGTCTCGGCGCCTGGTTCGGCGGCGAACTGGTCGACCGCCTCGGTGTCGGAGTCGACACCGACGCCAACCTGAACGCCCCCAGCTCGCTGAGCCCGGCCCCGGCGGACCGGATGGGTCGGATGGGAGACGCCCGATGAGCGAAACCGTGCAGGCGGGGCTCGACCGGAGCCGGGAAGCGGTCACCGAGATCGGGATGTCGACCGGACTGCGCGCGGTCTCCGGGTTCCGGGCCTTCCGCGAAGAACTGAGCCGGAGGGTCAACTCGGCACTGGCCGGGGTCGGTGGACCGCCACCAGCGGTGGAACTCGTCGAGAGCGAGGACGGCTGGTACGTCGTCGCCCGACTCCCCGGGGTCGCCCCCGAGGAGGTCGCGCTCGAAATCGACGGCCGGGACCTCTGCGTACGGGCCCGCTCCGAGGAGGAGGTCAACGCCGACCGGGGCGGGATGCCGGGCACCGGTTCCCGGGAGCGCGCCTTCGAACACCGGGTACGCCTGCCCGGCGAGGCGGATCTGGACCGGATCGACGCGGTGATGGACCACGGGCTGCTCACGGTGGCGTTGCCGAAGGCGGGGCGCTCGGGCCGCCGTACGATCACGATCGGTCGCCGTTACACGACGGCCCGGCCGGCGACGGGCCGTGCCACCACCGCTCCGGTCGTCGGCAACCCGGACGACGGGCGGGTCGACGGCGGTCCCGCCATCTCGGCCGGTGCCGCCGCGCGTCGGGTCGGTGAGGCGGCGTTGACCGCCGGCAACTCGGCCCGCTCCGGTAGCGGCGGCACTCCCACCCCGCTGCGCGGCGATCCCGCCGCCGACCGGGAACTGCACCAGCCGGAGGCGGGGACGGGGCAGCCCACCCGCCGCCAGTTCGGCTGAGCGGCGTACGGGGAGATGGTCGGCCGGGTACGCGACCTCGTGCCGGACGTCGAGCGGATCGCCGTACTCCGGGCCAATGCCCTTGGTGATTTTATTTTCGCGCTGCCCGCCCTGGAGGCACTGCGGGCCGGTTACCCGGACGCCGAACTCGTCCTGATCGGGGCGCCGTGGCACGCGGACCTGCTCGCCCAGCGGCCCGGACCGGTGGACCGGGTGCTGGTCGTGCCGCCGGCCGACGGGATCCGGGTCGCCGGTCCGAACGAGCCGGAAACGCCGACCATGGCCGAGTTCATCGACGCCGCCCGCCGGGAGCGGTTCGACCTGGCCCTGCAGATGCACGGGGGCGGTGCGAACTCGAACCCGGTCGTCACCGCCCTGGGCGCCCGGATCACCGCCGGCCTGCGGGCAGAGGGCGCACCGGAGCTGGACCGGTGGATGCGGTACGTCTTCTACCAACCGGAGGTCTTCCGTTATCTGGAGGTCGCCGGACTCGTCGGGGCGAGCCCGACCACGGTGAGCCCTCGGCTGCACGTCACCCCGGCCGACCTGGCGCAGGCCCGGTCGGTGGTCGGTGACCCGGCCCCCGACCGGCCCCGGATCGCGCTGCACCCGGGCGCCAGCGACCCGCGCCGCCGCTGGCCGGCGGAGCGCTTCGCCGAGGTGGCCGAACACCTGGTCGCCGACGGGTACGAGGTCTTCGTCACCGGCACCGCCCAGGAGCGGGAACTCGCCGACCAGGTGGTGACCGCCGCCCGCGCGCCGGTACGTTCCCTCGCTGGAGAGCTGTCCCTCGGGGGGCTGCTCGGTTTCTACACCGGGTGCGCGGTGGTGGTCGCGAACGACACCGGCCCGGTGCACGTGGCCGCGGCCGTCGGTACGCCGACAGTCGGCATCTTCTGGGTCGGCAACCTGATCAACTGCGCCACGCCGTTACGGGCTCGGCACCGCCCGATCGGGTCGTGGACCCTCAACTGTCCAGAGTGTGGAATCGACTGTAGCCGGGGGATCTATCCGGCCCGTTCCGGCGAGGACTGCCCGCACCGGGTTTCGTTCGTCACCGACGTACCCGTGGTAGAGGTCCTGGAGGCAGTCACCGACCTGTCCCAGCCGGCGTGACTCTTGCCAGCCCTGCGGTTGCCAGCCCTGCGGTTGTCAGCCCTGCGGTTAGGAAGGGCCCCTAGTACAACGAATAGCGATAACAAGGGCCCCCTCCTTAACATCAGGTGGGTTCGAGGGCGGCTTGGGTTTCCAGCGACGCGGCCTGGGGTTCCAACGAGTGGGGCGCCGGCTCCAGGGTCACCGTGGTCTCGCCGTCGGCCTGGTCGGCGAGGACGATCTCCCACGCCTCCACCGGCCGGTCGGGAACCGTGGTCGGTGCCTCCAGGTGGTAGGCGCCGCTGGGCAGGATGCCGGCGCCGCCGTACCGGGCCATCACCGCGAGCTGCGCGGCCACATCCTCGCCCTGGTGTTTCTCCGGCAGCCGGTGCCAGAAGTCGAAGCCGCCCGAGTCGTGCAGCCGGGCCCGGTCGTAGAGCACACAACCGCCGATCCAGGAGACCTTGTACGCCCGCCACTGCCCGGGCGTCAGCCCGACCGTCTCGGTGACGTGCAGCAGGTTCGCAGCGGGGTGGATCCGGGCCCGGTCCCATTCCGGCGTACCGGGTCGGATCTCCTCCGGGGTCGGCAGACCGTCCCACTCCTCGTAGTGCCGGTGCGTTTCCGGTCGTACGTCGTCGAGGTAGGACAGGCCGTGCACCGCGTTGCCGACGAAACCGCAGCCGAGTTCCTGGATCGCGGTGACCAGCCGGTCGACCGCGTCGGGTTCGAGCCACACATCGTCGTCGAGGAAGAGGACGTACCGGGCGCGTGACTGGTCGAGCAGGTACGCCCGGTGTTCGGCCAGCCCGCGCCGGGGCAGTCGCCGGGTCAGCAGCACCGGGTGTCCCCGGTGGCGCAGTACGCGTACGGTCGTCGCCACCGCCGGTTGGCTCCACGGTGGGCTGCCCCCGGACTGGTCGCTGACCACCACCCCGAAGCCCGCCGGCCCGCTCTGGGCGGCCAGCCCGGCGAGGGTGACGGCGAGTTCGGCTGGCCGGTTCCGGGTCGGGATGAGGACGTCCAGGAGCCGGTCGGTGCGGAACTCCGCCGCGTCGTCCGAGGCCAGCGGCCGGTTCACGACGGGCGGCGGACTCACGACGGGCTACCGGTGAGGAAGGGGCCCTTGTTATCGCTATGCGTTGTACTAGGAACCCTTCCTTCCACCGACTGGGAGCGGATTTTTTCGATGATGGCGGAGGTGGAGCGGTCGGGGACGTAGCCGAGGGTGCGGACCTGGCCGCCGAGGCGACGTACCAGCGGGGCCTCGGGGACCATCTCGGGCGGGTAGTCGCCGCCCTTGACGTACACGTCCGGTCGAACGGTCTCGATCAGGGCGGCCGGTGAGTCCTCCTCGAAGACCACCACATGGTCGACGCAGGCGAGCGCGGCGAGCACCGCCACCCGGTCCTCGACCGGGTTGACCGGCCGGTCGGCGCCCTTGAGCCGCCGTACGCTGTCGTCCGAGTTGACCGCCACCACCAGCACGTCGCCGAGCGTGCGGGCCTGGTCGAGGTAGCGGACGTGCCCCCGATGCAGCACGTCGAAGCAGCCGTTGGTGAAGACCACCGAACGCCCCTCGCGGCGGTGCCCGGTGATCAGCGCGTCCAGCCCGCCGTGGTCGACGACCGCCGGCGCGCGGCGGGCATCACCGGTCGAGCCCGTCGAGCCCGTCGAGCCGAGAGCGGAGAGCAGATCTTCGCGTACGCAGACACAGGTGCCGGTCCCCGCGACAGTGGTCGTGGCGGCGAGTTGGGCGAGCTGTGCGGCGGTCGGCAGGGGTGCTCCCGCCGCCAGTGCCAGGGTCATCGCGGCCAGGTACGCGTCTCCGGCGCCGACGGCGTAACTGGCCGGGACCGGGGTGGCGTGGCTGCGCCGGGGTTCGCCGTCGGCGCCGCCGACCACCGCGCCGTCGGTGTCCAGGGTCACCGCGACCACGTCCGCGCCGGTACGTTCCCGGATCTCGGCGAGGTGGGCGCGGGCCATGCCCGCCCGGTCGGTGCCACTGTCGACCCGGTCCTCGGTGAAGCCCCGCGGTCGTTCCGGCAGCGGCGGTACCGCCGTCGTGGTCACCACCGTGGGTGTGTCCAGTCCGGACACGTCCGTTGGATGCGGACCGGACAGCCCGGACACGTCCGTCGGGTCCGGCTGTGGCTGCGGCCCGGTGGCGGGCGCGTTGAGCAGTCGGGTGGCTTCGGCGAAGCTCGGCGTCACCACGGTCGGGGCGAGCCCGCGCCAGTAGGCCAGGTCGTGCGCGTCCAGCGCGACCGTGCCGAAGAGGTCACGGTGTTCGACCAGCCAGCCTCGGATCGGCTCGGGTAGTGCGCCGAGGCCGTAGTCGCAGATCACCAGCGTGGGTGGGTGGCCGGCGGCTTCGCGGAGTTCCTCGGTGGCGCTGGCGAGCGCGGCGAGCAGCCGTTGCACCCCGTCGACGCAGAGCCGGTCGTCCCGGTCACCCTCGTCCTCGCGTACGAGGATCTGGTCGGCGGCGAGCAGCCGCCGTTTGACCGGGGTGCTGCGGCCGGTCTGGGAGACCGTACGGTCCCAGACCCCGGCCCGGTCGAGGCAGTCGTGTAGTTCGTCGCCGGCCACGTCGGCGCCGACCGGTGCCACCAGTGCGGCCCGGCCGCCGAGCGCGCTCAGGTTGACCGCGGTGTTCGCCGCGCCACCGGCGGCGGTGATCCGCCGTCGCAGGGTGAGTACGGGGGCGGGCGCCTCGCGGCAGAGCCGGTCGGAGTCGGCGAACCGCCACTCGTCGAGCATCGCGTCGCCGACCACCAGCACGCCACGCCCGACCCAGCTCTCCACCACGTCGGCGAGTCGCCGATCTTCCTCTGCTCCGATCGCCATACCGGCGGGTCCCCACTGTCGCCGGGGCCAAACCGGGACGGCCACGCCCCGCCTGGTGTTCCGGGTGCTTCCGTGCCCGTTCGGGGTTATCCCGGTGCGGTGGCGGGGGTGGCCGCGGCGGCGGCCCAGGCGGCGTCCTCGGCCTCCTTGCGGGCCAGGCCGTGGCGGCCGTCGTAGCGGAGGAACTGCGGCAGCGCGGCGGCGAGGGCGATGGTGCCGACCACGCAGAGCAGGCCGCCGGAGACGATCGAACCGTTCACGCCGAGCCAGCGGGCGGCCAGCCCGGAGCGGAGCTGGCCGAGCAGCGGCCCGGTCGAGTAGGACAGCATTTCGATGCCGGCCAGCCGTCCGCGTAGGTGGTCGGGGATGGTCTGGTTCCAGATGATCATCCGGAACAGTCCGGAGACCATGTCGGCGGCGCCGGCCAGGGCGAGCAGGACCAGCGCCAGCCAGAGCGAGTCGACCAACCCGAAGGCCAGGATCGCCAGCCCCCACGCCCCGGCCGCCAGCACCACCATCAGCCCGTGCCGGTGCACCTGGCGGGTCCAGCCGGAGCCGAGGGTGGCGAGCAGCGAACCGACCGCCGGGGCGGCGTAGAGCAGCCCGAGTACGGCCGGGCCGCCGAGTTTGGCGGCCATGAACGGGTAGAGCGCCTGCGGCATGCCGAAGAACATCGCGTTGATGTCGACCAGGTAGGTGCCGAGCAGTTCGGGGCGGCTGCGGGCGTAACGCAGGCCGGTCAGCACCGAACGTACCGAGGGGCGGTCGGCGGCGGGTGGCGGCGGGACCGCGCGGACCACCGCCAGGCAGGCGAGTGAGGCGGCGAAGGTGACCAGGTCGATCGCGTACACCCAGACCAGGTCGACCGAGGCGATCAGCACCCCGGCCAGGGCGGGGCCGGCGAGCTGCGCGATCTGCATGCGCAGCGAGTTGAGCGCGCTCGCGGCCGGGATCTCCGCCGGCGTGACCAGACGCGGCGTGAGACCCTCCATGGCTGGTCTTTGCAGCCCGTCGACGGCCGCCGTCAGCCCGGCGACCAGGTAGAGCAGCCACAGGTGCGGCTGGTCGGAGAGGGCGTTGAGCAGCAGCACCGCGCAGAGAGCGGTCAGCCCGACCTCACCGCCGAGGACCAGCCGGCGCCGGTCGAGGTAGTCGGCGAGGGCGCCGCCGACGAAGCCCATCACCAGCAGGGGTACGAGTTCGACCACCCCGAGCAGGCCGACCAGCAGGGGATCGTGCGTCATCTCGTACACCTGGTACGGGACGGTGACGTACGTGATGAACGACCCGAATCCGGAGACCCCGGCGGCAGAGAAGACCAACCGGAAGTCCCGGGAGGTACGCAGGGGCGTGAGGTCCAACGCCATGCGCCGGAGCAGGGTGGTGGTCACTCGCGGATGGTGCCGGATCGGGAAGGTCGCGTCGAGCGGGTTTCCTCGTCCGTAACCAGGCATGTTCGGTGCCGGTAGGGGGAGAAAGGACGATGACCACCGCCGAGAACGCTCAACCGGCGCTGAGTCGCCAGCAGATCCGGCTGCTGATGACCGGCCTGATGATGGGCATGCTGCTGGCCGCGCTCGACCAGACGATCGTGGGTACGGCCCTGCCGACCATCGTCGGCGAGTTGGGTGGGATCAACCACTATTCGTGGGTGGTGACGGCGTACCTACTGGCGTCGACCGCCTCGACCCCGCTCTACGGCAAGACGGCCGACCTGTTCGGACGCCGCCCGGTCTTCCTCTTCTCGATCGGGACGTTCCTGGTCGGTTCGGTGCTGGCCGGGATCTCCCAGGACATGACCCAGTTGATCGTCACCCGGGCGATCCAGGGGCTCGGCGCGGGCGGTCTGCTGACGCTCGCCTTCACCATCATCTCGGACGTGGTGACGCCCCGGGAACGTGGCCGCTACCAGGGGCTCTTCGGCGCGGTCTTCGGCATCGCCTCGGTCGCCGGCCCGCTGCTCGGCGGCTACTTCGCCGAGCACAACTGGCGTTGGATCTTCTACGTCAACGTGCCGCTGGCGATCGTCGCGATCATCGTCTGCTTCTACGTCATGCGGCTCATCCCGTTCAAGCGGCGCCGGCACGCGATCGACTGGCTCGGCGCGTTGCTCCTGGTCGCCGGGGTGAGTGCGATCCTGCTCGCGTTGAGCTGGGGCGGAAACGAGTACGCCTGGGCCTCGCCGCTCATCCTGGGGCTCTTCGCCGTCGGTGCGCTGCTGACCGCCCTCTTCCTCGTGCAGGAGGCCCGGGTCGATGAACCGATCCTGCCGATCGGGCTCTTCCGGCGGCGTACGTTCGCACTCGCCAACAGCGCCGGCTTCGTCCTCGGCCTGGTGATGTTCGGGTCGATCATCTTCGTTCCGCTCTACCTGCAACTGGTCAAGGGTGCGTCGCCGACGAACAGCGGTCTGCTGATGCTGCCGATGATGGCCGGCATCATCGTCACCTCGGTCCTCTCCGGGCGGGCGATCAGCCAGATCGGCCGGTACAAGTGGTTCCCGGTGGCGGGCGCGGCGATGCTCGTGCTCGGCCTGCTGCTCTTCACCCAGTTGCAGGTCGACACCACGCTCTGGCTCGCGTTCCTCTACATGGTGATCATCGGTGTCGGGCTCGGCCTCAGCATGCAGGCGCTGATCCTCGCCGTACAGAACTCGGTCGAGGTGCGCGACCTCGGCGCCGGTACGTCGGCGATCACGTTCTTCCGGTCACTGGGCGGATCGTTCGGGGTGGCGATCCTCGGCACCCTGCTCTCCACCCGGCTGACCGGCGGGCTGACCGACCGGCTCCCGGCGGCGCTCCGCGAACTTCCGCCGCAGCAGCAGGCGCCGATCGACCCGAGCACCTTCTCGATCAACGAACCGGCGAAGATCATGGCGTTGCCCGGTCCGCTCCGGATGGCGGTGCAGGAGAGCTTCGTGAGCGCGCTGCACCTGGTCTTCCTCGTCGCCGGGCTGATCGCCATCGTCGGACTCGTGGTCAGCCTGCTGGTGCCGAACGAGGAACTGCGCGGACCGGCGCCGGCCAACCGGTCCGGCAAGTCGCTGGAGGACGAGACCCACGACGAGGCGGCGATCGACATGGAGTCGAACACGCAGACGCTGATCTGACGCCCGGCCGGCGCGCCCGGCCGGCGCTCCCGGTCCCGCTACTTGAGGATGAGCTGGCCGGTGCTCTCGAAGACGGCCAGGTCGTCGAGGGTCTCCAGCACCGTGGCGGAGGTCGGGGTGGGCAGGGCCCGGGGTGGGAAGAAGCCGGCGTTGGTGGTCTCGTCGGTTGCCGTCAACAGCTCGCCGGACCAGGTGTCGATCCGGAACGCGACCACGAAGAGCTGGTACGTGTCGCCGTACATGTTGGTGAAGGTGCGCTCCGGGCCGGTGTAGAACGCGAACGGGGTGACCGCCTCCGCCCGTAGGCCGGTCTCCTCCCACACCTCGCGGGCCACGCAGTCGCTGATCGACTCGCCCAGCTCCATCGCACCGGCCGGCATCGCCCAGTCGCCGTTGTCCGAACGTTCGATCAGCAGGACCTGACCGGCCGCGTCCCGAACCACTCCCCGGGCGCCGACGAACATCAGGGTCCGGTCGCCGGCCAGGGTCCGGAGCTGGCCAAGGTACGATTCGGCCCACGAAATGCTGCTCATCCGATCACTCTAGGACAGCGGGCCGCCCGGTGGCGGTGGCTGCGCCGGGGGCCGGTAGGACTGGACCATCGCCTGACTCGACCGGTCCTAGCGGGTGATCGGTTTGGGTCACGCGAGGGTTTCCAAATTGTGAATTGGGCCACTACTTTGTTTCGCATGCGTAGCACCATGATGGATTTGCCCCTCCTGGTCTCCCGGATCCTCGAACACGGCAGCACGGTGCACGGCAACTCCGAGGTGGTCACCTGGACCGGCGCCGACGCGCCCGGTGGGCCGAGCCGCCGGATGACGTACGCCGAGGTCGGAGTCGCCGCCGCCCAGCTCGCGTACGCGCTCCGCGACGACCTCGGGGTGACCGGGGACCAGCGGGTCGCCACCTTCATGTGGAACAACAACGAGCACCTGGTCGCCTACCTCGCCGTACCGAGCATGGGCGCCGTGCTGCACACCCTCAACCTGAGGCTCTTCCCCGACCAGGTCGCCTACATCGCCAACCACGCGGCCGACCGGGTGATCCTGGTCGACAGCACGCTGATCCCGCTGCTCGCCCGGGTGCTGCCGGAACTCACCACGGTCGAGCACCTGGTGGTCGTCGGTGGCGGCGACCCGGCACCGCTGGTCGAGGCGGCGGCGGCCGGCGGCCGGACGGTCGCCGTACACCACTGGGACGACCTGCTGCGGGGCAAGCCCGAGCGGTACGACTGGCCGGAGGTGGACGAGCGGGACGCCGCCGCGCTCTGCTACACCTCCGGCACGACCGGACATCCGAAGGGCGTCGCCTACTCGCACCGGTCGATCTACCTGCACTCGATGCAGATCTGCATGGCGGAGGGCTTCGGGCTCGGCCCGACCACCCGCGAACTCGCCATCGTGCCGATGTTCCACGCGATGAGCTGGGGCATCCCGTACGCGGCGATGATGTCCGGCGCGTCGCTGATCATGCCGGACCGTTTCCTCCAGGGTGCGCCGATCGCCCAGATGATCGCTGCGGAGCGCCCGACCCTGGCCGGCGCGGTGCCGACCATCTGGAACGACCTGCTCGGGCACCTGGACGCCAACCCGGTCGACACCTCCTCGCTGAAAGAGGTGATCATCGGCGGATCGGCCTGCCCACCCGCGCTGATGCACGCGTTCGCCGAACGGCACGGCATCGACGTGATCCACGCCTGGGGCATGACCGAGATGTCGCCACTCGGTTCGGTCGCCCGCCCGCCGGCCGGCGTCACCGGGGACGAGCAGTGGCGTTACCGCTACACCCAGGGACGCATCCCGGCATCGGTCCAGGCCCGGATCGTTGGCCCGGCCGGCGAGCCGATGCCCGCCGACGGTGAGTCTGTCGGGGAGTTGGAGGTCCGGGGACCCTGGATCACCTCCCGGTACGTCGGAGAGGACGAGCCCGACCCGGAGAAGTTCCGGGACGGTTGGCTGCGTACGGGTGACGTCGGCACTCTCTCGGCGGACGGCTACCTGGTCCTCACCGACCGGGCCAAGGACGTGATCAAGTCCGGTGGTGAGTGGATCTCCTCCGTCGAGTTGGAGAACCACCTGATGGCCCACCCGGCGGTGCGCGAAGCCTGCGTGGTCGGGGTGCCGGACGACCGCTGGGACGAGCGCCCGCTCGCCGCCGTGGTGCTGCGCGAGGGTGCCACCGCGTCCGCGACCGAGCTGCGCGACTTCCTCGCCGAGCGGGTAGCGAAGTGGCAGCTCCCGGAACGGTGGACCTTCATCGCCGAGGTCCCCAAGACCAGCGTCGGCAAGTTCGACAAGAAGCGGATCCGCTCCACCCATGCCGCCAACACCCTGGCCGTCCAATACCTCGACTCCTGACCCCTCACGGACCAGGCTGTGGTCGTTCACTACCCCTCCAGGGGTAGTAGACGACCACAGCCTGCGAGTTGTCCACAGGTTGGCGGACGAGGGTGGCGAGGGGAGGAGCGGGCCGGGATGGTGGGCGGGTGCCGCACCGCGACCCCGTACCCGGCCTGCGTCGACCACTCCCACCCGATGCCGAACCGCTGGCTCACCTGCTCGTCCGACAGTCGGACGTGCTCAGCCGCAGGCAGGCGTTGCGTCACCTGTCGCCCAAGGCGGTGCAGCACCGGATCGAGTCCGGCCGGTGGCAGTTCGCCGGCCGTGGCGTCTATCTCGCCCACACCGGACCCGTCTCCCGCGAGCAGCGCCGTTGGGTAGCGGTGCTCGGGGTAGGGAGCGCGGTCCTTGCCGGCCTCTCCGCCCTGGAACTGCTCGGCTTCCGGGGCTACCACAGCGAGGCCCTGCATGTCCTGATCTCCGCGAGCCGAAAGGATCTTGACCCGCCGTACGGCGTCGTTGTCCACCGAACCCGGCGCCTGCTCCCGGCCGACGTGCACCGAATGGGGCTGCCGCCCTGCACCATGCCGGCCCGGTCACTGGTCGACGCGGCCCAGTGGGCGCCGAACGACGACCGGGCGCGGGCGATCGTCGCCGCCGGTTTCCAGCAACGGCTGGTCAGCGGAACCGAGGTGGACAAGGTGCTGACACGGATGCCGAACGCACGCCGAAGACGGCTGATCCTCGCCACCACCGCGGATGCCCGTGACGGTGCCGCCTCGATCGCCGAGTCGGACTTCCTCCGACTGTGCCGGCGAGCGGGCCTGCCCGAACCGAGTCGGCAGGTGCGGCGTACGGACGCGCGAGGTCGGCGCCGCTATCTCGACGTCTACTTCGACGACTGGCGGGTGCAGGTCGAGATCGATGGCGGTCAGCACCTGGAGGTCCGCCACTGGTGGGCCGACATGCGACGACAGAACGATCTGTGGGTGGCCGGGGTGCGCATACTCCGCTTTCCCGCCTGGGTGGTCCGCGACCGCCCCGACGAGGTGGTCGCGCAACTCCGTGCCGCCCTGCAAGCCGCCGGGTGGCATCCGTGACAGCGGGTCGTGGTCGCCTGTTACCCCTCCGGGGGTAGTAGACGGACACAGCGAGTTGAATGAGTGGCATGGACTCAGGGGTGGTGGGGCGGATCCGGCGTACCGCGGGGGAGGCGGTGGCGGCGGCTGCTGCCGGCGACGCGACGGCGTACGAGCGGGCCGTGACGGAGTTGGCCGCACGGAACCCGGAGCAGGTCGGGCTGATGCTCGGCGGGGTGGTCCGGATGCTGCTCGAAGAGGGGCACCCCGACGGGCTGGACAGCGACGACCTGCAGGCGGTGCTGAAGCGGTGCGCCGGCAACGCCCTCGGCTGGTTCCCGGAACTGGACCCGACCGTGCTGGTGCTGCTCCTCACCGCCGCGCTCGGCGTACACCCCTCGGAGGAGGAGGCGCCGGCGGTCGAGCCGGCGGCGATGGCCCGGCACGCGCCGCTGCTCGTCGCCGACCTGCTCGCGGTCACCGGTCGTCCGCTCGCCGACTACCTGGACGCCGCGCTGGCCGAGATCTTCATCGTGCAGACGATGGAACTGCCGTGACCGTGGTGCCCCGACCGGTTCACCGCAGCGCGGCGGTGAGCCTCCGGTGCAGTACGGGCGCGGTCGCCGCCGGGGTGTGCAGGACCACCCGCAGCCCCTGATCCGTCTCCTCGACGGCCGAGGCGAGTACGGCCAGCAGGGTGGCGAACTGCGCGGGTGGCTCGTCGGCGAGCAGGTCGGTGGCGTCGGTGACCACCAGTGTCCGTGGCCCCCGCGCCACGAGGTCGCGTAGGCAGTCCAGCAGCGCGTCCCAGTTGTGGCCGAAGTAGTCCGGGAATGACAGCGCCGCCGCCCAGCCGGTGAACAACCCGGCCCGGCTGCGGCCCTCGGTCCCGCTGACCACCAGCGCACCCGTGGGTGGTGCCGCGTCGGTGGACACGGTCAGCCACGACGGCAGGTGACGCTCGCCCGTTTCTGACATCACGATCCTCTGGTCAACCGGTGGTCCGTCGGGCCGGGCTGGTCCCGACCCGACGGTACGACGGACTCGGTCAGAGCCGGTAGAAGTCGGCGTAGTGGTTCGGGGTGAACCAGGTCGCGCCGGTGGCCTTGTTGACCACGATCCGGTACGCGTCCCGGGCGGCGCCCTGCTGACGGGGGTAGACGTCGTACTCGTAGTAGGTGGCGTTCGTCGGCAGTTGGCCCTCGTAGTTCATGTGCCGACCGCCGGCGTAGTTGGAGAGCCCGCCGCTCCACGACACCCAGCCTCGGGTGGTGGGGAAGTTGCGGCTCGCCCAGCCGCTGCGCGCGGTACGCGCGTCGGCGCACCGGGAGATGGTGCAGGAGCTGTAGACGGCGGCCGACGCGGAACTGGTGTGCGACGGGGCGACCACGGCCGGTCCGACCAGCAGCGCGGCGATCATGGCGGTGAGCAGGGCGAAGCTGGCGAGGAGTCGCTGCGGTCGCAACCGGGCAGCCGAGGGGAGCGGAACGGAGATGGTCATGGTTACCTCCAGTGCCGGGGTCCCGCGGGGGTGTGCGGGTCGCGATCCATCCTCGACAGTGAATGCCTGCGCCCGAAAGGGGGCCAAGGTGAAATTAATCGATGATCTACCATATGTTCCCGTTCTCTTCCGGCGACGCGGCCGGGAGTCCCGTCGGGTCGAAACGGCGGTCCGCTGCGTCCATGCCGGCGTCGGGCCGTAAGCTGCACTGGTTTTCCAGTGCGGGGTCCGGCGTTGTCGTGTGACCCGTACCCACCAGCTTCAGGGAGTGAGCCATGCCGGAAAAGGCTGGGCACGACAAGACCGACGACCCGATCGAGGCTGAGCTGACCGAGGGCGCCGACCTGGCCGAGGGCGAGGAGCCGGCCGAGGACGCCGAGCCCACCTTCCTGAACCGGGCCGCCCGGCGGGCCCAGGGCAAGGGCGCTACCCGACAGCAGCAGCCGCAGGGCAAGGGGAAGGCGTCCGGAGGCCGTGGTTCGGTCCAGGGGCCGCGCCAGTGGGGCAACCGCCGCAGCGGCTGATCCACACCCCGGTGACCCGGCGATCGACGGCGGTGCCCGGACACGTGCCGGCGGTCGCTACGCCGGTTGTTCCTGGGAAGTGCTGATCAGAACCTTGCCGACCGCCGAGTTCTCCACCGCCGCGTGGGCGTCGGCGGCTTCGGCGAGGGGGTAGTAGTGCAGGGGCAGGCCGGCGTCCGGGCCGACCCGGATGCCGCCCTGTGTCACTGCCGTGGCCACGTCCTGTACGGCTTGGGCCTTCGCGACCGCCGGCACCTGGTAGACCGCGACGAACTGCCAGCGGGCGTTCGACGGCATCAGTCGCGTCGCCGGCAGGGTCAGTTCCTCGCCCCGGAACGAGTAGGCGGCGACGACACCGGCGTGCCCGATCACCTGGGCGTCGATCGGGGCGTTCTGGTCGCCGGCCACCTCGACGATGGTGTCCACCCCGTACGGCGCGATCTTCTTCACCTCGGCGACCACGTCCTGCTGCCGGTAGTTGATCACGTGTGAGGCGCCGGCTGCGGCGGCGAGTTGAGCCTTCTCCGAGGTGCTGACCGTCGCGATGACGGTCGCGTCAGCCCAGCGGGCGAGCTGGATCGCCGCGTTGCCGACCGCACCCGCGCCGCCCTGGACCAGCACCACACGGTCGGCCAGGCTGCCCAGGTCGAGGTGGCGTGGCATCAGTTCCCCGACCGTCAGGCACCGGTGCGCGGTCAGGAACGGGATGCCGAGGGCCGCTCCCGTCTCGAAGGGCACCGAACCGAGCAGCACGATCTGGCGGGACGGCACCAGGGTGTACTCGGCGGCCGTACCCCAGGGGCGTCCGGAGGCGGCCTCCCAGACCCAGACCCGCTCGCCGACCAGGGTCGAGTCGACACCCTGACCGGTCGCCTCGATCACGCCCGCGCCGTCCTGGCCCGGGATCTGCCAGCCGTACGACGGTGGGCCCGCCTTGCCGGCCCGGAACTGGACATCGGTGGGGTTGACCCCGGAAAGCGCCATCCGGACCAGTACCTCACCGGAGTCGGGTTCGGGGACCGGCTGGTCGACCAGTTCCAACACCGCCGGATCGCCGGTACGGGTGTAGACGGCTGCCTTCATGGGGCCTCCCTGGCTGGCGCGGTTGCCCCCATTTTTCCGGCTTATGGCCTCTTTCGTTGCCGTTCGCGATTTGCCAGGGCTGTTCTTGATTGCCGGGACACGGACTGCGGTGGGACACCCGCCGGTTAGCGGTGCGGCCTCCGGGTACCCGAGTTCCTTCGGGGCTTCGGGGAGGGGTTGTGACACTGCTCGGAACGTACGGCGAAACGGGCACCGGGAACGCGACGGACCGGCGGGCGGTCCGGTGACGGGCAACCGGATCGGGGACTACGGGTTCCTGGCCGACGGCCGTACCGGTGCGCTCGTCGGGCGGGACGGGTCGGTGGACTGGTGGTGCCCGACGCGGTTCGACGGGCCGTCGGTCTTCGCGCGGTTGCTGGACGACCGTGGTGGACACTGGTCGATCCGTCCAGACCGGGACTTCTCGGTCGAACGGGCCTACCTCGACGACACTCTGGTGCTGCGTACGGTCTTCCACACCGACGAGGGCAGCGTCGCCGTCACCGACGCGCTCGCGTTCGAGCCCGGTGCGCGGGGCCACCAGATCGGACGACGTTCCCCGGGACTGCTGCTGCGTACGGTCGAGGGTCTCTCCGGAAGCGTCCCGTTGACGATGTCCTTCGTACCCCGCTTCGAGTACGGCCGGGTGACGGCGTACCTGACGGTGGAAGGCCAGCGGGTCATCGCGACGGCCGGTGCCAGCGCGCTCACCCTGACCGCGACCGTGCCGGTCCACCGTAGCCACATCGACGCCTCGGCCCGCTTCACCGTCGTCGCCGGGCAGCGGGAGTGTTTCGCGGTCGCGCACTCGCCGACCTACGACGCCGGTGACGCGCAGGGGGCCGAGCCGGACGTACCGACGGCACTCGCCGACACGGCGGAGGGCTGGCGCTCGTGGCTGGCCCACCACGACTACCAGGGCCGCTACCGGGACCTGGTGCGGCACAACTCGCTGGTGTTGCAGGGACTGACCTACGCTCCCAGCGGTGCCGTCATCGCCGCGCTGACCACCTCGCTACCCGAACAGATCGGCGGGGACCGCAACTACGACTACCGGTACGCGTGGCTGCGCGACTTCTCCCTGACCATGCGGGCGCTCTGGGTGGCGGCCTGCCCCGACGAGGCGAGCCGGCTCTTCGACTGGGTGGCCAAGTCGGTTGGTCGGGTCACCATGGAACCAGTGCCGATCATGTACGGGCCGGAGGGGGAGCGGGACCTCAGCGAACACGCGCTTGAGACCCTCGGCGGGTACGCCGACAGCCAGCCGGTGCTGGTCGGTAACGAAGCGTGGCGGCAACGCCAGTCGGACGTACTCGGTGAGGTGCTCGACGCGGCCTGGCTGTTGCGGGACTACCTCGACCCGATGGAGGAGTCGATCTGCCGGCTGCTGCACTCGTTGGCGGACCAGGCGGCGGCCACCTGGCGCCTGCCGGACGCCGGTATGTGGGAGGCGCGGGACGCGGAGCGGCACTACCTCTCGTCGAAGGTCGGTTGCTGGCTGGCGCTGGACCGGGCGGTCCGGTTCGGTGACCGGATCGGCGGTGCTGGTGATCTCCGACGGTGGGCGGAGGCCCGGGACGAGATTCGTCGTGAGGTCCTGGAACGGGGCTGGAACGCCGAGGTCGGCGCGTACACGGGGGCCTTCGGGTCGGACCGGCTGGACGCCTCGGTGCTGGTCCTGCCGATCGCGGGTTTCCTGCCCGCGAACGATCCACGGATGTGGGCGACCATCGAGCGGATCGAGCGGGATTTGAGCGAGGACGGGCTGGTCCGGCGCTGGGACGGCGACCCGGCGACCTTCTTCCCCTGCTCGTTCTGGCTGGCGAGCTGCCTCGCCCTGGCCGGCGAGCATGACCGCGCCACGCGGCTTTTCGAGTCCGTCGCCGGCCGCGCGAACGACCTGGGCCTGTTCGCCGAGCAGTTCGATCCGCGTGGCGCCGGCCCGTTGGGCAACCTTCCGCAGGCTCTCTCACACATGGCCGTGATCAACGGGGCCTGGCATCTCACGGAGAACGCGCCCGGCGGTGTGCCTGCCGGCGCCTACACATCAACCGAGGGGGAGAGAAGATGAGCGGACGACTCGACGGCCGGCAGGCCCTCATCACCGGTTCGGACTCGGGCATCGGTCAGGCCACCGCGATCGAGTTCGCCCGGGAGGGCGCCGACGTGGTGGTCCACTATCTGCACGACCACGAGGGCGCGATGCACACCCGGGACATGGTCGAGCAGGCCGGCCAGCGCGCGACCATCGTGCGGGCGGACATCACCCAGGAGGATCAGGTCGAGGCGATGTTCGACCAGGCGCTGATCGAGTTCCCCGACTTGGACGTGTTGATGAACGACGCGGGTGTCGACTCCTCCGGCATTCCGGTCTCCGATCTGGACACCGACACCTGGGACACCGAGATCCGGACCAACGTCTACGGCGCGTTCTTCTGCTGCCGGCGGTTCGTGCGGCACCGCAAGGAGATGGGTGGAAACGGCAAGATCATCAACATCACCTCGGTGCACCAGGAGACGCCCCGGGTCGGCGGCACCGACTACGACGTGAGCAAGGGCGCGCTGCGCAACCTGACCAACAGCCTCGCGCTGGAGGTCGCCCCACTCAGGATCAACGTGAACAACATCGGCCCTGGAATGGTTCTCACGCCCTTCAACCAGGAGGCGATCGACAACCCCAAGGTGCTCGATGAACAGGTGCAGAGCATCCCGTTCCGGCGGGCCGCCGAACCCTCCGAGGTCGCCCGGGTGGCCGTCTTCCTGGCCAGCCCGGACTCCGACTACGTCACCGGCTCGACCTACTTCATCGACGGTGGACTGATGCAGAACCAGGGCCAGGGAGCCTGACCGGTCCGACCGCGCTGAACTCTCGCCCGAGGCGTCACCGACCGCATCCGGGTTCGCTCTTGACCAGGGCAACCACCTGGTACGCCGATGAAGGCAAGACCCCCACCTGACCGGCAGACCTCTGTGTGCTGACCGGGTGGGGGTCTCACCCTGTCCGTCCTGAGAGGCCGTGGCCTCGACCGAGCCGGGTCGAGGGCCCACATAACGATCGGGTGAGGTGGGTCGCCGGTACGCACACCCGGTCCGCCGACAAGCACACGGATATTGCGATCACCACGTCGATTGCCGACGATACCTCTGACTCTTTGAGGAGGCCGATCGATGCAGGCGGTAGCGGTGACCGCGCAGGGCGGTCCAGAGGTGTTGCAGCTTATTGAGCAGCCGGACCCGGTCCCCGGCCCCGGGCAGGTGCTGATCCGGGTGCTCGCGGCGGTCGTACACCCGGCTGATGTCGCGGCCCGGCTCGGGCTCATCCCCGGCGGTCCCGTCGAACCGCCGTTCCTGCCCGGCTGGGACTTCGCCGGTGAGGTGGTCCAGGTCGGGGACGACGAGGGCGAGTACCAACCCGGTGACCGGGTGGTCGGCATGGTGCCCTGGTACCGGACCCGAGGCGCGGTCGGCGCGTACGCGGAACTGATCGCCGCCGACACCGGCTGGGTCGTACCGCTGCCGGACGGGCTGACCCCGGCGGCTGCCGCCACGGTCCCACTGAACGCGCTGACCGCGCGGCAGGCGCTGCGGATGATGGCGTTGCCGCCCGCCTCCACCGTGCTGGTCACCGGTGCGAGCGGCGGGGTTGGTGGTTTCGCCGCGCAACTCGCGGTTCGTGCCGGGCACCGGGTGCTCGCCGTCGCCGGCCGCGACGACGAGGACTGGGTACGCGACCTCGGGGTGGCTCGGGTCGTACCGAAGGATCTCGACCTGGCCGGGGTCGGGCCGGTGCCGGCGGTGTTGGACGCGGTCCCGGTGGCCGCGCCGGCCGCGGCGGTGGTCGCCGACGGAGGCGTCCTGCTCACCACGCGGCCCACCCCACCGGTCGACCCGGCCCGGCGCATCCGACAGCAGGTCGTCCTGATCGAGTTCGACCAGGAGGCACTGCGGGAACTGGTCCTCGACGTCGCCAGTGGACAGCTCCGGACCCGGGTCGCGACAACACTGCCGCTGGCGCGGGCGGCCGAGGCGCACCGAATCGTCGAGGCCGGCGGGGTGCGCGGCAAGGTCGTGTTGACCCCCTAGCGGGCTCCGGGGGCGGGACGGCAGACCTCAGAGGGCGGCGGCGCCGGCCTCGGCGACGGTCTGGTCCTGGTTGTCGTCACCGCCGCTGACGCCGATCCCGCCGATCACCTTGCCGTCGCGCAGCAGCGGGATGCCGCCCGCGAAGATGATGACCCGGCCGCCGTTCGTGGTGTGGATGCCGAAGAACGGTTGCCCGGGTTGGGCGTTGCCGGCCAGGTCCTTGGTCGCGATGTCGAACGCCCGTGCGGTCCACGCCTTGTTGATGCTGATGTCGACACTGCCGATCCAGGCCCCGTCCATCCGGACATGGGCGACCAGGTTGCCGCCCTGGTCCACCACCGCGATGTTCTCCGGCTGGCCGATCTCGTTGGCGCGTGCCTCGGCAGCGGCGATCAACCGCCGCGCGTCGGCGAGTGTCAGAGCGGACATGTGCACCCCTTCGATGGTGATGGCGTCCGCCGCCGGTTCAGGCGGCCGGATTCAGTACGACCTTGGAATAGCCCTCCTCGCGACGGTCGAACCGGGCGTACGCGTCCGGTGCCTGCTCCAGTGGCAGCCGCTTGCTCACCACGAAGCCCGGCTTCGCCCGACCGGCGGTGATCAGGTCCCGCAACTGCTGGTTGTACGCCTTGACGTTGGCCTGCCCGGTCCCCATCCGCTGGCCCTTCTCGAAGAACTTCCCAGCCTTGAAGAGCAGTTCGCCGTGGCGTGAGTGTTCGTCGGGCGCACCCGGATCCGACGGCAGGTAGAGCCCGACCACCCCGATCCGGCCGGTCGCCCGGACGATCTCCACCAGGCTGTTCAGCACCAGGGCGGGCTGTTCCTCCCCGCCGGTCCCGTGGGCCTGGTAGCCGACCGCGTCGACGCCCTTGTCGGTGCCGTCGCCGTTGGTCTGGTCCAGGATCTGCATCACCGGATCGCCCTTGCTGAAGTCGATCGGGATCGCCCCGATCGACTCCGCCAGCCGCAGCCGTTCCGGGACCCGGTCGACCACGAAGACCCTGGCCGCGCCGATGAGCATCGCCGAGTAGGCGGCCATCAGGCCGACCGGCCCGCCGCCCATCACCGCCACGGACTCGCCCGGCCGGACGTCGGCGAGGGCGATGCCGTGGTAGCCGGTGGGAAAGATGTCAGCGAGCATGGCGAAGTCGTCCTCATGCTCGTCACCCGGGGGCAGCGCGAGGCAGTTGAAGTCGGCGAACGGGACGCGCAGGTACTCCGCCTGCCCGCCCCGGTACGGCCCCATGGCGGCGTAGCCGTACGCGCCACCGGCGAAGTTCGGGTTGACCGTCAGGCAGAACGCGGTGTTGCCGGCGAAGCAGTTCTTGCAGAACCCGCAGGCCACGTTGAACGGGATCGAAACCCGGTCGCCGGTGCGGACCCGGGCCACTCCGGGGCCCACCTCGGCCACGATGCCCATGTTCTCGTGGCCGAAGACCATGCCCGGTCGTGCCTTGGTTCTGCCCTCGTACATGTGCAGGTCGGAGCCACAGATGGCGGTAGTCGTGATCTTCAGGATGACGTCGTTCGGGTCCTCGATGCGCGGGTCCTCGACGTTCTCCACGGTGACGTTGTTGGCCCCGTGGTAGACCACAGCTCTCATCTCGGCTCAGCTCCTGTTCACACCCGGGATCCTGCTACCGACCCTAGGTCCGCAGGGGGGCACAGAGGCTGGATATGCGGAACGGCGAACGCCGCGCTGAGCTGCGACATTCGCCGTTCCGAGGGTTCCGGGGGTTCCGCGTGGCGCCGGGCCTACCTGGCGCCGGGTGTGGCGTCCACCACACGCCAACTACGTCGTCTACCACACGCCAACTACGTCGTCTACTGCACGCCGAGTACGTCGACCACGAAGCGCAGCGTGCCGCCCGGGGCGCCGTTGGCCGGGTTCTCGCCGTACGCGAGCGCCGCCGGGATGTCGAGCTGGATCCGGCTGCCTACCTTCGCGCCCACCAGGCCCTGGTCCCAGCCTGGGATGACCTGGCCGACACCGAGCTGGAACGCGAACGGCTCGGACCGGCTCCAGGAGGAGTCGAACTCCTTGCCGTCGGCGTAGGTCACACCGACGTAGTTCACGCTGATCTGCTGGCCCGCCTGCGCCGCCGGACCCGTCCCGTCGATCAGGATGGTCGGGGTCAGCTTGGTCACCTCGCCGGTGCCCTTGGCGGCCACCGGCTTCTGGCCCAGTGCCGGGTCGGCACCCTCGGGCAGCGGCGGGAACTCCGCGTTCGCCGGCGGCTGCGCGCCGGGGGCGCCGGGGTCGGCCGGGGCGCTGACGCCGGGGTCCGAGGCGACACCGTTGTCCGCCGGGTCGTCCTTGCCGGTGTTGTCCAGGGCGATGAACGCGATGACGATCACGGCGATCACGGCCAGGCCGGCGAACGCGCCAGCGAGCGCCTGCCGGCGGCGCTTCGCGGCGGCGGCCTTCGCCTTGGCGGCCTTGGCCAGGGCGCGCTTCTCGGACTTGGTCAGCGGAGCCTCGTCCCCGGTCACGTTCGCGGGGCGGCTCTGGACCTGATCACTCATGGGTTGTCGGCTCCTGCAGAAGAGGTCGGGGCGGGCGGCCTCGCCCGGGGGTGTTCTGATCGAAAGGCTCTGCATACGGTACTCGGCCGGCTGCGATTTGACGCTGGAGCGGGTGATCATTTCCTGGGCCGGGGCTGGCGTCGGAGTGCACCAGGCACCGGACGTACGCGTCCCGCCGGGTGAGGTCCGGCTCGCCGTACGGAGCACGTCGGCCCGTCGGCTCGTACGTGGCTCACATTCTCAGGCGGATTTTCGAGTGCTCTTCTTCGCCGGGGTGGCCTTCTTCGCGCCGGTCGACTTGGCGCCCGTGGACTTCGCCCCGCCCGATTTCGCGCCGGTGGATTTCGCGGTCGCGGAAGTGGCGCCGGTCGATTGTGTTCCGGTCGTCTTCTTCTGGGCGGTCTTCTTCGCCGGTGCCTTTGCCGGAGCTTTCGCCGCCTTGGCCGCCTTGGCCGCCTGCTGGGCGGATTTCGCGGCCGAGATCGGCGTGGCCTTGGCCACCCCACCGCCGGAGGGTTCCTCGCCTCGTGCGGCCCGAGCCCGGTCCACCGAGGCGCGCAGCGCGGCCATCAGGTCGACGGCCGCCGCCGGGGCCTCCTCCGCCTCCTCCGGCTGCACCACCTCACGCCCCTCCACCTTCGCGTTGATGACCTCCTGCAACGCCGCCCGGTAGTCGTCGGTGAAGGCGTCCGGCTGGAACTCCCCGGCCATCGAGTCGATCAACGAGCTGGCCATCGCCAGTTCCGGCGGGCGCACGGAGATGTCCTCGTCGAGGAAGCCGAAGTCGGGGACGCGTACCTCGTCGGGCCAGAGCATCGTGTTGAGCAGCAGCACCCCGTCCCGGACCCGCAGGGTGGCGAGCTGTTCGCGCTGGCGCAGCGCCACCTTGACGATCGCCACCCGGTCGGAGTCGATCAGCGCGTCCCGGAGCAGGACGTACGGCTTGGTCGCGGCGCCGTCCGGCTCCAGGAAGTACGCCTTGTTGTAGAGGATCGGGTCCACCTGCTCGGCCGGTACGAACTCCAGCACGTCGATCGCGTGCGAGGTGGTCAACGGCAGTTCGGCGAAGTCGTCGTCGGTGAGGATCACCATCTCGCCGCCGCCCAGGTCGTACCCCTTGGCGATGTCGTCGTACGTGACCTCCTCGCCGTCGATCGAGCAGGTACGTTTGTACTTGATCCGCCCGCCGTCGGTTCGGTGCACCTGATGGAAGCGAATGTCTTTTTCCTCGGTGGCCGAATAGAGCCTTACCCCGATGGATACCAGGCCGAATGAGACCGCACCCCGCCAGATAGCCCGCATTCCCCCGCTCCCTTCCCCGGTATTGACCAGGATTGCATCTGGTGGAAGATGGGGCGAGTGTTTCCCTGCGGACCTAGAGTGATGTCGTGCCGGGCGCGCCGCTCAGACCGATGCTCGCCACCACCGGGGAGCTGCCCAACGGCGCCGGCTGGGGGTACGAGTTCAAATGGGACGGCGTACGCGCGCTCGCCCAGATCACCGGCGGCCTGATCCGGCTCTACGCCCGCTCCGGTACGGAGATCACCGCGGCCTACCCGGAGCTGGTGCCGCTCGGCGAGCAGGTGCCGGACGCGCTGCTCGACGGCGAGGTGGTGGTGTTGACCGAGCGGGGGCAGCCCTCCTTCACCGCGCTCGCCGAGCGGATGCACGTACGCGACCCGGGGCGGGCGGCGCGGCTGGCGGCGAGCATGCCGGTGACGTACCTGATCTTCGACGTGTTGCGGTTGGCCGACGCGGACCTGACCGGCCAGCCGTACCGGCAGCGCCGGGTGACCCTCGACGGCCTGGGGTTGGCCGGGGCGCGCTGGGCGGCTCCGCCGGTCTTCCCGGACGGCCCCGCGACCTACGAGGCGGCGGGTGAGCACGGCCTGGAGGGAGTGGTCGCCAAGCGGCTCGACTCGGTCTACCGCCCGGGCGTGCGGTCACCGGACTGGGTGAAGGTCAAACTGGAGGTGACCGGCGACTTTGTGGTCGGAGGTTGGCGTCCCGGCGCCCGCCGGATCGGCGGACTGCTGGTGGGCGTGCCGGCGCCGGACGGTGGGTTGATCTTCCGGGGGCGGGTCGGCGGCGGGATCGGGGCGGCGGCCGAACGGGAACTGCTCGACGTGCTGGAACCGCGCCGGGTCCAGACGTCGCCCTTCGCGGAAAGGGTGCCGCGCGAGGATGCCCGGGGCGCGATCTGGGTACGTCCCGAGATCGTGGTCGAGGTGAAGTACGGCCAGCGCACCCCGGACGGGCGGCTGCGGTTTCCGAGGCTGCGCCGGTTGCGCCCGGACAAGGCGGCGGAGGATGTCGACGATGCCGGCTGAGAAGATCAGGGTCGAGGTGGAGAGCCGGACGCTGGAGGTCTCCAACCTGGACAAGGTGCTCTATCCCGGGGTCGGCTTCACCAAGGGCGAGGTGATCGACTACTACACCCGGATCGCTCCGGTGCTGCTGCCGCACCTGCGTGACCGGCCGTTGACCAGGATCCGTTACCCGAACGGCGTCCAGGAGTCGTTCTTCTTCGAGAAGAACGCGCCCGCCAGCACCCCCGACTGGGTACGCCAGGTGCGGCTGCCCGCGCCCGGCTCGTCGAAGGGCCGGGACGAACTGGACTATGTGGTTGCCGAGGACCTGCCCACCCTGGTCTGGCTGGCGAACCTCGCCGCGCTGGAGTTACACACCCCGCAGTGGCGGGTGGGCACCAGGCGCCAGGGCGACCCCCGCCCGGACCTGATGGTCGTCGACCTCGACCCGGGTGCGCCGGCGGCCCTGACGGAGTGCTGTGTGGTGGCGGTACGGATGCGCGACCGGTTGGCCGAGGACGGGGTCGCCAGCTATCCGAAGACCTCGGGCAAGAAGGGCATGCAGCTCTGTTGCCCGATCGCCGGAAAGCAGTCGGCGGACGAGGTCTCCGGCTATGCGCGGCGGGTGGCCGAGGAGTTGGAACGGGACGATCCGATGCTGGTCACCGCGAAGATGGCGAAGCGGCTGCGCCCCGGCAAGATCTTCATTGACTGGAGCCAGAACAACGCGGCGAAGACGACGGTGGCGCCGTACTCGCTGCGCGCCGGGGCGGTGCCCGCCGTGTCGACGCCGCTGACCTGGGACGAGGTGGAAGCGGCAACGTCGGGGGAGGTGGGCGCCGTGCGCCAGTTCACCGCCGCCGAGGTGCTGGACAGAGCACAGGAGTACGGCGACCTGATGGCAGACCTGCTCGTCCCCGGCCCCAAGCTGCCCCGCTGACGGCTGCCCAGCGCCCAGCGCCCGTTGCCCGTTGCCCGTTGCCCGTTGCCCGTTGGCCGTTGGCCGTTGGCCGCCAGCGAAAAACACTCGGAAGTCTTCTACACGTTCTTCCGTGTAGCCACATGAAAGAACGTGTACGAAGAAGTCGCTTCACGTCCGCGATTCTGGGTTGTCCACAGGCTTGTCCACAGTTGGGTGTGAATGGGTGGCGGGCGGACCGCCGGACCGGTCACCATCGGCCGATGCCGAACGAGACCCTTGCCCGGCAGTTGGGCTCGCTGCTGCGGTTGGAGCGGGAAGGGGCCGGGCTGACCCAGGCGAAGCTCGCCGTCCGAGCCGGTGTGTCCCAGCAGTGCGTCTCGCACTTCGAGCGCGGCACCTCGGCGCCAACGGCGGCCCTGGTCGAGCGGCTCTTCGACGCACTCGGCAAGCAGTTGCGGTTGGAGGTCGAGGAACGCGACGCCGAGCTGGACGCCGCGATCGACGGCGCCACCGGCACGGTCGCCGAGACCGATGACGACGACGAGGAACTCGACGTCGTCGGGGCGCTTCTCTACGAGTTGGGCGTGCTGTGGCGGCGGGCGCCGCCGAAGCTGGATTACCTGATCGACGGCGAACTCGCCGCGGCACTGCAAGGAGTGCCGATCAAGCCGACCCGGCTCGAACTGGTGGTGTCCGAGGACGACCTGCCGAGGCTGGACGACTGGATCTGCGCGATACCGAACTGTCTGCGCTGGGTCCCCCGCTGGCGGGACTTCAGCGGCTACGACATCAGTCCGCTCCGCCCCGGCCCCCTGCGCTGGTTGACCACCGGTGGCGAGCTACGGGTACGTCTGCTGCCCCGGCTCCCGTCGCCCGTGCTGGTCCGGACAGGCGGCGGGGAGGTGCGGGTGCGGCCGTTGGCCGAGGTCGAGCGGGACGAGCCACAGATCGCCCGGATCGCCGCCCGAGCCCGAGCCCGGACGGCGAACCGGTGAACCGGTGAACTCGTCAGTCGATGCTGGGCAGCGGCGGGCCGAGTACGTCGTCGGCGTCGACGATCGTGTAGGCGTACCCCTGCTCGGCGAGGAACCGCTGCCGGTGAGCGGCGTACTCGGTGTCGATCGTGTCCCGGGAGACCACCGTGTAGAAGTGCGCCTGCCGGCGGTCCGCCTTCGGACGCAGCACCCGGCCGAGCCGCTGCGCCTCCTCCTGACGGGAGCCGAAGGTGCCGGAGACCTGGATCGCGATCCCCGCTTCGGGCAGGTCGATCGAGAAGTTACCCACCTTCGAGATGACGAGCGTGGGGATCTCCCCCGCGCGGAACGCGTCAAAGAGCCGCTCGCGCTCCTTGTTGGTGGTCGACCCCTGCACGATCGGCGCGTCCAGGAACTCGCCCAACTGGTGCAACTGGTCGATGTAGCCGCCGATCACCAACACCTGGTCGTCGCGGTGCCGGTCGATCAGCGCCTTCACCACCGGCAGCTTGGTTCGGGCGGTGGCCGCCATCCGGTAACGCTCCTCCGGCTCGGCGACCGCGTATGCCATCCGTTCGGCGTCGGTCAGCGTCACCCGTACCTCGGTGCAGTCGGCCGGGGCGATCCAGCCCTGCGCCTCGATGTCCTTCCACGGCGCGTCGTACCGCTTCGGACCGATCAGCGAGAAGACGTCGCCCTCGCGGCCGTCCTCCCGGACCAGGGTCGCGGTCAACCCCAGCCGGCGACGGGCCTGGAGATCGGCGGTGAACCGGAATATCGGCGCCGGCAGCAGGTGCACCTCGTCGTAGATGACCAGGCCCCAGTCGCGGGCGCCGAACAGGTCCAGGTGGGTGAAGGCGCCGTTCCGGCGCGCGGTGAGCACCTGGTACGTCGCGATGGTGACCGGGCGGATCTCCTTGCGTTCGCCGGAGTACTCGCCGATCTCCTCCTCGGTCAGCGAGGTACGGGCGATCAACTCGCGCTTCCACTGCCGGCCGGCGACGGTGTTCGTCACCAGGATCAGCGTGGTCGCCTTCGCCTCGGCCATCGCCGCCGCCCCGACCAGGGTCTTGCCCGCCCCGCAGGGAAGCACCACCACGCCCGACCCGCCGGCCCAGAAGGTCTGCACCGCCTCCCGCTGGTACGACCGCAGTGTCCAGGCCGACTGGTGCCGGGCCGGGTGCTGCTTGTCGGCGGGAACGTCCTTGCCCTCCTCGGCCAGCTCGATCGGGTGCGCCTCACCGTCGACATAACCGGCCAGGTCCTCCGCCGGCCAGCCCAGCTTGAGCAGGCCCTGCTTGAGTCGGCCACGCTCGGACGGATGGACGATCATGGTGTCCTCGTCGACCTTGGCGCCGAGCATGCCGGCCAGCTTCTTGCTCTTGGCCACCTCGATCAGGACCATCCGGTCCAGTGCTCGCAGCACCAGTCCGTGGCTCGGGTGGTTGACCAGTTGCAGCCGCCCGTACCGGTCCATCGTCTCGGCGATGTCGACCAACAGCGCGTGCGGGACCGGGTAGCGGGAGTATTTCAACAGGGCGTCCACCACGCCCTCGGCGTCGTGCCCGGCCGCCCGCGCGTTCCAGAGCCCCAGCGGCGTCAGCCGGTAGGTGTGTACGTGTTCGGGGGAACGTTCCAGCTCGGCGAAGGGGGCGATCGCCATCCGGCAGCCGAGCGCGTCCGGGTGATCGACCTCCAGCAGCAGCGTTTTGTCTGATTGCACGATCAATGGGCCACTGCTCACGTTCAGGTTCCTCTCGACAGCGCCGGTCCGGGTTGCTCCCGGGAGCCGGCGCGGAACAAGACCCTCAAGTGTTGCACGGTCGGTAACGAATTCCGCCGGACAGATAACGAAGCAAGAAAAGTCTTCACCTCGCGCAACATCCTGGACCCCTTGAGCGTCTAGCAATGGACAGCCGCTCGGGGTGGGACGTCGGTCAACCGTCGACGATCCCTCGCCGAGCGGCGGTTGTGCTGGTCGGCGCCGGTGTAGGTGCGTTCGATCCGTCAGCGGAGCCGGTTGGATGCCCGGGGGACACCCAACCGGTCCGGGTGACGGAGGGCAACGGGGGCGAACGGCTCACCGGCGCCCGGCCAGCTTCGCCCTGTCACCACGGCCCCCGAGGTGCCAGTCTGGTAGGGGCGGGGCTGGTCCGCGTGGGGAGGCAGCGATGTCCGTGGATCGTGATCCGGTCTCCCGTGCCACGGTCGTCGGCTACACGGTGGTCGCGATCGGCCTCTTCGGGTGGTTCCTCTTCGGTTGGCTGGTCGAACGGCAGGGCTTCGTCAACTCGGTGGGTGAGTCGGCCGGCACGGCCTTCGCCCTGCTGCTCGTGATCTCGATCGTCGGCACGGTACGGCGCAGCCGGCTCTGACCCGCCGCGCCCGTACCGGCCGGGAACGGTTACTCGTCCAGCACCGCCGCGGTGATCCGGTGCAACGCGAACGTGTGCAACATCTCGGTCCGCTCGTCCTCCGCCCGCAGGTAACCGGCGCCGATCGACACCGGCCGGACCAGACGCGAGGTGGTCGCGCCGTGCGCGTCGACGTATCCGACCCAGACCAGCACCTTGTCCCGGATCGCCTGCTGAAGCGTGGCGAGTGCCTGGGTGTGCGCGTGTGCCGTGGTCGCGGCGCCGCCGGTACGCCCGGCCCCGCCGCGTACCGGATCGGGGGCCCGCCGGGCCGCCCGCGCGGCGGCGTCACCGCGCCGCATCTGCTCGACGATGCCGAGCACCCGGGGGGTGCTCAGTCGTGGCGCGGCGAGCGGATCGGCGGCCCGATTGGCCACCGCGACCCGGGCCGGCGCCCGGCGGACCTTCGTCCGGGCGAGCACCACCGCCCCGCTGGCATCCTCCGGCACCGGTGCGTACCCGGCCTCCCGCAGCATGGTGAGCAGCCGGCCCACCTGGAACGGGCTGGCCAGCACCGTCGGGGCCAACCGCCGCAGCGACATGGTGCTCAACCGCCGGTCGGCGACCACCTCGGTCAGCAGCGCCTCGTCGTCGCTGCGGACGTACGCGCCGGCCGAGCCGACCCGCAGCCCGCCGTGCTTGCGCGCCACGTCGTCGACCAGGTACGTCAGCCCCTGCGGGATCGGGGTACGCGACCGTCGCTGGAAGAGCGCGTGCAGGTCGTCGGCGGCGTACCCGGCGTCCAGTGCCCGGCGCAGGCTGGTCGCGGTGACCCGGTGCACGCTCGCCCCGCCGGCCGACTCTGGATCGGCCAGCACCTCCAGTTCGGCAGCCAGGGTGGGATCGGGCGGGCCCGGCACCACGATGCTCAGGTCGGCTTGGAGGAGGAAGTGGTCGACCGGGGCGGGGAGCAGTTCGTCCAGTGCCCGGACCGCCATCGACGCCTCGCCGGTGGATTCGTCGGCCCCCAGCCGTACGCCCAGCGGGTCGTCGGTGCCGGCGGCGACCCGGCCCTCGGCGGCGGTCGAGTCGGCGAGCAGCAGTCGGCCGTACGAGGTGATCGCGCCGAGCCCGGTCAGGCCCAACCGGGCCGCCTCGGTGAGCACCTCCCGTTGGGCCGCCTCCCGCCCACGGCTGCGTCGTGGGGAACGCCAGGCGAGCAGTGCCAGCACCTCGTCCACTCCGGGTGCGGTCCCCGGATCCAGCCCGGCCAGTACGCCGAGCAGAGCCCGGCGGGCGGTCGGCGTGCCGGCCCGCTCGACCTCCGGGGAGAGCACGGTGATCAAGCGGTCCCGATCGTCGCGCTGCCCGATGAGCCCCGGCTGGCGGGTCATCGCCAGCCAGGCCGTGGTGAGTTGTTCCCAGCGCCGGGCCAGCGAGCCGGCGCGCCACACCTCGTAGCCCGCGGTGGGCAGCACCTGCTGGTCGGCGCCGGCCCGGGTGGTGGTGGCGCCGGTCAGGTCGACCTCGCCGAGGAGTCCGGCGGCGTAGGCGACCTCCAGCAGCAGCGCGCTGGTCGACTCGTCCAAACCGACAATCCGGGCGATCCTCCGCAGATCACGTACGCCCACGCCACCGGAGCGCAACACCGGGGGCGGTTCGGCGGCGACCGCCTCCAGTACCGACTCGGTCTGCCGGACCAGTTCCATCGCCTGTCCGGCGCCGGCCGAGTCGACCGCCTTCGGCTCCCGCAACGCGGCGGTGCCGAGCGCGGGCGGCAACGGCTGCATCGGACCGAGCGGGCCGGAGTCACGGCGCAACAGCAGCCCGATCTCACGGGGAAGCTCGACCGCGGTGCCGCCGGTTCCGCCATCAGTGTCCGAAATTGGCACCAAAAGGGCGTTCTCGACCAGCCAGCGCACCGGAGAACCGGCACCGGCGGCGTCAGGGCCGCTGGCCTCCTCGGCCGGGGCCTCCAGCGCCCTTGGCGGAAGCGTGCCGACCGGAGGGCCGGCGGCGAGCCGGTCCAGGATCGCCCGCGCCGCCGGGGGCGCCGCGAGCACCGTACGGCGCAGCCGGGCCGGGTCGGCGCAGAGCGCCGCGGCGGAGGGGTCCAGGTCCAACGCGGGCCGGCCCAGTCCCGCCGGGTACGGCGAGCTGACCTCGTCCACCCCGGCGACCACCTGGAGGGCGTGCTCCGGCCCGTACAGCAGGAAGAGCGCGCGGAGCCGGTTGAGCGCGCCCCGGACCGCGGCCGGGTCGGCGCCCTGCGCCGGCACCGCCGCGACGGCCAGGATCGCGTCGACCGAGGTGGTGCCGTCGGACGGATCACGGGTCAGCCGGGCGCCGTCGAGGATCTGCAGGGTGAACTGGTCCAGCCCGTCCAGGGCGCGGGCGACCGAGACCCGCGCCTGGGCCCGTGCGGCGAGCGCGGAGAGGTCGGCCGGCACCGGAAGGACCAGGTCGGGACGGAGTTGTAGCAGCGCTGCCAGAGCTTCGTCCGGCAGCGACCGCAGGTGGTCGGCGAGTGAGGTGGTCATCGTCATTCCACGCTAGCCGGCCGAGTGCCGGTGGCGCCCCTCGGTCGGCCGGGTGGACTCCGCGGGCCGCCCGGCATGCGACGATGATCGGATGGCGACCACCCCCTCGGTCGGGTTCGACCTCGACATGACCTTGATCGACTCTCGGCCCGGCATCGCCGCCACCTACCGCGAGCTGACCGCCCGGACCGGCGTACGGGTCGACGCGGACCTCGCGGTCAGCCGGCTCGGTCCGCCGCTGCGGCAGGAGCTGTCGTACTGGTTCCCGCCCGAAGAGGTGGAATCGGCGGTGCACACGTTCCGGTCGCTCTACCCGGCGTACGCGGTCACCCCGACGGTGCTGCTGCCCGGGGCCGCCGAGACGCTCGCCGCGGTACAGGCGGCCGGACTGCGGGTGCTGGTGGTCACCTCCAAGCTCGGCCGCCTGGCCCGGCTGCACGTGGAGCACCTCGGCCTGCCGGTGGACGAGGTCGCAGGCGACCTCTTCGCCGAGCAGAAGGCGACCGCGCTGCGTGAGCACGACGCCCGGCTCTATGTCGGCGACCACGTCGCCGACATGACCGCCGCCCGGATCGCCGGAGTGCCCGGCGTCGGTGTCGCCAGCGGGCCGTGCGATGTGGATGAGCTGCGGGCGGCCGGGGCGGAGCTGGTCCTCGATGACCTCACCGGATTCCCAGCGGCGTTGTCGGGCCTGTTGCGGCTAGCCTTGTGAGGGTCATCAGCCACATACGAAGTTGAGGTCAATCAGGTGCCGACGGGTCGAGTGAAGTGGTATGACGCGGCCAAGGGTTATGGATTCGTCACCAGTGACGAGGGCGGCGACGTGTTCCTACCCAAGAGTGCGTTGCCCGCTGGCGTCACCGATCTCAAGGGGGGTCAGCGGATCGAATTCGGCGTGGTGGACAGTCGCAAGGGCGCCCAGGCGCACGCCGCCAAGCTGCTCGACGCGCCGCCGTCCATGGCGGAACTCCGCCGCCGCCCCGCCGAGGAACTGCACGGGCTGGTCGAGGACATGATCAAGGTGCTGGAGGCGAAGATCCAGCCCGATCTGCGGCGCGGCCGGTTCCCGGACAAGAAGACCGCGCAGACCGTTGCTCAGTTGGTCCACGCGGTCGCCAGCGAGCTGGAGATCTGAGGCGCCGCCGGGGTCAACCCGGCGACCGCGGCCCGGCGGAGCAGGGCGTCCACCGCCCGGTAACCGTCCTCGCCGAGGTCTGCGGTGAACTCGTTCACATAGAGCGCGATGTGCTGGTTGACCACGTCCGGCTCCATCTCCTGCGCGTGCGCCAGCACGTACTCGCGGGTGCCGGCGGGGTCGGCCCACGCCTGCCGTACGGACGCGCGGATCCAGTCCGCCGCGGCCACCGGATCCACGGTGCCGCGGCGGGCCAGGATCGCACCGAGCGGGATCGGCAGCCCGGTGTCCGACTCCCACCACTCACCGAGGTCCACCAGTGCGGTCAGCCCGTGCCGGTGGTAGGTGAACCGGGCCTCGTGGATCACCAGACCGGCGTCGTAGCGACCGGCCGCGACCCCGGGCATGATCTCGTGGAACGGCACCACCTCGATCCGTGCCGGCTGTTGCCCCTGGGCCCAGAGCCGGAACAGCAAATACGCGGTGGTCCGGTCGCCGGGCACCGCGACGGTCGCCCCGGTCAGGTCGGTCCGGTCGCCCCGGGTCAGCACCAGTGGCCCGCAACCGCGCCCCAGCGCACCACCGCACGGCAGCAACTGGTAGTCGTCGAGTAGCCAGGGCAGGGCGGCGTAGCTCACCTTCACGATGTCGTACGCGCCCTGTTGCGCGGCGGTGTTCGTGACGTCCACGTCCGCGTAGGTCACCTCGACCGGCGGTGCCCCGGGCACCAGACCATGCACCAGGGCGTGGAAGACGAAGGTGTCGTTCGGGCAGGGCGAGAAAGCCAGTGAAAGTGCCACGTCCCCACCGTAAACCCCGGTGGATCGCTGCGACGCGGGGGCCGTACCAGGTCAGTGCAGTGCGGCGGCGGCGCTGCGGAGGGCGTCGAACGCCTCGGTGATCCGCCACGCGCCCCGGTCCCGGGGACCGACCGGGTTGGAGATGGTACGCAGTTCGGCGAAGGGGACGCCGGCCTGCGCGGCGGCGGTCGCCACCCCGTACCCCTCCATCGCCTCGGCTACCGCGTCCGGGTACCGGGCGGCGAGCGCGCGGGCACTTTCCGCGGTTCCGGTGACGGTGCTGCAGGTGGTCACCGCCCCGACGGTGGCTCGGGGCAGCGCCTGCCGCAGCCGATCCAGCAACGCCGGGTCGGCGCTGACGGTCGAGGGGCCGAAGCCCAGTTCGTCCAGGGGGAGGAAGCCGTCCGGTGACTCGGCGCCGAGGTCGGCGGCGATACTCCGGGTGGCCAGCACGATCGTGCCGAGCGCGGCCCGGTCCGGGAAGCCGCCGCCGATCCCGGCACTGATCACCGCCTGGTACGGGTGCCCGCCCGCCTCGGCGAGGGCGAGCAATCTGGCGGTGCCGGCGGCGGCGGCGGCCGGACCCACTCCGACCGGCGCGACCGTGACCGTGGTGCTGGTCAGCCCGGCGCGTACCGCCTCCGCCTCGGCCGGCACGGCGGTGACGATCAGCAGTCCAGCACTCATGTTCTCGGCTCCCGGGGTTCGTGCGGTTGGCGGGTGTCGTCGCCGGCGCCCGGCCCCGGTACGGCCGACGACGGCCGGTAGATGTGGTAGCCGGGCGGCGCACTGCCTGCCAGGTTGCCGTTCTGGGCCGATGCCGATGCCGATGCCGATGCGGTGGCGGGCTCGGTGACGGTACGCGTCTCGGCCGCCGCCGGCTCCGTCGCCCGCTCCTGGGCGGCCCGTTCGGCGGCGGCCTGTTGGTCGGCGGCGGCCTGTTGGTCGGCGGCGGCCTGTTGCTCGGCGGCGGCCTGTTGGTCGGCGGCCTCCTGCTCGGCGTCCGGGATGGCCCGGCCGTGCAGCTTCTCGCCCCGCAGCCGCCCCGCGACCACGACCGCGCGTACGGCGGCGAGCGTGGCCAGGCCGCTGAGCACCGCGATGCCGACCCGGCCGTCGAACGGGATCAGGCCCAGCGCGCCGCCGGCCACGAAGGCCAGCATGAGGGCGGTCTCCGAGTGGGCGAAGGCGCTGGCCCGGGACCGTTCCCGGATCCGTTCCTGGATCGAGGCGTCCACGGCGAGCTTCGCGACGCCGCTGACCAGGGCGGTGACCAGGCAGAGCAGGGCGACCGTGAGCAGGGAGAACCGGACCGTGGCGAGCACTGCCAGCGCGGCGACGATAACCAGACCGCTCGATTGCAGCGCGATCGGGCGGTGGATGCGAAGCCGGGTGCCGAGCGCGGTGGCGAGGAAGGTGCCGACCGCCAGTGCCCCACCGACCAGTCCCAGCGCGGCCTGGTCGGAGAGCTTCCGGCCGAGCAGTTCCGTGGTCACGTCGCCGGCCTTGATCGCGAAGGCGAGGAAGAGCAGGAGGAAGCCGTACAGGCCGCGCAGGGTGGCACCGCCGGCCAGGGAGGCGAGCACCAGCCGCCCGCCCGGTGCGCCCCGCCCGAGTGCCCGTTCCTGGCGGCCCCGCCAGATGGCGCGGATCGGCCGGGGCACCGCCTCCGGGGGCTCGGAGTCGGCCCGGGGCGGCAGCCGCAGCGCGATCACCATGCCCACCAGGAAGATGACCGAGGCGACCCGGAGTGGCCACTGTGGACCCACCCAGAACGCGGCCAGCCCCAGGGGCGCGACCACGGTGCCGGCGATGGTGCCGTACACGCTGGCGCGGGCACCGGCCTGGGACAGGCCGATGCCCTCGGGAAGCAGCCGGGGAACGGCGGCTGACCGGGCCACGCCGTACGCCCGGGAGAGGGCGAGTACGCCGAACGCGGCCGGGTAGAGCCCGAATCCGTGGATGTAGTCGGAGATCAACCAGGCCAGGAAGGCACGGCCGAGCATGGTGGCGGCGAGGGCGTACCGGCGGCCGTGCCGGAAGTGGTCGAGCAGCGGGCCGACCACCGGGGCGAGCAGCGCGAACGGGACCATGGTCACCAACAGGTAGAGGGCGACCTTGCCGCGCGCCTCGCCGAGCGGGGCGTTGAAGAAGATCGTTCCGGCCAGGCCGATCGTGATCAGGACGTCACCGGCGCACGAGACGGCGTGCAGGTCGAAGAGGCGCACCATCCCGGTTTCGCCTCCGGCCCCCCGGGTCCGTACCCGCCCGGCGCCCCGGGTGATCCAGGCCCCGCCACGGAACGTGCCGCGCAGGAGCGCGCGGGTGCCACGGATCGTCGTACCGAGGGCACGCCCGAGGAACGACCCCCTGGGGCGGTTGAACAGCGGCATGTGCACCATCCTCGCCCATCCGGCGCAACCCCGGAGGATGTGCCGCGAGAACGTCTGCGGGGAGTCCCTGCCGGCCCGCCGCCCGGATAGGGAAGAATGAGCGTGTGACCAGGACCGCCGGCGCTCGCGCAGCCCGTCTTGACCAGGTTTGTGCCGCCGCCGTGGAGGTGGCTCGGGCCGGCATCACCGAGGTGGAGCCGGCTGATGTTGGCGCCCACCTGGAGGTTGTCGCAGAGGGCGAACGCCTGGTGACCCATTTCTTTGAATGTCTGCTCGCCGGCTACCGGGGATGGCGCTGGGCGGTCACCGTCACCCGGGTGTCGCGCAGCAAGCAGGTGACCATCTGCGAGGCGGTCCTGCTGCCCGGCCCGGACGCGCTGCTGGCGCCCGGCTGGCTGCCCTGGCAGGAACGGCTGCAGCCGGGTGACCTCGGCGTGGGAGACCTCCTGCCGACCCCGGCCGACGACGACCGCCTCGTGCCCGGTTACGTCCTCTCCGACGACCCCGCGGTCGAGGAGACGAACTGGGAACTCGGACTCGGCCGGTCCCGGGTGATGTCCCTGGAAGGCCGGATGGAGACCGCCCAGCGCTGGTACGACGGCGACCACGGCCCGACCGCGCCGATCGCCGCCGCCGCGCCCCGGACCGCCCGCTGTGGAACCTGTGGTTTCTACCTGCCCCTCGCCGGTGCCATGCGCCAGGCGTTCGGGGTCTGCGGCAACTTCTACGCCCCCGACGACGGCCGGGCGGTCAGCGCCGACCATGGCTGCGGGGCACACTCGGAGACCCTGCTCGACACCCCGGAGACGCCGGTGGACGAGTTGCCGACGATCTATGACGACAACGAGGTCGAGGCGGTCTCGGTGAGCCGGGCCCCGGGTTCCGTGGAGAACGGCGAGCCCGCCGAGCCGTACGGGCACGGCTGACCGACCGCCCGCTGAGGCCGCCGACACCGCGGAGCCGTCAGTCCTGCGTGGCTACCGGTCAGTGCCGCTGGCCGGCCCGGCGGCGGCGCCGGTTGGCGTCGTGGCGGAGCATCACGGCCAGTCCGGGGAAGCCCACCAGGAAGCCGGCGAGGCAGGTCCAGAGCCAGTCCTGATGACCGTGCTCGGTCAGCCAGTCGCGAAAGAAGATCAGCAGGACCAGCCCGACCACGGCCCAGATCACGATGCCGCCGACGGCGAACGGGACCATCGGCGGGTCGAGCGGCTCCGGCCGCGGTTGCTGCTGCTCCGGCACGTGATCAGCGTACCCGTGGGCAGGGATCGAACTTCGTAACCGGAACGAACTTTCCCGGTAAACGGTCGTCTGGGACGATGCGCCCATCGAACCCCATGATCGCGATGTGAGGTCCCTGATGACGACCACCTCGGCAAAGGCCGGTACCCCGCCGGCGACCACACCCCCACGCAGCGGCTTCGACCGCTACTTCGAGATCTCCCACCGTGGCTCCACCGTCAACCGGGAGATCCGGGGCGGGCTCGCCACCTTCTTCACGATGGCCTACATCGTGGTGCTCAACCCGTTGATCCTCGGCAACGCCGTCGACGGCGACGGTCAGCGGTTGGCCATCCCCGCGCTCGCCGCGGCCACCGCCCTGGTCGCCGGGGTGATGACCATCCTGATGGGGGTGGTCGGCCGGTTTCCGCTCGCGCTCGCGGCGGGACTCGGGGTGAACGCCCTGGTCGCGTACGAGATCGCCCCGCAGATGACCTGGGCCGACGCGATGGGACTGGTGGTGATCGAGGGCGTGATCATTGCGATCCTGGTGCTCACCGGCCTTCGTACGGCCGTCTTCCGTTCGGTGCCGACCCAGCTCAAGACCGCGATCGGGGTGGGAATCGGCCTCTTCCTGACCATCATCGGGCTGGTTGACGCCGGTTTCGTCCGCCGGATCCCGGACGCCGCCGGCACCACCGTGCCGGTCGGTCTGGGCATCAACGGCAAACTGGTCACCTGGCCGGCGCTGGTCTTCGTGCTCGGTCTGCTCGTCACCCTCGTGCTGGTGGTCCGCAAGGTCCGGGGCGCGATCCTGATCGGCATCGTGGCCTCGACCGTGTTGGCGATCATCGTGGAGGCGATCGCCAACGTCGGCCCGTCGTTCGTGAACGGGAAGCCGAACCCGCAGGGCTGGTCACTGAACGTGCCGGAGTTGCCGGCCACCGTGCTCGCCACCCCCGACCTCTCCCTGCTGGGCAACTTCGACGTGCTCGGTTCCTGGTCGCGGGCCGGTTGGCTGATCGCGTTGATGTTCGTCTTCACGCTCCTGGTCACCGACTTCTTCGACACCATGGGCACGATGGTGGCGGTCGGGCAGGAGGGCGACCTGCTGGACGAGAGCCAGACGCCGCCGCGTACCCGAGAGATCCTGCTCGTCGACTCGATCGCCGCGGCGGCCGGCGGGGCGGCGAGCACGTCGAGCAACACCTCGTACATCGAGAGCGCGGCCGGTGTCGCGGAGGGGGCCCGTACCGGGGTGGCGAACCTGGTCACCGGTGGGCTGTTCCTGCTGGCCATGTTCCTGGCCCCGCTGGTTGTGGTGGTGCCGTTCGAGGCCGCGTCGACCGCGCTGGTGGTGGTCGGGTTCCTGATGATGACCGGCGTACGGAACATCGACTGGACGGACTACGAGATTGCCGTACCGGCCTTCCTGACGATTGTGCTGATGCCGTTCACCTACTCGATCTCGAACGGGATCGGCGCCGGCGTGATCACTTTCGTCGTCCTCAAGTTGGCCCGGGGCAGGGCCGGGCAGGTGCACCCGCTGCTGTACGGGGTGGCCGGTCTCTTCACCCTCTACTTCCTGCGGGGCCCGATCGAGTCGTTGATCGGCTGACCCGTTCGGGTCGGCTCCGCCCCGCGTGGGCGGCCGGTGGTCGGGCGGGGGAAACTAGCATCCGCAGGCACCCCGCCTGGCCCTGACCTCGGGTGACTGTGGTCATAACAGTAGTCGTTAGCCAGGCTTATTAGCTAGGCTAACTAACGTGACGGAGCGGACGGTGATGGCGCAACGTGTGCCGCCTGCGCAGCTGGCAAGCCTGCTGCGCGATGCGATCACCCGGCTCAATCGACGGGTCCGGCAGTCCCGGCCTGTCGGCGAACTCACGCTGACCCAGTTGTCGGCCCTGACCAGTCTGGAGCTGGCGGGCGCGCTGACGCCTCGTGAGTTGGCCGACACCGAACGGGTGCAGCCACCGACTATGACCAAGATCGTTGCGAAGTTGGAGGAGCGTGGCCTGGTGCGCCGCACTCCCCATCCGACCGACCGACGTCAGGTCATTCTCTCGACGACCGACTCCGGCCGTGAGGTGTTCGCCCAGTTCGAACGGGCGCGCAACGAATGGCTGGGGCACCGGCTCGCCGAGTTGACCCCGGAGGAACGGGAAACGCTGCGGCAGGCCGCGGCGATCCTGCAGAAGGTCGCTCGCGCCTGATCGGCGCCCGCGTACCGGGTCCGCTTCGTCCGCTGTGGATGACGCGTACGACCCGGAGGAGGCGCACCCCGAGTGCGGGCAAAACTAGGCACCACGTTCCAGTCCTTGCAGGTCCGAAACTACCGGCTGTTCGCGATCGGTCAGCTCACCAAGCTGATCGGCGTGTGGATGATGTTCACCGCACAGGACTGGCTCGTACTCGATCTCTCCCACAACTCGGCGACCGCCCTCGGCTGGGTCACCGCGTTGCAGTTCACCCCCGTACTGCTGCTCACCCTCTTCTCCGGCCGGCTCGCCGACCGGTACGACAAGCGCCTGCTGCTCTTCATCGCGAACGCGAGCTGGTGCCTGCTGGCGCTCACCATGAGCCTGCTGGTGGTCACCGGCAGGATCGAACTCTGGCACGTCTTCGTCTTCGCCGCCCTGCTCGGCACCGCGAACGCGGTCGAGACCCCGGTACGCCAGTCGTTCGTCTCCGAACTCGTCGGCACCTCGCTGCTGCCGAACGCGCTGTCGCTCTCGGCGGCGACGTTCAACTCCGCCCGGATCATCGGCCCCGCCGTGGCCGGCGTGGCGATCGCCGTCTTCGATGTCGGACCGGTCTTCCTGATCAGCGTCTTCGGCGCGCTCGCGCCGCTGATCGGCCTGCTCCGGATGCGCGCCGACGAACTGCACCGGGAGGCCCTGCCGCCGCTGGAGGAACGCGCCCCCGCCCGGGTCATCGACGGACTCCGGTACGTCCGGGCCCGCCCCGACCTGGTGCTGCCGATGGTGCTCATGTCGGTGATGGGGATGACCCTGTTCAACTTCCAGATCACCCTCGCCGCGCTCGCGAAGACCGTCTTCCACACCGGCGCGGCCTCGTTCGGACTCTTCACCACCGCGCTCGCCCTCGGCGCGCTCGGTGGTGCCCTTGCCGGCAGCGGGCGGCGCAGCCGCCCCTCGGTCTGGGTGGTCCTCGGGGCGGCGGTCGGCTGCGCGGTCGCCGGCACCCTGGTCGGGCTCGCCACCAGCTACTGGCTGGTGATGCTGCTGCTGGTGCCGGCCGGATTCCTGATGGTCTACTTCGCCCAGGCGTCGAACCAGCGGGTGCAGCTCGGGGTCGACGCGGCCTTCCGGGGCCGGGTGATGGCTCTCTGGGTGCTGGTCTTCCTCGGCACCAACCCGGTCGGCGCACCGGCGATGGGCTGGGTCGCCGAGCACGCCGGGGCGAACGCCGCGATCTGTGTCGGCGGGCTCATCTCGTTGGTTGCTGCCCTGCTGGCACTGCTCTGGCAGTTGCGTCACGAGGGCGCCCGGCTCCGTCTCCGGATCGCCCCCCGACCCCGCCTGTACGTCGTCCCCGCGGCCGACGTGAGCTGACCGTCGAAAAGCCATCCGATCAGGAGGAGGGGCCCCTTGTCATCGGATTCCAAAGAGGAAGGGACCCTTCCTCACCCGTCCGGGGGTGGGCGAGTGTCGTACCGGTCTGATTGGTTGTGGGGATGGAGCAGACGCGATATCTGGAGTGTCTTGCCGCCGACCACGCCCGGCTGGGTCTAGTCGCGGCGAAGGGCCTGGCCGAGGCCGTTCCGAGTTGTCCGGACTGGAGTGTGCGGGACCTGACCCGTCACGTGGCCGAGGTCTACCTGCACAAGGTCGCCTGCATGCGCACCGGGGCGATGCCCCAGGACTGGCCACCGGACCTCTCCGGGGAGGAGCCGGCGACGCTACTCGAACGGGCGTACGCGGAACTGCTGTCGGAGTTCGACGAACGCACACCTGGATCGGCCGCCTACACCTGGTACGAACCGGATCAGACAGTGGCGTTCTGGATCCGCCGGATGGCGCACGAAACGGTGGTGCACCGGGTCGACGCGGAGCAGGCGGTCGGCGCGTCCATCACCGACATTCCGGACGACCTCGCCCACGACGGGATCGACGAGGTGCTCCGGGTGATGCTGGAATACGGCACCCGTAGCTGGCCGGAAGCGTTTGCCGGATCACTGCCGGACTCCCCGGTCCGGTTGTTGGTCCACGCCGGTGAGCGGAGCTGGCTGGTCGATCTGGGCCCGGCCGGCGCGCAGATCGGACCCGGTGCCACCGACCAGCCGGTGCACGCGACGGTCAGCGGCTCCCCGCAGGAACTGCTGCTCTGGCTCTGGCGTCGCTCGCCCGAGGAAGCGATACGGCGTACCGGCGACCGGGGCGTGGTCGAACACTTCCGCCGCTCCCTCGGCCTCGCCACCCAGTAAGCGGCGGCCCAAGGGCGAACGGCGGGCTAGGGTTTCATCGGTGGCGTGCCCCGTACGCGGGGCCTGACGTCGGAGGAGATGGCGGTCATGCACGCGCTCGTGCTGGCACTGGCGCTCCTGGCACTGGTCTGTATACCGGCGTTGGTGGCCGCGATGATCTGTGCCGACGAACTGGTCCACTGGCTCGCCGCCGAATGGGACGCCCGTCGGGTGCGGCGGCGGGAGCAGCGTGCCCTGGATCACCTGGAGCGTGCGCTACACGCCGAAACGGGCTTCGGTGGCTTCGACCCCGCCGAGCTGGATCGCCCGGGCGGTCCCGCCATCGAGCAGATCGCGGCCGACCTGCGCCGCCTCGGCGGTGAGCGGCTGGGGCCGTGGCAAAGCTCCCGGTCCGGGCACGGCGACCTGCTGCGGGCGTACGACGAGCGACTCCGGCTCGCCAGTCGGTATCTGGGGGTGGCCGAGCACCTGGCGGATCTCGACGGGGTGGATCGGGAGATCGAACGGGTCCGGGTCGAAGGCGAACTGGAGGCGGCCGGTCTGATGCTGCACCAGGCCGGTCGCCATCCGTACCCGGAATGGTGAGGCCGGTGGTGGGTCGCGCACGACGGACGGGCGGGTGAGCCGGTGCGACTGTTCGTAGCGATCCATCCGCCACCGGAGGCGTTGAACGATCTTGTGTGGATGGTGGAGCGGCTGAGGGTCGGTGCCGCAGCGGCATCCGGGGCCAACGTGCGGCTGACCGCACCGGAGGACCTGCACCTGACCGTCGTCTTCATCGGTGAGGTGCGCGACGACCAGCTGCCCGGGGTCCGTCGCGCCCTCGACCGGGCGGCCGGAAGCTGGCGCCCGCCGTCGGGAACGGGCGGCTCGGTCGAGGTCGTGGGCGTGCCCCGGCTGCGGCTCGGCGGAGGTGGACTCTTCGGGTCGGCAACGGACGGCGTGCTCTGGGTGGGTCTGCGCGGCGACGTGGACGCGTTGCACGCGGTGAGTCTGGCCGCCCGACGCGAACTCTCCGACTGCGAGGTGGCGCAGGATCCGAGGCCGTACGCGCCGCATGTCACCCTGGCCCGGCCGGGGCGTCGGCTGTCACCGGAGGACGTCGAAGCGGACCGGGGCGCTCTGGACGGCTATCTCGGTCCGTCCTGGCCGGTGACCGAGCTGGCGCTGGTACGCAGCAACCCTCCCGGGCACCGGCCCCGGTACGACCGCCTGGCCGCCTGGCCGCTGTAACCGTCCAGGGAAACGGGGGAGTGCCGGGTCAGGAGGTCTCGCGCGCCGCGGGTCCGCTGCCGAACAGCACGTCGTCCCAGCTCGGCAGCCGCTTACGGGGCTTGCCGCTCTGGTCGGTGTTCTCGGCCGCTGCCGCCGGGGCGGTGGTCCGGCGTGGACGCAGCACCGCCAGCGACGGCACCGCCGGAACCTCCTTGGGCAGGTCCGCGTCGTCGTCGAACGCCGACCCCTGGCCCCCGCCGAGTAGCGCCGCCGCACCACCGGCGACCGGCCGCGGCCGGGGTGTGTCGTAGCCGGAGTGGGCGGCCGGGGAGACCGGTTCCAGGCCCCGTCCGGCACTCGACCCGAGTGGACGGTCGAGGGACGCGAGCAGTGCGTCCCGGCCGGCCCGGATCGGATCGCGGGTCGGACGCGGCGGCGCCGTCTGCTCACTGGCGGGCGCCGGCAGGCCGTGCCCACCCCGGGACGGCTCGACCCGCGACGGGCCGGGCAACCCGTGACCGCCACGCTCCGGCGACGGCTCCTGACCGAGGATCGGTGTGGGGCGTTCGGCGCAGAGGTACTGCGCCATGTCGTCGTGCGGCGAGACCATCTGCCGCGTCTTGTCGAGATCCCAGACTGCCTGCGCGGTGGCCTTGCCGGACGGCCAGCTCGCAATGATCCGCCAGGTGCCGTCGTCGCGCCGGTAGGCGTCCCAGGAGATCTTCTCGGTGTCGATGCTGTGCTGTGCCAGCCGGCCGTCGACCACCTCGGCGAGCGGAACGCTCTTCTCCGAGTTCTTCAGCCGGGTACGCCGCGCGTGCTGGGCGACCATCGCCCGCTCCTGTAGCACCGGCCCGGCGTAACGCAGCACCCGGTCGACCGGGACACCGGCGATCCGGGCCACGTCCTCGGCGGACTCACCGGCCCGGATCCGGGCCTGGATGTCCCGTGGAGAGAGGGAGGCGACCTGGTCGTGGACCGGGGCCACCACCGACAGTGGGGCACCACCCGGTTCGGTGTGGAGGACCGTGGCCACCCGCTCGTCGATGGGGAGCGCGAGCAGGCGACCCACCTCATCGGCGAGAACCAGGGCCTGGCCGTCCTCGGAGAGGGCGACGAAGCGTACCGGTCGCATCGCGTTGCCTCCGTCCCGCTCGGCACACGCCACGAGCCAGCCACCCGGGCGTCCTCGCCACACGGTACGCCGGTCGGCCCGCCCGTGGGGGATGCCACGCCCGCATGTCGCGGGTGAGCTGCGCGAATGATCAATGATCCGTCGGGGTTTCGACGGACCCGCCCGGTCCCGCCGGACGGGCCCGGACGCGTCCATGCCGTACGCGCCCGGACCATCACGATATCCGCGGTCGCTGGGCACCCGGTGAGGCGGTGCCGGCGCGGCGAGCGGTGCTAGAGCGAGGCGACCACGTGGTCGACGCAGGCGGTGAGCGCCTCGACGTCGGCCGGCTCGACCGCCGGGTAGAGCGCGATCCGGAGCTGGTTGCGGCCGAGCTTGCGGTACGGCTCGGTGTCCACGATGCCGTTCGCACGCAGCGCCCTGGCGATCGCGGTGGCGTCCACCTCGTCGACGAAGTCGATGGTGGCGACCACGTTCGAGCGCAGCCCCGGGTCGATCACGTACGGCGTGGCCACCTCGGAGCGCTCGGCCCACCCGTACACGATGGCGGCGCTCTCTGCGGTGCGTTTGGCCGCCCAGGCCAGCCCGCCCTGCGCGTTCATCCAGTCGGTCTGCTCCGCGGCGAGGAAGATGGTGGCCAGCGCCGGTGTGTTGTACGTCTGCTCCAGCCGCGAGTTGTCGATCGCGGTGACCAGGTCGAGGAAGGCCGGGATGTAGCGCCCGGACTGCTTGATCTCGGTCGCGCGGGCGATCGCGGCCGGCGACATCAGCGCGAGCCAGATCCCGCCGTCGGAGGCGAAGCACTTCTGCGGGGCGAAGTAGTAGACGTCGGTCTCGCGGACGTCGACGTCGAGCCCGCCCGCGCCGGAGGTCGCGTCGACCAGCAGCAGCGAGTCCGGGTCGGCGCCCGCCACCCGGCGGATCGGCACCGCCACGCCGGTCGAGGTCTCGTTCTGCGGGGTGCCGTAGACGTCGACGCCGGCCTCGGCGACCAGCGCCGGGGCGGAGCCGGGCTCGGCTTTGCGTACGGTCGGCTCGCCGAGGAACGGGGCGTCCTTGACCGCCTTGGCGAACTTGGCGCCGAACTCGCCGAAGGTGGCGAACTGGGCCCGGTCGCGGACCAGCCCGAAGGTGGCGACGTCCCAGAACGCGCTGGCACCGCCGTTGCCGAGGATCACCTCGTAACCGTCGGGCAGGGAGAAGAACTCGGCGATGCCGCGCCGGAGCCGGGCCACCTGGTCGCGTACGGTCGGCTGCCGGTGCGAGGTGCCGAGGTACGTGGTCGCCACCTCGGCGAGCGCGGAGACCGCCGCCGGGCGGACCTTCGACGGTCCGGCGCCGAAGCGGCCGTCGGCGGGTTTCAACTCGTCAGGGATCCGAATGGTCGATGGGTCAGCCACGGTTATCGACGATCCTTCCGATGGGCCGGCGGCCCGGGAACTGGCGGACGAGGGCTCCGTACCGCGGGCGCCGAGGCGCCGCGAACCGGAGTCCATGGATGTCCGGCGACGCTGCCGAGCTCCCATCCTCGCACTGCCGGCGCGATGGACACGCCACCGTCCCACCTCGGCGGGTCAGCCGGGGGCGGAACGACGGGGGGCCGTCCGATCTGATCGGACGGGCCCCCGTGGTGGGCGGTGTCACACGTTGTGGACGACCGCGTCCCAGCCCTCGACGTCGGCCGGCTTGCGGGTGCCCGGACCGGTGTAGCGGGCGGCGGGGCGGACCAGCCGTCCGAGCTTCTTCTGCTCCAGGATGTGCGCGCTCCAGCCGCCCATCCGCGCGCAGGTGAACATCGAGGTGAACATGTGTGCCGGCACCTCGGCGAAGTCGAGTACGACGGCCGACCAGAACTCGACGTTGGTGGCGAGCACCCGGTCGGGCTTGCGTGCCTGCAACTCGGCGAGAGCGGCCTTCTCCAGCGCCTCGGCGATCTCGAAGCGCGGCGCACCGAGTTCCTTCGCGGTGCGGCGCAGCACCCGGGCGCGCGGGTCCTCGGCCCGGTAGATCCGGTGGCCGAAGCCCATCAGCCGTTCGCCCCGGTCGAGTACGCCCTTGACGTACCCCTCGGCGTCACCGCTGCGCTCCACCGCCTCGATCATGTGCAGCACCCGGGAGGGCGCCCCGCCGTGCAGCGGGCCGGAGAGCGCGCCGATGCCCGAGGAGATGCAGGCTGCGGCGTCGGCTCCGGTGGAGGCGACGATCCGGGCGGTGAACGTGGAGGCGTTCAGGCCGTGTTCGGCGGCGGAGATGAAGTACGCGTCGACGGCCTTGACGTGCCGGGGGTCCGGCTCGCCGCGCCAGCGCTTCATGAAGCGCTCGACGATCGTCTGCGCCTTGTCGATCTCCTTCTGCGGCACTGCTGGCAGACCGAGACCACGGGCCGACTGGGCGACGAAGGAGAGCGCGGTGACCGAGACCCGGGCCAGGTCCTCGCGGACCTGCTCGTCGTTGATGTCGAGGAGCTGGTCGAGACCCCAGTACGGGGCGAGCATGGCGACCGCAGACTGGACGTCCACCCGGATGTCGCCGGAGTGCACCGGAACGGGGAACGGCTCGGCCGGCGGCAGGCCGGGGCCGAACCGGCCGTCCACGAGTAGGGCCCACACGTTGCCGAATGAGACCTGCCCGATCAGATCCTCGATGTCAACGCCTCGGTAGCGCAGCGAACCGCCCTCTTTGTCGGGCTCCGCGATCTCGGTCTCGAAGGCGATCACGCCTTCAAGCCCCGGTTTGAAGTCGGACATTTCGCTCTCCTGGATCTGGTTCGGCCGAGAACTCCCGGGGCTCATCGGTGTGACCCGGGAGCTCCTTAGGCGACCCTCAGGGATGTATTCGTGCCATCTTGCCTGGTGAGTAACTAACTCGCGACCCGGTCACGATGTGCTGCGCGCGACACTTCTCCGATGCCGGTCCCGCCACGGATCCATCGACCGCCGGCACATTGCCTGACCAGTGCCGCCGTACGCGGGCGGGGGCCGGTACGTCAGGATGGCCACGTGATGCCAGACACAGTGCGACCAGCGGGTATTCGGAGCGACTACGCGGTCGAACGGGGGCTCTCCCGGACCGACCTGGCCCCGGACTGGTACACCCAGTTCGATCGCTGGTTCGCCGACGCGGTCGGCGCCGGCCTGCCCGAGCCGAACGCCATGATGCTCGCCACCGCCGACGCCGGCGGCCGGCCCAGCGGACGGACCGTCCTACTCAAGGGTTACGACGAGCGGGGGCTCGTGTTCTTCACCAACTACGGCTCACGCAAGGGCGCCGAGGCGCTCGCGAACCCGTACGCCAGCCTGGTCTTTCCGTGGTTTCCGATGTCCCGGCAGGTGGTGGTCTGCGGCGCGGTGGAGCCGGTCGACCGGGCCGAGACCGAGGAGTACTTCGCCAGTCGCCCGCGCGGCTCCCGGCTCGGGGCGTGGGCCAGCCCACAGTCGCGGGTGCTGCCCGACCGGGAGACTCTCGACACCAGTTACCGGGCGGTCGTGGACCGGTTCGGTGACCAGGGTCCGATTCCGCCGCCGCCGCACTGGGGTGGTCTGCGGGTGGTGCCCGAGACGGTGGAGTTCTGGCAGGGGAGGACCAGCAGGCTGCACGATCGGCTGCGCTACCGTCGAGGCGACGAACAGGGGTGGATCATCGAACGACTGGCACCATGAGTTCCGAGCCGGGCTCCGTGCAGGACTCCGGGCAGCTTCTCGAAGACCGGCAAAACGGTCAGCAGAGCCTCGAAGACCGGAAACTCGAAGACAACAAGCAAGAGAAGAAGCCGTCGCGGTGGGCGATCGACGTACGCCCGCTGCGGGTGCCGGCGTACCGGCGGCTCTGGATCGGCAACGGCGTGTCGATGTACGGCATGCAGTTCACCGCCGTTGCCGTACCGGTGGAGATGTACACCCTGACCCACGACTCGTTCTGGGTCGGACTGCTCGGCCTCGCCACCCTGGTCCCGTTGGTGATCTTCGGCATCTGGGGCGGTGCCGTCGCCGACGTGATGGACCGGCGCAAGCTGCTCATGGTGAGCACCACCCTGCTCTGGCTGACCACGCTCGGTCTGCTGGCCCAGGCGGTGTTCCGGGTGGGCAGCCCGGTGCTGCTGCTCGGCCTGGTCGCGGTCCAGTCGGCCGCGTTCGGCATCAGCTCACCGGCCCGCCAGGCCATCATCACCCGGCTGGTGCCGACCCCGCTGGTGCCGGCCGCGCTGACCCTCGGCTTCACCACCGCGCAGGCGGCCGGGGTGGCCGGCCCGCTCACCGCGGGTCTGATCTTCTCCGCCTGGGCGCCGGAGACCGGCCTGCCGCTGGCGTACGGGGTGGACGCCCTGCTCTTCACCGTCTCGCTCTGGGCCACCTACCGGCTGCCGTCGCTGGCGCCGCTGGCCGAGAGCGAGGGCGGGGAGGCGGAGGCTGGCGCCCCACCGGCGGCCCGCCGCGCCGGGCTGCGCATCATCGCCGACGGTTTCCACTATCTGGCCACCACTCCGGTGCTGCTGCTCTCCTTCGGCATCGACCTGATCGCGATGGTGCTCGCCATGCCCCGCAGCCTCTTCCCGGAGGTGGCGCAGGAGCGGTTCGGCGGGGGAGCGGCGATCGGTCTGCTCTACAGCGCGATCGCGATCGGATCGGTGCTCGGCGGTCTCACCTCGGGTTGGATCGGCCGGATCGAGCGTCAGGGCCTGGCCCTGGTGGTCGCGGTGGTCGGCTGGGGGGTGAGCATCGCGTTGGCGGGACTTGCGCACCAGCTCTGGCTGGTGGTCGGGCTGCTCGCCCTGGCCGGCGCCGCCGACCTGGTCTCGTCGGTGTTCCGGCAGTCGATGTTGCAGGTCTACGTCCCGGACCGGATGCGCGGGCGACTCCAGGGGGTCAACATCACCGTGGTGGCCGGCGGTCCCCGGCTCGGTGATCTCCGGGCTGGCCTGATGGCCTCCTCGCTCGGGGTCGGCGTCTCCTGGGTGGGCGGCGGACTGGCGGTCGTGGTGCTGGCCCCGCTGCTGGCGCTCGCCTTCCCGACGCTGATGCGCTACCGGGCACCGGCCGCGCCCGTCGAGTGAGCGCGAACCCGGCCCGTTAGCTGCTTCGCTGGTGGCCGGGGTTGCCGGGTGATCGGGCGGCGCGCCGGGCCAACCGATATCGTCCCGGCATGGAGAACGTGGAGACCGAGCCCCGCCCGCTGTCCGGAACACAGTGGACGATCGCGGGTGGCGGCCAGGAGGCCGTCGTGGTGGAGGTGGGCGGGGGACTGCGCGCCTACCGGATTGGCGGGGTGGACTACCTCGACGGGTACGCCGACGACGAGGTCTCGCCGGGCGCCGCCGGGCAGGTGCTCGCCCCCTGGCCGAACCGGATCAGGGACGGCCAGTACAGCTTCGGTGGCCGGTCGCACCAGTTGGCGCTGACCGAGCCGGACAAGCACACCGCGATCCACGGCCTGGTCAACTGGCTCCCCTGGCGCCTGGTGGAACAGGCGCCCGACGCGATCACGGTCGCCTGTGACCTGCCCGCCCAGATGGGCTACCCGTGGCCGTTGCGGCTGACCACCCGGTGGCAGATCGGCCCGGACGGTCTCCGGGCCGACTACGAGGTGACGAACCTGGGGGCGCAGGAGGCGCCGTTCGGGCTTTCCGTACACCCGTACTTCCGCTTGCCCGGGGTGCCCGTGGATCAGGTGTGGCTCCGGGTGCCGGGGCGCAGCCGGCTGTTGGCCGACGGTCGGTTGCTGCCGATCGGTGCCGTCAAGGTCACCGGCAGTGAGTTCGACTTCACCGAGCCCCGGCAGATCGGCGACGCCGTGCTCGACGTCACCTTCGGCGAGGTCGAGCAGGGGCCGGACGGCTCCAGCGTCACCCTCACCGGGCCGGGCGCCCAGCCGGCGGTCAGCATCTGGGCCGACCGGGCGTTCGGCTGGTGGCAGGTGTTCACCGGCGACACCCTCACCGGGGACCGGAACCGCAGGTCGGTCGCGGTGGAACCGATGACGTGCCCGCCGGACGCATTCCGTTCGGGTCGGGACGTGATCGTGCTGGCGCCCGGCGTGACCTGGCGCGCGAGCTGGGGGATCCGCCCCGGCTCGGCCGTCGCCTGAGCGGGCGGGCCGGCCGGATGGAGTTCGCACAGGTCGTACGCGCCCGGCGGATGGTGCGCAACTACGACCCGGACCGGCCGGTCCCGCCGGACCTGGTCGAGCGGCTGCTGGACCACGCGGTGCGGGCGCCGTCGGCGGGGTTCTCCCAGGGGTGGGGCTTCCTGGTGCTGGAGACCGCCGGGGACCGGGCGCGGTTCTGGTCGGCGACCAGTCCGGACCCCGCCGCGTCGGGGCGTTGGCTGACCGGGATGCGCCGTGCACCGCTGATCGTGGTGCCGCACGCGAACCGGTCCGCCTACCTGGACCGGTACGCCGAACCGGACAAGGGCTGGACCGATCGCGACCAGAGCCGCTGGCCGGTGCCGTACTGGCATGTCGACACCGGGTTCGCCGCACTGTTGATATTGCTTACCGCAGTGGACGAGGGGCTTGGTGCGTGCTTTTTCGGGATCCCACCGGAGCGCGTCTCCGCGTATCGTGACGAGTTCGGCGTACCCGATGAATTCAGCCCCATTGGTGCCCTGACAATCGGTTATCGGGCGCCGGATCATCGGCCGGCCTCGCTCAAGCGGGGACGTCGTCCGCTCGATCAGGTCGTCCACCGCGGTCAATGGGGTTGACCGTTCGGCCAACACGGGTCGGACGGGCAGTAACGAAATCGACATCCGGGAACAAACCGCGATCTCGTGGGCGGTCGCTAGGCTGACACGGGCCATCGGATTGGCACCGGCGTCATCGGACGTGGCGGGGCACGGGCACGACCGCGAGGCCGGCCCGGCCACGGGGAGGGGAGAGTACTGTCGTGATCTTCAAAGCGGTTCGGGACGGACGTCCCTACCCGGACCACGGGTTCACCCTCAAGCAGTGGGCGGAGATCCCGCCGCGCCCGCTCCGGCTCGACCAGCTGATCACGACCAAGCGAGAACTCGCGCTCGACAAGCTGCTCGCCGAGGACTCCACCTTCTACGGCGACCTCTTTCCCCACGTCGTGCAGTGGAACAACGGTCTGTACCTGGAGGACGGGCTGCACCGCGCGCTCCGGGCCGCGCTCCAGCAGCGCAACCAGATCCACGCCCGGGTGCTCGTCCTGCCGGCGGCACCGTGAGCGCCCCGGCGTCCTCGCTGGACCTGCTCGACCTCGACGCGCTCCTCTCCGAGGAGGAGCGGCAGATCAGGGCGGTGGTGCGTCAACTCGTCGACGACCGGGTCCGCCCGCACGTCGCCGGGTGGTACGAGTCCGGTCAGGCGCCGGTCCGGGAACTGGCCGTCGAGTTCGGCAAGGTGGGCCTGCTCGGCATGCACCTGACCGGGTACGGCTGCGCCGGTGCCTCGGCGGTCGCGTACGGGCTGGCCTGCCTGGAGTTGGAGGCGGGCGACTCCGGTCTGCGGTCGTTGGTCTCGGTGCAGGGCTCGCTGGCGATGTACGCGATCTGGCGCTACGGCGACGAGGAGCAGAAGCAGCGCTGGCTGCCGACGATGGCGACCGGGGAGACGATCGGCTGTTTCGGCCTGACCGAGCCCGACCACGGTTCCGATCCGGCGTCGATGGCGACCCGGGCCCGGCGGGACGGCACCGACTGGGTGCTCACCGGCACCAAGATGTGGATCACCAACGCGCCCCTGGCCGACCTGGCGGTGGTCTGGGCCCGCACCGAGGAGGGCGTCCGGGGCTTTGTCGTGCCGCTCGACACCCCCGGTGTGACGACCCGGGAGATTCGGCAGAAGATGTCGCTGCGGGCCTCCTCGACCGGGGAGATCGTGCTCGATGGCGTACGCCTGCCGGCGACCGCCCAACTGCCGGCGGCGAGTGGTCTCAAGGCGCCGCTCTCCTGTCTGACCGAGGCGCGGTTCGGCATCGTCTGGGGTGCCCTCGGCGCCGCCCGTGACTGCCTGCGGGTGGCGCTCGACTACGCCGTGCACCGGACCCAGTTCGGTCGGCCGATCGCCGGTTTCCAGCTCACCCAGGCGAAGCTCGCGGACATGGCGGTCGAGTTGCAGAAGGGCTACCTGTTGGCGCTCCACCTGGGTCGGTTGGCCGACACCGGTGCGCTCCGCCCGGACCAGGTCAGCGTCGGCAAGCTGAACAACGTACGCGAGGCGCTGGCGATCGCCCGGGAATGCCGGACGATTCTCGGCGCCAACGGCATCAGCGGCGAGTACCCGGTGCTGCGGCATGCCAGCAACCTGGAGACGGTGTTGACCTACGAGGGCACCTCGGAGATCCACCAGCTCGTGATCGGCCAGCGGTTGACGGGGATCGCCGCGTTCGGCTGACCGTCCGATGGGGTACAGCTACGGCAGTGGTCGTGTTGTCGCACCCGACCCGTACCGTTTGCGCCAGGAAGACGGTCTGATGAGGACGGTGAGGGCAGATGTCCCGAAGCGGAGATGTCAACGAGCCCACCCGGGAGTTCCCGGAGTACGCGAAGGGGCAGGCCGCGCCGGCCGTGCCAGCGCAGGACCGACGCTGGGCGGCGGACGGCGGTGCCGAGGCTGTTGGTGAGCCGACGGCGGGGGAGAGCGACCCTGAGCCGACCCGGCCCGATCCGGTGCTCACCTCGGAACGCACCCGGGGGCGCGGCCTGTTCTGGCTGGCAGGTGTGCTCGCCGTGGTGCTGGTCCTGGTCCTCGGGGTCCGGGTGACCGGGCTCTGGCCGACCTGGCGCAATCCGTTCGCGCAGGAGACGACCGACCGGAGCCAGCCTCCGTTGCTCAAGTCGATCCAGGACCTGAGCCGCTATGTCGCGGCGGAGGGAAACTTCCAGGTCGTGATCGACCTTCAGAACGACCGGAAGTACGTACCGGACTTCCTGCTCAACGAACGTACGCTTTTTGTCGGTGCCGGGTCGGTTGAGTCGTATGTCGATTTTGCCCGTATTTCCGAGGGTGCGGTGATCGAGTCGGCCGATCGGAAGTCGGTGGAGATCCGGCTGCCCGCGCCGCAACTCGGCGAGCCGAATCTCGACCTTGAACGGAGCTATGTCTTCGCCGAGGAACGCGGTCTGTTGAACCGGCTCGGCGAGGTGTTCGGTGGAGATCCGAACCGGCAGCGCGAGGTCTACCAGAAGGCCGAGGAGAGCATTGCCGCCGCCGCTCGGGACAGCGGTCTCGGCGACCGGGCCCAGGAGAACACCCGAAAGATGCTTGAGGGTCTGCTCCGTTCACTCGGCTACGAGAAGGTGACTGTCACCTATACCGCTCCCTGAGCGTAGGACTTCGATGACTCGGTGTCATCGCAGGTCAGGGCGGTACGCCGGGTATTCTCCTAGCGTCCACCGGTGGCGACAGAACACAAACGGGATATGGCGGTAGTATCCAGCGACGTCTTGAGAAGGCGGCCGATGGTGCACCGTGTTGCCCTTGGTCCGCCGGCCCCTCGCCAATCGATACACCGAGAAATCGAATCGGGAGAAACGCCTGTGGCACCTTCTGTTGCCGGAGACGAGATCGAGGTTACCGTCCTGCTTCCGTGCCTCAACGAGGCCGAGACGTTGGAGATCTGCGTCACCAAGGCCGTCCGGGCCCTCGCCGAACTGGGTGTCGTCGGCGAGGTCCTGGTCAGCGACAACGGATCGACCGATGGCTCGCAGGAGATCGCGACCAGGGCGGGCGCGCGGGTGTCGCACGCGCCCATCCGTGGCTACGGTGGCGCGTTGCTGAACGGCATCGCGCAGGCCCGAGGCAAGTACGTGATCATGGGCGACGCGGACGACTCGTACGACCTGTCCAACCTTGAGCCGTTCATCCGGGAGCTGCGGGCCGGGCACGACGTGGTCATGGGCAACCGGTTCCGTGGCGGCATCGACAAGGGTGCGATGCCCCCGCTGCACCGCTACCTCGGCAACCCGGTGCTCTCCTGGCTGGGACGGCGCCTGTTCGGGCTGCGCAACGTCGGCGACTTCCACTGCGGCATCCGGGGCTTCAACCGGGACCGCATCCGGGACCTCCAGCTCTGCATGCCCGGCATGGAGTTCGCCTCCGAACTGGTGGTGCGGGCAGCGCTGAACAACTACGACATCGTCGAGGTTCCGACCACCCTGAAGAAGGACGGCCGCAGCCGCCCGCCACACCTGCGTACCTGGCGCGACGGCTGGCGCCACCTGCGCTTCCTACTCGTCTTCGCCCCGCGCAAGACGCTGATCTGGCCCGGCTTCGTCCTTACCCTGCTGGGCCTGCTCGGCACCGCGACGCTCTCCTTCGGCCCGCTACAGGTGGCCGGGGTCGGCTTCGACATCAGCACCATGGTCTACACCTGCCTGGCCATCCTGGTCGGCGCGCAACTCCTGCTCTTCGGCGTCTTCGCGCTCCTCTACGGGCACACCGAAGGCATCACCACCCAGCAACAGGCGGCCTTCTGGGGCAGGTGGGTACGGTTCGAGACCTGCACCGCCGCCGGTCTGTTCCTGGTCCTGCTCGGCCTGGCCGGTTCGATCCTCGCGGTCACCGCGTGGGGGACCACCGGCTTCGGTGAGCAGAACCTCGCCGAGACCCTTCGGGTCGTGCTCCCCTCATCGACCGTGATCGGCCTGGGCATGACCGTGCTCTTCTCCGGTCTCTTCGCCAGTCTGCTCAACCTCCGTCGGGTCAGCCCGAGCGCTCCGGTCGTCGCGACGCCGGCCGACGACGCCCGCAGTGACAGCGACCTCGCGTCGGCGCGGAGCTGAGCAAGCAGTGACGCTCCAGACGACGCCCGGCGAGTCCGGTCGGCCGATCGAGGCCGACCTGATCGACAAACCCGACGAGGCGGATGTGTCGACCGAAGACCGTGAGCCGGTCACCAAGCCCGTGGCGGAGCCGGCCGAGCCGGCCGAGTCCACCGGGCTGGTGGCCGGCCCGGCCGACCCGGACGGTTCCGGCCCCGTCACCGTCGACGCGACGACGGGGCGTCGGGTGCCGGGCTGGCTGGGCAACAGCGGCACGATAGCGCTGCTGACCTGGCTGGTGGCGACCCCGGTCGCGATCGTCATCCCGAAGGTGATCGACCGGAACCCGTTCTCGGCCGGTGCCTCGACGATTCCGCTCGCGGCGGCATTCCTGTTGATCATCGGGGTCTTCCTGCTGGCCCGGCGTTGGTCCGGTGAGGTGGCGGCAGGGCTCGCCGCCGGCCTGGGCGCCGCCTGGACCGTGCTGATGCTGCGTTCCGCTCTGAACGGCACCCCGTTCGGCTTCGCCGGCCTCGTCGGCGACATGGGTCGGATGTCCGCGGCGGCGACCCGCTACACCACCACCGTCGCCAGCAGCGACACCCTGGTGCACGGGCTGCCGTCGGAGTACCCCCCGTTCTACGCATGGCTGATCGGCCGGGCGTCGGTGCTGTTGGACGAACCGGCCTGGCGGCTGCTCGCCGACGCCGAAGTGATCTTCAGTTCCGCCGCGGTGCTCGCCGCGTTCCTCCTCTGGCGCCGGCTGGTCGGTCCCTGGGTGGCCCTGGCGATCTCGGCGCTGACCCTCGCCACCTGGTCGGACCCACGCAAGGCGTTCGAGGTGCTGACGCTGGCGATCTTCGTCCCCTGGGCACTGGAGGTGTTCGCCCGTCCGACCCGGCGGCGGATGCACTGGCTGCCGGCCGGGCTGCTCGGCGGGTTCATCGTGATCACCTACCAGGCGTGGATGGTCTACGCGGCCATCGGCCTGATCGCCCTGATCGTGATCGCCTGGCGGACCGAGCCGGACCGCTGGGCCTACCTGCGCCGACTGGGCCTGATCGTGCTGGTCTCGTTCGTCGTGGCGTCCTGGTACATCGTGCCCTTCGGTTGGGCCAGCCTGACCAAGGGCGGACAGTCGATCTCCGACCTGTACGTTTCGAGTTCGCTGAACTCGGGACTCTTCCCGTTCCTCGACGTCAACCCGCTCGGACTGCTGCAACTGGTCGGCCTGGTCGGGCTGGTGTGGTTGTGGCGCTCGGTCTGGTGGGCCCGCCCGCTGATGTTGCTGGTCATCTCCGCGTACGGCTATCGGTTGATCTCGATGGTCCGGTACGTGCTCACCCAGCACACCGGGTTCATGCACTACACCGCCCGGCTCTACGGGGTGCTGCTCACCATCGCCGGGGTGCTGGTACTGGCGCACCTGGCCCCGATGGTGCTGCGGCGGCTGCGGTTGACCCCGCCCCGGCTCGCCGGCGCGGCCCTGCTCGCGGTCGTCCTCGCCTGGACGGCGACCGGCTTCACCAACGCCTGGATGCCGGAGACCGGCAGCAAGTACGCGATCAGCGCGCACACCGAACCGCTGCCCGGCGGCGGGTACCCGACGTACGCCCCGAAGGAGGGGCGTCGTTCCGGGTTCCCGATCACCCAGGTCGAGCAGGCGGTCGAGGAGGTGCTCGGGCCGGACGCGCAGCCGGTGACGCTCTCCACCGACGACCGGGTCTTCTCGTTCCTGCCCTGGCCGGGTTTCATGGACAACGACCGCACCGCCGGCAGCACGCTCTCCCGCTGGGACGACCGGCTCGCCGAGGTGAAGGAATTGGCCGCGACCAGGGACCCGGCGGCGTTCGCGGCGAAGGCGGCGAACCTCGGCGAGTTCGGGGGGATCCAGGTGTTCGTGCTGAGCGAGCAACCCGACGGCTGGGCCTGGCGCAGCCAGCGCTTCACCCCGGACCAGTTCTCGTCGCAGTACTGGAGTGTGATCGACCTGGGGAACGTGGTGGTGGCCGTCCGGCGGTGAGCCGGGGCGATTCCGCCGATCCTCCGAAGGACCGTTGTGTCGACCGGGGCCGCACCCGCGAGGGCGCGGCCCCGGTTCGTCCGGCTACACCCGGCAGCCCGTCCCGGAGCCGCCACCGCCAACCGCCCCGCCCGGTGATCCGCCTCAGCCGGCGACGTACGCCTGCCGCTGATCCTCGTTCGGCATGATGATCCAGAGCGCCAGGTAGATCAGCACCTGCGTACCGGGCAGAATCACCGACAGCACGAAGATGAGCCGGACCATCCCGGCGGAGAGGCCGAAGCGGCGGGCCAGACCGGCGCAGACGCCAGCGATGATGCGGTGGTCCCGGGGGCGTACCAGCTTGCGACTCATGGTCGTCGTCTCCCACTCTGCGGCGATCCGCCGCGTCTCTATCCACCGTAGGAACGGACATCGAGGACGCCGTCCGTCCTGAGGCCGATTCGGTGCACCCGTACCCGTAGGTGCTTACCCGGGTTGGCCGCTCCGGACGCATGCTGGAAGGGACGGGTAGGCTCGCCGGTCGGTGCTGGCCTGACCGACGGCAACGGAGCCGATGCGGCAGCGCTGGCGGTGGGAGGATGATCGATGATCAGCGTCTTCGATCTGTTCACGGTGGGAATCGGGCCATCCAGTTCGCACACGGTGGGACCGATGCGGGCGGCACGTACCTTCGCCGCCGGGCTCAAGGCCGACGGCCTGCTGGCCGACACCACCCGCATCCACGCCGAGTTGTTCGGCTCCCTCGGCGCCACCGGCCACGGCCACGGCAGTGACCGGGCAGTCCTGCTCGGGCTCGCCGGCGAGGCCCCCGAGTCGGTCAACCCGGACCAGGTCGACGCGGTGGTGGCGGAGATCCGGGAAACCGGGCGACTGGCCGTGCTCGGCGCGCACACCATCGACTTCGACTCGAACCGTGATCTGGTGTTGCACCGTCGCCGCGCGTTGCCGTACCACCCGAACGGGATGACCTTCACCTCGTACGACGAGACCGGCGAGGTGGTACGCGGCCGGACGTACTACTCGGTCGGCGGTGGTTTCGTGGTGGACGAGGCGGCGGCCGGGGCTGACCGGATCATCGCCGACCCGACCCGGGTGCCGTACCCGTTCACCACCGGCGCGGAACTACTGCGGGTGACCGATGAGACCGGTCTGTCGATCAGCGGCGTGATGTTCGCGAACGAGCGGGCCCGGCGCGGTGCCGACGAGATCCGTACCGGCCTGCTGGAGATCTGGCGGGTGATGCAGGAGTGCGTGGAACGGGGCAGCCACCGTGACGGTGTGCTCCCGGGCGGCCTGAAGGTACGGCGCCGGGCGGCGGAACTGCGGCGGGCCCTGTCGGCGGAGCGCGGGCCCGGGTCGACCGGCACCGGTGGGGCGGAGGACCCGCTGCGGGTGATGGACTGGGTGACCCTGTTCGCGCTCGCGGTCAACGAGGAGAACGCCGCCGGCGGCCGGGTGGTGACCGCGCCGACCAACGGTGCCGCCGGCATCATCCCGGCGGTGCTGCACTACTACACCCGCTTCGTCGCCACCGCGTCACCGGACGGGGTGATCCGCTTCCTGCTCGCCGCAGCCGCGATCGGCGTGTTGTTCAAGGAGAACGCGTCGATCTCCGGAGCCGAGGTCGGCTGCCAGGGCGAGGTCGGTTCGGCCTGCTCGATGGCGGCGGCCGGGTTGGCCGAGGCGCTCGGCGGCACCCCCGCCCAGGTCGAGAACGCGGCGGAGATCGGCATGGAACACAACCTCGGGCTGACCTGCGACCCCGTCGGCGGCCTGGTCCAGATTCCCTGCATCGAGCGGAACGCGGTGGCGAGCATCAAGGCGATCACCGCCGCCCGGTTGGCGCTGCGCGGGGACGGCGTACACACCGTCTCGCTGGACAAAGTGATCAAGACCATGCGAGAGACCGGCGCGGATATGAAGGTGAAGTACAAGGAGACCGCACGAGGTGGGCTCGCGGTCAATGTCATCGAATGCTGACCACGCGTGGATTGGCGTCCCTGACGCCTCCGGTGGCTCCGGCACCGCCTACCGAGCGTGCTGACCGACTGCTAACCTATGGCGCGTCAGCGGCCCGTTTCAGGCAGGCCCGCAGCGGCGGTCTGGGTGCCGTGTCCGAGTTTCGGCACGAGACGCGGGAGCACAATAGCTGTTAGGGCGGTCGCGGACGGTGACCGGGAGAGGTCAACACGTGATCCGTACCGGACGCGTCGGTGGATCTTTCCGGCGCAGCCGCCCTCGATCATTCCTCAGTTCGGGAAGGCGGCCATGACAACGAGCGTCGCGAGTGTGTGGAGCCATCGCAACGCACTGCGGCTGCTGGTCCGGCGGGATCTGGCGGTCAAGTACCAGCAGTCGTTCCTCGGCTATTTCTGGTCCCTGCTCGAACCGCTCGCAATGGGCGCCATCTACTGGTTCGTCTTCGGTGTGCTCTACGGCACAGGCACCCACACCGGACCGGCGAAGGATTCGTACCCGCTCTTCCTCATCACCGGGATCTTCGCCTGGATGTGGACGAACTCCGCGATCAGCGAGGCGACCAGCGCCCTCACCGGGCAGGCCCGGCTGATCACGACGATGAAGGTGCCCCGCGAGGTCTTCCCGATCGGGCGGGTGATCGGCCGGTTCGCCGAGTATCTCGCCGGCCTCCCGGTCCTGGTGGTGCTCGCCGCCTACTTCGGTGAGCTGCACTTCGGCTGGGAGCTGCTGGCGTTGCCGCTCGCGGTGCTGTTGCAGACCATCCTGCTCACCGGCGTCGCGCTGCTTCTGTCGTCGTTGAACGTGCTGCTGCGGGACGTGGACCGGCTGATGCGGCTCTTCACCCGGCTGCTCTTCTACGGCACCCCGATCATCTACCCGCTTCAGCTCGTCCAGGATTCCGGTCTGCCGTCCTGGGTGCGAACGCTGTATGAACTCAATCCGCTGGTCGGCATCTTCGAGCTGTTCCGCGCTATCTGGTACCCGTCGGAATTCCCCAACGCCTGGCTGCTCTCCGTTTCGGTGGTCGGCAGTCTGGTGCTGTTCTTCGGCGGCTGGTGGGTCTTCCGCCGGCTCGAGCCCGCCGTGCTCAAGGAGCTGTAGTGAGCAAGCCGATCATCGAGGCGCACAACCTCGGCATCCAGTTCGTCCGTGGCCGGCGCCGTCAACTGCGCCTGCGTGAGATGTTCATCCATCGCGGTGGGCGGCAGCCTACGGCAAACGAGTTCTGGCCGTTGCGCAACGTGTCGTTCGAGGTCCAGGCCGGCGACGCGGTCGGCGTCATCGGCAAGAACGGCACCGGCAAGAGCACCCTGCTGCGATTGATCGCCGGAGTGCTGATCCAGGACGAGGGGACGATCACCGTACGTGGTGAGGTGGCCCCGCTGCTGGAGCTCTCCGCCGGTTTCTCCAACGACCTCACCGGCCGGGAGAACGTCCACCTGGTCGGCTCCCTGCACGGGTTGAGTTCGCAGTACCTCAAGAACCAGTTCGACGAGATCGTGTCGTTCGCCGGGGAGCAGGTCGAGAGGGCGATCGACACCCCCGTACGGCACTACTCGTCCGGTATGAAGGTCCGGCTGGGCTTCTCGGTCATCTCGCACCTCCAGCACCCGATCCTGCTGATGGACGAGGTGATGGCGGTGGGCGACACCGATTTCCGCAAGAAGTGCTACGCCACCATCGAGCGGATGCTCGGCGAGGGGCGTTCGCTGGTGCTGGTCTCGCACAACGAGAACGACCTGACCCGGTTCTGCAACCGTGGGCTCTACTTCAGCGCCGGCGAGTTGCTGATCGACGGCACGGTCCGTGAGGCGCTTGACGCGTACAACAACGTGGTCCGGACGTGACGCTGGCGGTCCTGTTCACCCGTCCCGACCACACCGGGCCGGTCCCACCGGTCGGCGGCGTACCGCCGGTGGACCGGCTCCGCGCCCATTTGACCGACGCCGGTGCCCGGCAGGTGCTGGCCACCAGCACACCGGCGGCACTGGCCGAGCTGGCCGAGCGCTCCGACGAGCCGATCCTGCTCTGCGCCGACGACCTGGTCGCGCACGCCGCGGTCCTGCGTCACCTGGCCACCAGTCCGGTCGGCCCGACCGTCGCGCTCGTGCTGACCGACCCGCCCGCGGCCGGGCAGGCGGTGCTCCGGGAGGAACGCGGCCAGGTGGTCGAGGCTGTCCGCGACGACGACCAGGTCGACGCCGCCACCGGTACGTTCGGTGGGGCGATCCGGGTCGGAGTCGACGACCTGCCGATCCTCGCCGCCGCCGCCCGTTCCGCCGCCGCGTCGAGCGGGTCGGGCCCGGTCCCCGATCGGATCTTCACGGCCCTGGTCGGCACCGACGCCACAGTCTTCAGCCACCGGGTACGGCTCCTCGTCGCGCACCGGGCCACCGACGCCGCCGGGGTCGCCGCCGCCACCTCGGCTGTCGCCTCGGTCAACGAGGACAAGGCCGAGCTGCGGCTCTCCGTCAAGGAGAAGGACGACTTCTTCACCACGTACTTCGTCAGCACCTGGTCTCCGTACGTCACGAAGCTCTGCGCCCGGATCGGGCTCGGCCCGACCGGGGTCACCGCGTTCTCCGTGCTCTTCGCCGTCGCCGCCGCCGGGCTCTTCGGCCTCGGCGGCCGGTCCGCCGCGGTGCTCGGCGCGGTCCTGCTCTACCTCGGCTTCGTGCTCGACTGCGTGGACGGGCAACTGGCCCGCTACACCCGGCACTTCAGCCCCTGGGGCGGCTGGCTCGACACGATGGCCGACCGGGCGAAGGAGTACGTCGTCTACGCCGGTCTGGCGGTCGGCGTCGACCGGGCCGGGCTCGGCAACGGGTGGACGCTGGCGATCGCCGCGCTGACCCTGCAGACCGCCCGGCACATGACGGACACCTGGTACGGGGCGCTGCACGACGAGGCCGCTCGGCGCCCCCCGTCGGCCCCGTCGACCGGTGGTGGTCTCGGCAACCGGCTGAGCCAGGCGTCCAACCGGGTGCAGGCGGACACCGGCTCGGTCTCGTACTGGCTCAAGCGGACGATCGTCTTTCCGATCGGGGAACGGTGGGCACTGATCGCGATCACCGTGGCCCTGTTCAATCCGCTGGTGAGCCTGGTCGCGGTGCTGGTCTGGGGCGGGCTCGCGGCGGCGTACACGCTGGCGTTGCGGACCCTGCGGGCCCGGTCGATGCGGGTTTCGGTGCTGGCCCGGGTGGACACCACGCTCTACCGCGACGATGGTCCGGTCGCCCGCTGGCTCGGCGCCGCCGGCAGCCGGCTGCTGCCCCGGTGGGCCGGTCCGCTGCCGCTCGCCGTTGTCGCGGTCGGGGCCAGCACGACGCTGCTGACGTGCGGTCTGGTCGGGGTGGATGACACCGGGCTGCGGGTCGCGGTGCTCGTGACCGGGCTGGTGGCCGTGCTCGCGGCCGGTCTGCCGTCCGGGCGGTCGCACGCCGGGGCGCTGGACTGGTTGGTCCCGGCGGCGCTGCGGGCGGCCGAGTACCTCTTCGTGATCGCCGTGGACGTGGCCGCCGGAATACCGGGGCCGGTCACCTTCGCGTTACTGTTCGTGTTGGCCCTGCACCACTACGACCTGACCGCCCGGCTGGAGAAGCGGAGCGCGGCGCCCGAACTGCGACCGTACGGACTGGGCTGGGACGGGCGGCTGCTCCTGCTGGTCGCGGTGGTGCTCGCCGGGGTGGCCGCGGCGGGGGAGACGACGCTCGCCGGGTACCTCTTCGTGATCCTGACCCTGGGCGCGGTCAGTGGGTGGATGTTGCCGGCGGCGCCGGCGCGCCCGAGCACCGGTGGTGCTCTCGGTGTCGACGGCCGGGCCGTGGTGGGCACGGCGGAGGAGCGAAAGCAATGGCCCTGATCAGCTTTGTCGTGCCGGCCTACAAGGTCGAGGGGTACCTGCGGGAGTGCCTCGACTCGATCCTCGGACAGCCGTTCACCGACCTTGAGGTGATCGGCGTCGACGACTGCTCCCCGGACAGCAGCGGCGAGATCTTCGCCGAGTACGCCGCCCGCGACTCCCGGGTGACCGTGGTCGCGCTGCCCGAGAACGTGGGACTGGGCGAGGCGCGCAACATCGGACTGGATCGGGCACGGGGCGAGTACGTCTGGTTCGTCGACAGCGACGACTGGCTCGCCCCCGACACCCTTCCGACGGTGGCGCGGCGGCTGCGTGAGACCAACCCGGAGCTCCTGGTCGTCGACCACGTCCGGTCCTACTGGGACAACTCGGTGCTGGGTAGCGCGATGCCGGAGGTCTTCCCGACCCCGCCGGGTGCGACCACGTTCAGCCTCCGGGAGCGGCCGGAGTTGATCGGCCTGCTGCACACCGCCTGGAACAAGGTCGTCCGCCGGGACTTCCTGGTGGAACTGGGGCTGCGCTTCGGACCGGGCTGGTACGAGGACGTGTCGTTCACGTACCCGCTGCTGCTGGCGGCGGAGCGGATCACCGTACTGGACCTGGTCTGCGTCAACTACCGCCAGCGTCGCTCGGGTGCGATCACCCGTACCCAGGGGGACCGGCACTTCGAGGTCTTCCCGCACTGGCAGCGGGTGTTCGAGTTCATGGACGAGTGGGCGCCGCAGATGGACGACCTGCGCCCGTTGCTCTTCCGGCGGATGATCTGGCACTACCTGACCGTGCTCGGCAACGGGAACCGGATCGGCACGAAGCTGCGGCCGGCGTTCTTCGCCCGGATGGTCGACGACTACCGGCGTTGGCTGCCGGCTGGCGGCTACCCGGTGCCGACCGGCCCCGAAGGGGTCAAGCACCGGCTGGTGGCGCAGGGCAAATGGCGTACGTTCAGCGCGCTACGCACCGCGTACCAATTCCGGGGCCGGCTGCGCGACGGAGCCGGCGCCGTCAAGCGGGCGGTGGTGCCCCGGCTTCGCCGTGCCGCCCGGGCCGGACGCGACGGGATCCTGCGCGCCTACTACCAGGTCCAGTTGCGCCTGCCGATCGATCGGTCGTTGGCCCTGTACGCGGCGTACTGGTACCGCGGTTACGCCTGCAACCCGGCGGCGATCCACGCCAAGGCCGCCGAACTCGCCCCGCACATCCGGGGCGTCTTCGTGGTGCGCCGGGACCGGGTGTCGAGCCTGCCGCCCGGGGTGGCGTACGTGGTGGCCGGGTCGGCCGCCTACTACCGGGCGCTGGCGCGGGCGAAGTGGCTGGTCAACAACGTCAACTTCCCGGACTTCGTGGTGAAGCGGCCTGGCTCGGTGCACATCCAGACGCACCACGGCACCCCGGTCAAGGTGATGGGGTTGGACCAGCAGCGGTACCCGACCGGCGCGGTCGGGATGGAGTTCCCGAAGCTGCTGCGCCGGATCGACCGGTGGGACTTCAGCGTCAGCTCCAACACCTTCTCCACCCAGATGTGGGACCGCGCCTACCCGGCCAACTACACGCCGCTGAACACCGGCTACCCGCGTAACGACCGGCTTGCCAACGCCACCGCCGAGGAGGTCGCGGCGATCCGGGCCGGACTCGGCTTCGACCCCGAGGACCGGGTGGTGCTCTACGCGCCGACCCATCGGGAGCACCTGCCCGGCTACCGGCCGCCGTTCGACGCGGCCGAGTTCGTCGAGGCGCTCGGGCCGCAGACCCGGCTGATGATGCGCAGCCACTACTTCCACGACCGGGACGTCGCCGGCACGGTCAGCGTCGCCGGCCGGGTACGGGACATGAGCGCCCACCCGTCGGTCGAGGATCTCTACCTCGCCGCCGACGTGCTGATCACCGACTACTCGTCGGCCATGTTCGACTACGGGACATTGGACCGGCCGATCGTCATCTACGCTCCCGACTGGGACGCGTACCGGCTCGCCCGTGGGGTGTACTTCGACGTCACAGCCGAGCCACCGGGAGCGGTAGCCAGGTCCTTCCCGGACCTGCTCGACCTGTTCCGTGGTGGTGCGGTCGACAACGACACGGCGGCCAAGGCCCGCGCCCACTTCCGGGCACGGTTCTGTGTCCTGGACGACGGCCGGGCGGCCGAGCGGGTGGTGCGCCGGACGTTGCTCGGTGAGCCCGGCTGACACGGGTGCCTGGGAGGCATGAGGTTGGGCGCGTTACTGACTGTCGTGGTGCCGATCTACAACGTGAGCGGCTACCTGGTCGACTGTCTCGACTCGATCGCCGGACAGACGTACCCGGACCTGGACGTGGTGCTGGTCGACGACGGTTCCACCGACGACAGTGGTGAGCTCGCCGAGCGGTACGTGGCCGCCAACAGCCGGTTCCGGCTGATCCGGCAGGAGAACCGGGGCCTCGGCGCGGCCCGCAACACCGGCATCGACGCGGCGGCCGGCGAGTACCTGACCTTCGTCGACAGCGACGACCTGCTGCCCCCGTACGCGCTGGAACTGCTGGTGGGGGCCCTGGAACAGACCGGTTCCGACTTCGCCTCCGGCAACGTCGCACTGCTCACCTCGCGGGGTCTGCGGCAGTCGCCCCTGCACCGGGGAACCCACCGGTTCACCGTCCTGCGGACGAATCTGCGGTCCCGCCGCAACCTGGTCTACGACCGCCTCGCCTGCAACAAGGTCTTCCGCCGGTCCTTCTGGGAGAAGCACGGGCTGCGCTTCCCGGAGGGCGTCCGCTACGAGGACATCCCGCTGACCGTGCCGGCGTACGCCCTGGCCGACACTGTCGACGTGCTCGACCTGCCGGTCTACTACTGGCGGCAGCGGGAGCCCGGCGCCGAACTGTCGATCACGCAGCGCCAGCACGAGGTGCGTAACCTGGTCGACCGGTTCGCCGCCGTCGACAGCGCCAGTCGGTCGTTGGCCGTGCTCGACCGGAAGCTCAAGGACTGGTACGACGAGACCACCCTCGTCAACGACCTGCGGATATTCCTGGACCTGCTGCCGGACGTCGACCAGCGGTACCGGGAGACCTTCGTCGACCTGGCGGCGGATTTCCTCAGCCGGGTCGACGAGAGGGTGATCGACCGGCTGGTCGCGCGGCTGCGGGTGGCCTGGCGGCTGGCCCGCGTACGGGCCCTGCCGGAACTGGTGGCGGTGGTGGCCGCGAGCAGGCTCGGTGCCACCCCGCCGGTGGTACGCCGGGGCGGCGGCCGTTACGTGCAGCTTCCGCTCCTCGACGCGGGGCACCCGGCGGTGCCCCGTGAGGCGTTCCAGGCCGAGTCGGGCATCCGGACCGAGGTGCACGAGCTGCGCTGGGTCGACGGCCGCCTGCACCTGCGTGGCCTCGCCTACGACGCGGCCCGCGGAGCCGCCCAGCCGTGGACGGCTGCCCGGGTGTTCTGGCTCCGGGAGATCACCGGGAGGCGGCGTGTGCTGCGTCTGCCGAGTCGACCCCGCCGGGTCGCGCAGGCACCGAGCTCCGTGCCGTACGGCTGGTCGGGTTTCTCGGCCGCGCTCGACCCGCGCCGGCTGCGTGGCAGGGACGGCTGGCGGGACGGCGAGTGGGTCTTCAACATCGCGTTGGTCAACTCGGGCGGCCCACACCGGCGGACACTCGGCCTGGGCGATTTCCGCCCGGCGCTGCCGGCCCGCTGGGTTGACGACGGGGTACGCATCGTGCCGTTCCCCGACCGGAGCGGGCTGAGGCTGCGGGTGGAACGCCCCCGGGCCTGGGTCACCGGGACCAGGATCGAGGGCGGCACCCTGCTGGTCGCCGGGCGGGCGTTGACCAGCCCGGTCGGGGCGACGCTCCAGCTTGCCCGTAGTGCCGGGGTGCTCTGGCGGGCGTACCCGGTGGAGGTGCCGGCGACGGACGCGGCATCGGATGGCAGGGCGGCCGACGACCAGGCAGCGGCTGATTCGTCGCTCGGTGCGGCGATCGCGCCGGAGGACGGCTCGGCGGTCGGAGTGGCCTGGACGGCCCGTGTACCCGTGGCCGACCTGGTGGCGGGCGCCGGACTGGCAGGCTGGTCGGCCCTGGTGGGCGAGGTCGGGGCCAACTGGCGGGTGGCCTTGGAGGAGGCCGCCGGCAAGGCGTGGGAGTTGCCGGTACGCGCCGGCTTCGCCACCTCCCGGCAGGTTGTCGGCGAGGTGGAGGTGGTCGCCCAGCCGGCCGACGACGAGGTGTTGTCGCTGCGGGTGCTTCCGCCCGGGCCGGTGGTCAGCGCGGTTGAGTTGGCCGACGGGATGCTCTCGCTCTCCGGTGAACTGCCCAGCGGTCTGCCTGGTCGGGGCGACCTGCGGATCGTGCTCCGCCGGCCGGTCGGTGCCGATCCGCTGGAGGTGCTGCCGCCGGACATCGAACTGCCGGGTGAGGTTTCCGCCGGCTGGCGGGTACGGATCCCGCTGTCGGGTGCGACCGCGGTACCGGACGGCGACTGGCTGCTGCTCTACCGCTGGGGTCCGGACCAGGAACCGTTCGACCTGCCCTTCGACATCGCCGCCCGGCGTTCGCTGCCCCGGGACGCGTCGTCGGGAGGTCGGCGACTGGAACTCCTGCCGGAGCGGGACCGGGAGACGCTCCGGCTCAGCACGCCGTAGCCGGCTCAGCAGGTGGAAACACGGTGCCGGTCGGCTCTCCGCCGCTGTTGCCCGTCGGGCCGGGCCGGCGGAGAGCCGACGGTCACGCTGTCCTGGTCGTCCCGCACGGGACGAGGCGCGTGTCGTTCAGGATCAGGCCGACGGTGGCGGGGTCGGGCGGCTGACCCGGCGCCGGACCTTACGGGCCACCCCGATCGCCGCCTGACGGGCGACGAACCGGGTGGCGTTGGCGAGTGACCGTACGCCCCCGACCGGGATGGTTTCGACGTCGCCGAGGGACGCCCGGCGGGCGCGCTTGCCGGCCGGGTGGACGAGCCGTGGGCGGGGCGAGACCAGGCTGGCCGGGGTGAGCAGGCTGAGGTCGACCACGCCGAACTCCTCGCCGCTGACCCACCGTTCGCCTGCGACCTCGGCCACCACCTTGTCGAGGGGCTCGTCCGGCCGTCCCACCCGACGCGCCCGGCTCAGCGCCGAGGTACGCCACAGGGCGAGCGCCTCCGCCGGTGACTTCGCGCCACTGGGAAGCAGCCGGACCAGGCCGGCCTGCCATTCGTCGGCCACCTGCACCAGTCGGCGTACGGTGTTGACGTCGACGCCCAGGTGCGACGGGACGTTCAGCAGGAACGGGGACGGGAACGCGGTCGTCGGCGCTTCTCGTACCAGTTCCACCCGGGGGTCCGAGCGGTAGGTGACCAGGAGCAGCCGGCGGTCGAGCAGCGGGTCGGCGAGGATCGAGCGGCGGTTGTCGTCGACCGCGTCCCAGTCCGCCACCAGCATCACCCGCAGGTCGGTCTGGTCCCCGGCGAGCAGCCGGTCGACGCAGGTCCGAACCAGTTCGAACGAACCCTCGGCCGGCACCACGGCGGTGATCAACGGGACCGCCCAGGAGCGGTTCGCGCCCGGCCGCAGGTAGCGGGGGTGGGGCATCCGCTCGGCCAGGTACGGGTGGTTGTACCGGCGCAGCGCGTCACCCTTGGTCTGCATGTGGGTGGCGCCCATGTGCCAGCTGCCGGCCTTCGGTTCGGGGACGAAGACGGCACCCTGTTGGGTGAGCCGGTAGCCGAACTCGGTGTCCTCACCGAGGCGGAGTTCGGTGTCGAGCCCGCCGGCGGCGAGGTAGAGGGAGCGGGTCAGCGCGGCGGTCGCGCCGACGTGGGCCCGGAAGTTGAGGTGGTCACCGCCACGTAGCTGGTCGCTCTCGTTGATCAGCTTCTCGACGTAGTCGTGCGGTTCGGTGTCCTGGATTCGGTACAGCTTGTCGATGGTCCCGGCGGCGCACCGCTGCGAGACCTCCTCCGGGGTGGGGAAGTTGTCGGCGACGAAGCGCTTGTAGCCGAGTGTCACGGCCTCTTCGGAGACGTGCTGCCACCGGACCTGGGCCTCGATGTGTTCGGGGAAGACGACCATGTCCGCGTCGAGCCAGTGCAGGATCTCGCCGTCGCTGTTGCTCGCGCCGACGTGCAGTGCGTTGGACCGACCCCAGCCGGTCGAGTGTTCCGGAACCCGGACGATCCGGCAGTTGGTCGGGCGGATTTTCGGCAGCTCGATCGGCGGCTCGCTGCCGTCATCGGCCACGACCACCTCAAGCAGGTGGTCCGGGTACGTCTGGTGACTCAATGAGGCCAGGGTGAGGTTCAGCGTTTCCTGGCAGTTGTAGGCCGGGATAACCACCGACACCGACATGGTGGGTTGCCATTCGCCAAGCTTGCCGGGCTTGAGCGGGCTCCAATCGTTGCGGACCAACCTGACCTGGTTTGGGTGCGCGCCAGAAGGGACGCTGTTCCGGGCTGACACGAGGCACAGTCTAGCGACGGGCGGCAGCCGGACCGGTCGGTGCTCTCCGGTTTGATGACATCCGCCCGACCTCGTGGTAGCGCAGGAAAAGGTCCCGTTCAATACGGAAAGTGATGACGGGGTCGCTATTTTGCGAGACGGGACGTTGTTGTCGAACAAGTAATGAAGAGGCGGTGAGCAGGTGGTGTGATTCCGCTTCAGTAATGCCAGCCCGACCGGCACGTACACTTTTGAGGGACTATCGTGAGATCTTCGGGGTTGTCAGTACGGCTGCGGTGACGTCACTTCGGCGTCACTGACTGTGGGCGGCGAGCCCGCCCTCAGACACCGCCGACGGAGAGAGGGACCGGGTTTTGTCGAGCGAGGACACGCCGGAGAAGTTCAATCGCTGGCGGGTGGTTGTCGGTGCCGGGCGGGGAACGCGCCGTCGGCGTTGGCCCACCGCGATGGTGGCGGCCGGTATGACCGAGATTCCTGGCCGTCCCCGGGGGCGGACCGCTCCACAACCCGGCGACCGGGTGGTCCGCCTGGCTGTCGCCGCGGAGTCGGTGGACTGGCTCTGGCACCTGATGGACGACCCCTTCGCGCTGGTCCAGGTGCGCCGGCTGACCGTGGTGGTCGACAACTGGCGGATTCCCGAGGGCGGTTGGTGCGGTCGGCTCGGGCCACTGCGGCACGTACTCGCGCACCAGATCCGGCTCCCCCGGGGGATACAGGGCCGGGCGGTCGTCGAACTTGAGGTCAAGTGGTCGACCCCGCTGCGGGCGCTGCTCACCGCGATCATTCCGCTGCTCACCCCGGCGCGTCCGATGCCCCGCCCGGCCAGTGCGGACGTCGTCGCCCAGGACGTCGAGCCGGGATGGCTCGGCCTGGGGCAGAACATCACCATGGTCCGTGGCCCGCTCCCGGGCAACAACGACATCCGGGCGCACGACGTGGTGCTGACCGCCACCGGTGACCCGATGCCGCTGGCACAGCCCGCACCGACCGAGACCAGCGTCGTCACCACCGCCGACTCCGCCGCGGTGGCGGCGCCCGCCCCGGCGGACCTGTACGCGGCGACGGTGGCCGCTGGGCCGTACGGCGCCGGGCTGCCGCAGCGACCAGCGACCGCGCTGATCGATCTCGACCGGGCGGTGGTCACCGGTCGGTACGGCCCGTTCGGAGGGTCCGCGGGCCGGGCCGAGCTGGCCTTCACCGACGCCGAGGACGGGTGGGGCTACCGGATCACCGGCCCGGACGGGTTGCTCTGCGAGGGGCGGATCGACCGGCCCTGGCGCAGCGAGGAGGTGCTCGCGGCGCTGGCCGAGGTCGGTGTGCTGCACTGCGCCACGGTCCCGGCGCGGCACCCGCTCGCCGAGGCCGGGTTCCTGGTGCACCTGATGCTCGCGGGTCTGCTCGTGCACGTACCCGAGCTGCCGGAGGCGGTCGGGGCGCACCTGGCCGAGGAGGTTCGGGAGAGTCTCCGGGCCGAGTTGCCCGCACGTGCCGGCCAGGACCTGGAGTGGGAGGTGCGGGCGGTAGCCCAGCGGCGTTCGGCGATGCGCCTGCACGCCAGCGGCTTCGCGCTGCCCCGGCTCGCCGCCGCCGCGTTCCCGACCCTGGCCGAGGTGCCGGCGGTGAGCGCGCTGCTGGTCACGAAGCGGCTGCAACACGTCATCGAGGCGGTCAACGCGATCGAGCGGCAGACGTACCCCAACCTGGAGATCGTGCTCTGTCTGCACGGGGTGGAACTGCCGGCGGAGCTGCGTGCGCGGGTGGCTCGCAGCGCCCGGCCGATCGAGATCATGACCCTGCCGGCCGAGCACGGCTTCGGTGAGGCGATCGGTGCCGCCACCGCCCGTGCCCGGGGCAGTCTCGTGACGAAGTTCGACGACGACGACACGTACGGCCCGGAGCACGTCTGGGACCTGGTGCTCGCGCGGCAGTACTCCGGCGCGATGATGGTTGGCAAGGGCGCCGAGTTCGTCTACCTGCAGACTCTGGACACGACGGTACGGCGCGACGCCGGTGTCGCCGAGCAGTACGTCTCGGTGGTGGCCGGCGGCACGATGCTGATCAGCCGGGGTGACCTGGAACAGGTGGGCGGTTGGCGTCCGGTGCCGCGCTCGATCGACCGGGGACTGCTCGACCGGGTACGCCGGGCCGGCGGCCTGATCTATCGGACCCACCCTCTCGGCTACGTCTACCAGCGCCGTTCCGACGGCCACACCTGGGATCCCGGCCTGGAGTACTTCCTGCGCGGCGGCGGGATGCAGTGGTCCGGACTGCCCCGGCATCGTGAGTTCGGCACCGAGTCCGGCCTGACCGGACTGACCACGATGGGTGTTGCCGCCGAGTCCGAGCCGTGGGTGACTCCCCGCCGCTGACGGCGAATTCGTTGCGGAGGCCGGGCTTCCGGTCCCGGACGTCGTCCGTCGACTGTGGAGGTGTCGGCCGGCGCGGACTAGCAGAAACCCGTTGCGTACGAGTTACCGAACCGTCACGTTATGAGCATGGGACTTTTACCCGATGGGCGGGGGCGATGATCCTCGTCACAGTCATCTCGGGGGCCGGCTCGATGCTGCGGGGAGGTGACGGTGACCACCGTCGCACTCAAAGACGTGACAAAGGTATTCGCCGACGGAACGATCGCGGTCGACAGCGTCAACCTCGACGTCAACGACGGCGAGTTCATGGTGCTGCTCGGCCCCTCGGGCTGCGGCAAATCCACTGTGCTCCGGATGGTCGCCGGACTGGAGGAGCCGAGCAGCGGCGCGATCCTGCTCGACGGTGAGCTGGCGAACGACCTGCCACCGCGGGACCGTCGGATCGCCATGGTGTTCCAGGACTTCGCGCTCTACCCCCACATGACCGTCGGCGACAACATCGCCTTCCCGCTCCGGCTCTCCGGGGTCGAACCGGCGCCCCGGGGCGAGCGGGTCAACGACGTGGCGAGCGCCCTCGGCATCGGCGACGTACTCGCCCGCAAGCCGAGCCAACTCTCCGGCGGGCAGCGGCAACGGGTGGCGATGGGGCGGGCGATCGTACGTCGTCCTGGTCTTTTCCTGATGGACGAGCCGCTCTCCAACCTTGACAGTGGTCTTCGGGCGGAGCTGCGCGCGGAGATCTCCGGGCTGGTCCGGGAACTGGGCGTGAGCACCATCTACGTCACACACGACCAGGCCGAGGCGCTGACCATGGCCGACCGGGTAGCGATCATGCGCAAGGGCGTGCTCCAGGACGTCGGCACCCCGACCCAGGTCTACGGGCGCCCGGCGACGCTCTACGTCGCGGCGTTCCTCGGCAGTCCCAGGATGAACCTGCTGGAGGCGTCGGTCTACGTCCACCTCGACCGGTACGTCACCCTCAACTTCGGTGAGCAGTCGCTCTACCTGCCCTGGGACGACATCAGGTCCCGGGCGGTGGCGCACTACCACGGTGAGCGGATCGTGGTCGGAATGCGGGCCGAGGCGCTCAGCCCGGTGGCACCCGACTCTCCCGGTGACGTGCTCCGGGGGCGGATTCGCTACCTCGAACACCACGGGCACGAGTCGCTGGCCTTTCTCGACATCGGCGCCACCGCGATCGTGGTGGACGAACTGGGCGGGCCGGTCCGTGGGCAGAGCCAGGGCGGGGGACGGCTCCGGCGGTTCGGTCACGCTGTGCAGCGGCTCACTGGGCGGGCCACGGTCCCGGCCCCTCCGGAGGCCGAGCGGGAGATGGTCGGCCCGGGAGCGCGGACCAGTGTGCTCAACGACCCGGGGCGCCACCACCGCCGCCCGGCGGAACTGGCCGTACGCCTGGCGCCGTACCCGGCGGTCGCGGCCGGACATCCACTGGCGATCTCCGTACGCATGGACGCGCTGCATTTCTTCGACGAGCGAGGCGACCGCATCGATGTGGGGTGGCGCTGACGCGGTGCAACCGCTTAGCGTCGACACGCTCCGTTCTCGATGTCCCATCGGCTCGATGTCCCATTGAAGGGAACCATCCGTGGCAACTGACGGCTCCGGCCCGCTCGTGATCGAGCGTATTCTTCGTGATCGGCACGGCATCTGGCAGCAGGTGGTCGAGGATCGGGATCTCCACGCGTTGACCGGCAAGATGCTCGCCGCTTCGGCAGTCGCGCTGGCCTGCTACGGCGCGGTGCTCGGTGCGTTCCACAGTTTCCTGATGGCGCTCACGTCGGCGGTCAAGCTGCCGCTGTTGTTCCTGGTCACCCTCGCGATCTGTCTGCCGACGCTGTACCTGTTCAACCTCGTCTTCGGGGCGCGGCTGTCGGTACGTCAGGCGGTGTCGATGGTGATGGTGGCGATCACCGTCACCTCGATGCTGGCGGTGGCGTTCGCGCCGATCAGCCTCTTCTTCCTGATCACCGCACCCGACTACGGCTTCTTCAAGCTGCTGAACGTGGCGATCCTTACCCTCTCCGCGTTTGTCGGGCTGAAGTTCCTGACCGGCGGCATGCAGGTGCTCAACGACCACGGTCTGCTGGCTCCGGCGACACCCGCACAGGTGCCGGCTACGGTGGCGACCCCGATGACCGCCGGCGCGCCGCTCGCCGAAGGCAGTGTTCCGGCGCGGCCGGTACCGGTCACGGTCGGCGCGGCCAACGGTGACGGTACGGCGCCCGCCGCCGTACCGGTTGCCGCCGCGACACCCGTCCCGCAGCCCGTGCCGGTGGCGGTGGCGACCCAGCCGCACCCGCCGTTCCAGCCGGCGCCGACCGGGTTCTACCGGCCGCAACCCGGGGCCCGGGTCGCGACCTCCGGTCAGCGGCCGGCGAGCATGACCCTGCTCTACATCTGGATCCTGCTCTTCGGGTTCGTCGGCACCCAGCTCGCCTGGACCCTGCGCCCGTTCTTCGGCAGCCCGGGTCAGGACTTCGCGCTCTTCCGCAGCATCGAGGGGAACTTCTACGCCGAGATCCTGCGGACCATCGCCAATCTCTGAGACTCTTGCCGGAACAAATTACTGACGAGTAGCCTCCGGCCATGACCATCGACTCACGTCAGATCGCCGCCGGCATGCTCGAAGGGGTGCCGTTCGTCCGCACCCTCGGATTCGAATTCGTGGAGATCGCACCGGACGGCGCCGAAGGTGTCCGGGCCACGGTCCGACTGCCGGACTCGCCCGCCGCCCACAACCACGTCGGCGGACCGCACGCCGGTGCGCTCTTCACGCTCGGCGAGACCGCATCCGGCGCGGTCGTCCTGGCCGCCTTCGGCGGGCTGCTCGACCGCGCCGTACCGCTCACCGTCACCGCCGACATCCGCTACCGGAAGCTCGCCCTCGGCGCGGTCCGGGCGACCGCCCGGCTCGGCCGCCCCGTTTCCGAGGTGATCGCCGAGTTCGACACCGGAACCCGGCCGGAGTTCCCGGTCCTGGTCGAGGTCGGCACCGAGGACGGTGAGCTGACCGCCGAGATGACCGTGGTCTGGACGCTACGGCGGCAGTGACCCGGGCGCGACCAGCGAACCGGGTGCCGCAAAGACGTTTATCCGGCCCGCCCATCCGGATAAGTTGATGATGTGCTGGGCCTACCCGGTCATGTGACCGCCTGCCTCTTCGACCTGGACGGCGTGTTGACGCAGACCGCCCGGGTCCACAACGCCGCCTGGGCCGAGACCTTCGACGACTTCCTGCGCCGCCGGGCCGCAGACCGAGGCGAGCCCTTCCAGCCGTACGACCCGGGGGCGGACTACAACCAGTACGTCGACGGCCGCCCACGCGCCGACGGTGTCCGTACCTTCCTCGCCTCCCGGAACATCGTGCTGCCGGAAGGGAACTCCGACGATCCGCCGAGGGCCGACACGGTCAACGGGATCGGCAACCGCAAGAACGAGATCCTGCTCCGGCGGATCCACACCGACGGCGTCGAGGTGTACGACGGCTCGGTCGCGTACCTGCGCGCCGCCGCCCGACACGGGCTCCGCCGGGCGGTCGTGTCGGCGAGCGCCAACTGCCGTGACGTGGTCGCCTCCGCCGGTCTCGAAGACCTGCTCGAAGCCCGGGTCGACGGGGTCGTCGCCGCCCAGCGGGGACTACGCGGCAAGCCACACCCGGACACCTTCCTGGCCGCCGCCGAACTGCTCGGGGTCGCACCCGACCAGGCCGCCGTCTTCGAGGACGCGCTGGCCGGGGTCGAGGCCGGCCGCTCCGGCAGGTTCGGCCACGTCGTCGGCGTCGACCGGGTCGGGCAGGCGGACGCGCTGCGCGCACGCGGGGCCGACGCCGTCGTCACCGACCTGGCCGAACTGCTCAGCGGAGAGGAAACCCGATGATCCGCGAGCGGGCGTACCCGGTGGAGCCCTGGCACGTCCGCGAGACCCGGCTCGACGTGGACGTACTGGCCCAGTCGGAGTCGGTCTTCGCACTCGCCAACGGGCACATCGGACTCCGCGGCAACCTGGACGAGGGAGAGCCGCACGGTCTGCCCGGCACCTACCTGAACTCGTTCTTCGAACTACGGCCGCTGCCGTACGCCGAAGCCGGCTACGGCTTCCCGGAGTCCGGTCAGACCATCGTCAACGTCACCAACGGCAAACTGATCCGACTCCTCGTCGACGACGAACCGTTCGACGTGCGCTACGGCGAACTGTTCGACCACGAACGGGTGCTCGACCTGCGCGCCGGAACCCTGCACCGGTCGGTGCTCTGGCGCTCGCCGGCCGGCAAGCGGGTCCGGATCTGCAGCACCCGGCTGGTCTCCTTCACCCAGCGGTCGGTCGCGGCGATCCGCTACGAGGTGGAACCGGTCGACGAGCCGCTGCGCCTGATCGTGCAGTCGGAACTGGTCGCCAACGAGGTGCTGCCCGCACAGAGCCGGGACCCCCGGGTCGCGGCCGTGCTGGAGTCGCCGCTGGAGTCCGAGGAACACCTGGCACTGGAGGACGGTGGCCTGCTGGTCCACCACACCCGGGCGAGCGGGCTGCGGCTCGCCGCGGCGATGGGACACGAACTGGACGGGCCGACCCGGACCACGCTCAGCACCGAGACCTTCGACGACTGGGCCCGGACCACCGTCACCTGCGTCACCCAGCCGGGGGAGCGGATCCGGCTGGACAAGTACGTCGCGTACGGCTGGTCCAGTGAACGGTCCCGCCCGGCGTTGCGGGACCAGGTCGGTGCGGCGCTCGCCGGTGCCCGCTTCTCCGGTTGGAGCGGGCTCCTGGCAGAACAGCGCGAGTACCTGGACACCTTCTGGGACACCTCGGACGTACAGGTCGAGGGCGATCCGGAGGTGCAGCAGGCGGTCCGCTTCGGCCTGTTCCACGTGCTGCAGGCGGGTGCGCGGGCGGAGTTGCGGCCGATCGCGGCCAAGGGGCTCACCGGTCCCGGATACGACGGACACGTCTTCTGGGACACCGAGACCTTCGTGTTGCCGGTGCTGACGTACACGTTGCCGTCGGCTGTCGTGTCCGGACTCCGGTGGCGGCACTCGACCCTCGGCATGGCGCAGGAACGGGCGCGGACCCTCGGGCTGAACGGGGCCGCCTTCCCGTGGCGGACGATCCGGGGCCAGGAGTGCTCCGCGTACTGGCCGGCGGGAACGGCGGCGTTCCACATCGCCGCGGACATCGCCGACGCGGTGCGGCGCTACGTACAGGCCACCGGCGACCTGGACTTCGAACGTGAGGTCGGGTTGGAGTTGCTGGTCGAGACCGCCCGGCTGTGGCGTTCGCTCGGCCACCACGACCGGGCCGGCAGGTTCCACCTGGACGGGATGACCGGCCCGGACGAGTACACCGCGGTGAAGAGCGACAACCTGTACACCAACCTGATGGCGCAGCGGAACCTGCTCGCGGCGGCGGAGGCGGTGGGCCGGCACGGCGACCATGCCTGGCGGCTCGGGGTGGACGACGAGGAAACCGCGGCCTGGCGGGACGCGGCGAACGCGATGCACATTCCGTACGACGCGGAACTCCGGGTGCACCAGCAGGTGGAGGGTTTCACCCAACTCCAGGAGTGGGACTTCGCGGGCACGCCACCGGAGAAGTACCCGCTGCTGCTGAACTATCCGTACTTCGACCTCTACCGCAAGCAGGTGGTGAAGCAGTCGGACCTGGTGTTGGCGATGCACTGGCGCGGGGACGCGTTCACCGCGGAGGAGAAGGCCCGCAACTTCGCCTACTACGAGCGTCGTACGGTCCGCGACTCGTCATTGTCCGCCTGCACCCAAGCGGTCCTCGCCGCCGAGGTGGGACATCTCGAACTCGCCCACGACTACCTGGGCGAGGCCGCCCTGATGGACCTGCACGACCTGAACCAGAACACCCGTGACGGGGTCCACGTCGCGTCTCTGGCCGGGGCGTGGATCGCACTGGTCGCCGGGTTCGGAGGCATGCGCGACCACACGGAGATCCTCTCCTTCGCACCCCGGTTGCCGAACCGGATCGACCGGTTGGAGTTCTCACTGGTCTGGCACGGGCACCGGTTGCGGGTGGACGTACGGGAACAGGAGACGACGTACGCCCTGCGTAACGGCGACCGGAGCGGCACGATGGACCTGCTCCACCACGGCGAGCGGGTCCGGGTCACCTGCGAGGAGCCGGTCACCCGGCCGAACCCGCCGCCATCTCCGACGGGTCCTGCACCACAGCAGCCGCCCGGCCGCGCCCCGGCCCGCCGGGCCTCGGTCATCGACAGCGCCGGTTCGAACCCGCCGACCGAGCAGCGGACCGCGCCGGACAAGTCCCAGGGGTAACACGCCGCCGTCGTGCCGTCGTGCCATCTGGGGCGCCCGGGTTGTCAGAGCAGCGAGAGGTGTACGTGGTTGGTGTGGTCGCTGGACGGGTCGCCGTGCGCCGAGGAGTATTTCTTCCACCCGGTCGCCGGGAACCAGATCTGCCGGTACCAGATCACGTAGAGGATGCCGAGTTTGTCGGCGTTACGGACCAGGAACGCGGCGAGGTTGTTGCCGTACGTCTTGTCGCCGCCGGTGGCATCGCCGCCGAAGCCGTTCGGCTGCGCCGAGAAGTCACAGGCCCGACCCTTCGGGTGTTCGAAGGGTCCGCCGGTCCGGTAGCAGGAGACGTGCCTGGTGAAACCGAGGCGCCGGGTTTCCTGGAGTGCGTGCAGGGTGCGCGGGGTGAGGCAGCCCTTGGTCGTCGGGTCGGAGCGGGTGCAGGACTGGGCTGGCCAGGATCCGTCCCGGCCGCGCGGGGCCGGGTCCGCCTCCGGTGAGGAGGCGTTGACGAATCCCTCGGTGGCGGTGCCGCCGACCAGCGCGAGGGCACGTTCCGCCGCCTCCTTCTGTTTGGCCATTGTGGCGAGATGTCGTTGCTCCTCGACGAGTGCCGCGTCGGCCGCGCTCTTGGCCCGGCTGGCCTGGTTGCGCGCTTCCCGAAGCTGGCGCAGCTTGCTGTTGTCGCGTTGCGCGATCAGGTCGAGGCCCTCGGCCCGTTTCATGAACTCCTCCGGGCCGGCGCTGCCGAGCAGTGCGCTGATCGGTCCGATCCGCCCGAGCCGGTAGGCGTTGACCGCCACCTCACCGACCTCGGGGCCGATCGTGGAGAGCTGTTCCTCGATCTGGCGCAGTTCGTCGGCGAGCACGGCCTGACGCTTGCGCGAGTTCTCCACCGCGTTCCTGGCCGCCGCGTAACCTCGCCCGGTCGATTCGAGGACGTCGCGTAAGAGGGGATTGCCGCCCTCCTCGCCCGGGGTGACCGGGCCGGCGGGCGCGGCTGCGGCGGGTCCGGCCACGACTGCCGCGCCAGCGAGCGTGCTCACCGCGGCGAGCAGGGTCAGGGCCAGCGAGAACCGCTGACGCATAGGTGTCGTCATGCACGTTCCTCCCGTCGGCCGCCGACCGGGTTAGCTGACGGGTTCGGGACGGAACTAGCCCTACCGCGAGTGCGGATTCACCCCACCTACCTGGTTCCCCGGCTCGCGCGATGGCGATTGGGCGGCGGTCGTCGCCGACAGCTCGAGGGGGTAACCACCGGGTCGGAACCGAGGGAGACATTACCGGATCAGTCGGACTTATAGGGGCTGAATCTACGTCGCCACGAACGAAATCTTCTGGTACGCGTGGACGCCTCGGCGGGCCCCTCGAAGGGGACCCGCCGAGGCGTCCGTCTGGGCCGGGTGGTCCCGTCCCCTGGGTCCGTACGACGGTCAGAAGCGGTCCCCGGTCGAGGGGACGCCGTTCTGGTCGTGCGGAGCCACCCGGCGCGGGTCGTCCGAGGCCCGTGCCTGGGCGGCGTCGTCCGCCCAGTCCCGCCCCGCGTTACGTTTGTCGCGCTTGTCCTGCGGCGGGCGGGCGCTGGTCGGGGTGGACTCGGACTTGGCGGATTTCTGGCGGGTCATGGCATCCTCGCGATCACTCGACGCGGGCCGCTGTCGCGGCCTCCGTGGTCTCCTGCCGCACTCGGCGCCTTCCCGAGCGGGCCGCACCTGTCGCCTTCCCGAGCGGGCAGACGGCAAACGGCCCCGCCACCTCACTGCTCGTCTCCACCCGCTGTCCGGTACCTGGGTTGTTCGTCCAGAACCCGGGTACCGGACAGCGGGTGGAGACAGAGAACCGGGATACCGGAGAGCAGGTAGGGACGACCACGACCGGACGGGTCGAGACGACCACGACCGGACAGGTCGAGACGACCGTGACCGAGACCGCGATCCCGGCCGGGGATGTGGAGCTCACCGCCGACCTGGTGATGCCCACCGACGGAGCCGTCGGCGTGGTCCTGTTCGCGCACGGCAGCGGCAGCTCGCGGCGGAGTCCACGTAACACCGCGGTCGCCCGGGTGCTCCACCAGCACTCGCTGGCGACCGTACTGATGGATCTGCTCACCCCGGAGGAGGAACGGGTCGACGAGCAGACCGCCGAACTCCGGTTCGACATCGGACTGCTCGCCGGCCGGCTGGTGGGTGCGATCGACTGGTTACGGCGGGACCCGGACACGGCCGCCCTGCCGGTTGGGCTCTTCGGGGCGAGCACAGGTGCGGCGGCCGCACTGGTGGCCGCGGCGGAACGGCCGGAACACGTACCGGCCGTGGTCTCCCGTGGCGGTCGCGCCGACCTGGCCGGTCCGGCCCTTTCCCGCGTACGGGCGGCGACGCTGCTGCTGGTCGGCGGTCGGGACGAGGAGGTGATCCAGTTCAACCAGCAGGCCCGCGACGCGCTCGGCGGGCCGGTGGAACTACGGATCATCCCCGACGCGACCCATCTGTTCCCCGAGCCCGGTGCGCTGGAGCAGGTTGCCGACCACGCCGCCACGTGGTTCGCCGAGCGGCTACCGAGCTTCGGCGCGGCGCCGTAGCCGGTCCCACTGACCGATCTTGACTCGGCCTGTTCGGGGTGGCTCTCGGCGGGTAACCACGGACATGCACATCGGGATCATTGGCGCGGGAAATGTCGGAGGAACGCTCGCCAAGCGACTGGCGGAGTCGGGCCACGAGATCGCGATCGCCAACTCCAGGGGACCGGAGACACTCCAGGACCTGGTGGGCGAACTGGGACACCGTTCGCACGCGGTCAGTGCGTCGGAGGCGGCCCGTTTCGGCGACCTGGTGATCGTCTCGGTGCCGTTCGGACGGTACGAGGAACTGCCCACCAAGGAACTGAAGGGCAAGCCGGTCATGGACACCGGGAACTACTACCCGGAGCGGGATGGCCACTATCCCGCCCTGGACGAGGACGAGATCACCTCCAGCGAGATGGTGCAGGAGCACCTCAAGGGCGCGCACGTGGTGAAGGCGTTCAACACGCTGCACGCGCAGGACATGCGTGACCACGCCCGCCAGTCCTCCGCCCAGGAGCGGTACGGCATCCCCATGTCAGGCAACGACCCGCAGGCCAAGCGGGCGGTCGCGGACCTGGTCGAGGAACTCGGCTTCCAGCCGGTGGACGCCGGCGACCTGGCGACCGGTGGGCGCAAGCAGCAGCCGGGCAGCATCACGTACGAGGCGGACTTCACCGCCGACGAACTGGTCGAGGCGCTCAAGCTGGACTCCTGACGTCAGCCCGGCGCGTCTCGGCCCTGCCGCAGCGCGGTGACGGTGTCGACGACCCGGTAGACCACGGCGGTCACCGGCACCGCGACGAAGGCCCCGGGGATTCCGCCGAAGAGCGTGCCCGCGGTGACCGCCACCAGGATGACCACCGGATGCAGCCGTACCTGCCGTTTCATGATCAATGGTTCGAGTAGGTTGCCTTCGAGCTGCTGCACCGCGATCACCACGAGCAGGGTGAACAGGGCGGTCGCCGGACCCTTGGCGGCGAGGGCGACCAGCACCGCGACGCTGCCGGCGACGGTGGCGCCGATGATCGGAACGAAGCCGCCGAGGAAGGTGATCACGGCGAGTGGCAGGGCCAGCGGCACCCCGAGCAGGACCAGTCCGAGTCCGATGCCGATGGCGTCGATCGCCGCGATCGCCACCGTGCCCCGGGTGTACGCGCTCAGCGTGTGCCAGCCGTTCCGGCCCGCCTGGACGAACGCCGGCCGGGACCGGTCGGAGATCCGCCCCAGCACCCAGCCCCACATCGGGCGACCATCCTTGAGCAGGAAGAACAGCAGTACGAAAATCAGCAGTACGCCGCCGGCGACCTCGGCCGCCGTACGCGCACCGGCCACCGGATCGGGGGTCGACCTGCGTAGCCCCTCGGTGGCCTGCTTGGTCCACCTGTCCAACTGCTCCGGACTGACCGGCAGCGAACTGGTGACGAAGTCCCGGGTCCGGTCGAGTCCCTCGTCCAGTTGCTTGCTCAGACTGGAGAACTGGTCTGCGGTCAGGGTCCAGACCAGGTACGCGGCGCCGCCGATGACGGCCAGCAACAGGAAGAGGCTCAGCAGCGCCGCCACCGCCGGGGGCAGGCGGAGCCGACGCAGGCGTACGGCCAGCGGGTCCAACATTGCGGCGAGGAAAAGGGTGGCGGCGAGCGCGATGGTGAGTGGCGCGAGCCGGGCAGCGACGGTGGCGAGCAGGTAGATCCCGGCGGCGACCACCAGCAGGCAGGCGCTCCACACCACCGCCCAGCGGAGGAACCAGGGCAGGCTCTCCCAGGTGTGGTGGATCCGCTCCTGGCCGTCCTGCATCCGGTTCCGGGAGGTCGTACGTTGCTCCTCTTGTTCCCCGTCGGGCGCGCTCGCGGACTGGGGGTCGGGTGCTGCCGTCCCGTCAGACATGGTCGGCCTCCCGCTCGCTCGCCATGGTCACGGTGACCCCTCTCGATGTCGGCGGAGAGGCAGTACCCGATCGGGGCGGTGTCGACACGTCTGGGCAGGGCGCCCAAAATCCTACGGTATGGGGCCTAGGTCGGGTTCTCCTTCGCGGAGATGTCGCGTCCGTGACCGCCCAGATATCGTCCGTGGCATGAGCGCCGATCCGAGCAGCGGGAACACCGCCCGCGCCAACACCGTTCCCGAACTGACCGAGCGCCTGCGGGTCTTCGTGGCCGAGCGGGACTGGGAGCAGTTCCACACCGCGAAGAACCTCGCCATGGCGCTCGCCGGGGAGGTGGGCGAACTGCTCGCGGAACTGCAGTGGCTCACCCCGGAACAGGCCGCCCGGGTCATGGACAATCCGGCAGCCGGGGCGCGCGTACGTGCCGAGATCGGCGACGTGATGACGTACCTGACCCGGCTCGCCGACGTACTCGACATCGACCTGGTCGAGGCGGCGCACGACAAGCTCGACGATTCGGCCCTGCGGTACACGGTCGAACGCGCCCGAGGCTCGGTCGCGAAGGTCCCGCCCCATCAACCGTCCGGGTTGTAGCCCTCGGTTGATCCGGGTACGTAGGTGACGTCTCGGTCTTGGCCCTGGGTGCTGGCACTGGCAGGCTTGCACGTCAGGCTGCGGCGGGCTACTACCCCTGTAGGGGCAGTGGAAGACCACAGCCCGACGTCGGAGCGGTGATCTTGCGCCACTCGGCGCCAGTCAGGTTGGCCGTGGTGGACCCCCGACGATCTTTTCGATCATGAGCTACGTACGTGAGCAGGACAACCTCCGACCCTTCGTGACCCAGCGTGGTTCAGCAGCGGAGTCGCGGTGGCAGTGCCAGCTCTTCGGGCCGGTCCCGGTCCAGGTAGGTCGCCTCGGCGAAGGAGAGGAAACGTTCCGCGTCCGTCGCGTTCGACGCGAGCCCGAACGACACCCGAATCGCGCCACCGGTCGGCACCCGCATCACGTCGAGGTACTCGTCGACGGTCCTGATGTTGCGCATCAGGGTCCGGGCCAGCCGCCACTTCGTGATCCCGAACGCACCCTCGCCCGCACCAGGGTTGCAGAAGCATCCGGTACGCAGGGAGAGGCCGGCCGCCGTGGACTCGGCGGCGACCAGGCGCTCGTCGACCACGGTGCCGTCCGGGTGGAGGAAGTTGAACGAGATGGTGCCGCCCCGGCGGTCGTTCGTCGCCGGGCCGTACACCCGGACCAGTGGTTCGCCGGTATGGTGCCGCAGCGCGGTCAGCCGTTGCAGCAGCCATCCGGTGAGGGCGTCGACCCTGCTGTGGATGAGGTCGACTCCGATCGAGTCGACCCACCGTAGCCCGAACTCGACGTCGGGGATGCTGAGGAAGTTGAGTGTGCCGTCCTCGAAGGCAGACTCGTCGTCCATCGGCTCGTACCAGTCGCCCTGCACGCTGACCGCACGAATCGTGCCACCGGCGAACCAGGGCCGGCGTAGTCGGGCGAGGGCGTCTCGGCGGGCGATCAGCGCCCCGATCCCGGTGGGGTAGCCGAAGAGCTTGTACCAGCTCAGGCAGACGAATTCCGGTTCGACCGAGCTGAGGTCCAGCCGGTTCGTCGGGGTGTATGCGGCGGCGTCGAGCAGTACGTCGTAGCCGTGCCGCTGGGCCAGCTCGATCCACTCCAGTGGATGCTGCACCCCGCTGAAGTTGCTCTGTGCGGGGAAGGCGAACAGTCCCCCCGCCTGCCGTCGCCAAGGGCCGCCGCGGCGCCCGACCAACGCCGATTCCACATCGGAACGCTCGACCCGCAGCTCCGCCCCGCGTACGGGGACGTAGCGGGTCGGTGCCCCGGCGGTGCGGGCGTATTCCCGGATGCCGTTGACCGAGTTGTGGTTGTCCGAGGTGAGCACCAGCGGCCGGGATCTCCCGAACCGGTACGCCTCACCGACCAGCCGGCAGGCGCCGGTCGCGTTCGCGGTGAAGATGACCGCGTACCGTTCCGGGTCGGCGTGGAAGAAGTCGAGCACCGCCTGTCGCGCCGACTCCACCAGGTTCCCGGCCGCGACCGAGGTGGGGTTCTCCGAGTGCGGGTTGCTGTAGAGGCCCGAGGTGAGCCGCTGGTGGTGCGCCTCGATCTGGGCGTGCGCGGCCACTCCCGCACCCGCGTAGTCGAGGTAGACCTGCCCGTCCCGGTCCAGGTGCGGATATTCGGCCGCACGCAGCTCGTCGATCCGGCCGGTGCCGGCGTACCCCGGGCTCGCCGAGGCGGGCACCTCAGGCGGGCGTGCCACGGCGGTCCTTCCGGGCCAGCACGGTCCAGGCGGCGCCGAGGAAGGCGACCAGGAAACCGGCGAGGATCACCCAGTTCACCCAGACCGGCCGGGAGAAGCTGTCGCCGTAACTGGCAAGCAGGGGCGGGCCGAGCGGTGAACCGCCGTCACGCCAGATCCGTTCCAGGTCGGCGGTGTGGCCGAGGCCCTCGAACGCCCAGCGGTTCGACATCGCGTAACTGAGCCATTGGCCGCCGACCGCCATCACCGGCACCGGCAGGATCGCGCCGACGAAGAGGACCTGCGGGAAGCAGAGCATCGGCAGCATCAGGGTGGCCTGGGCGGCGTCCGCCACCGAAGCGGAGCAGAGCAGTCCGAGGGCGAGTGCGGCGGCCGAGGAGAGCAGCAGGGTGGTGTAGAGGGCGGCGAAGGCGCTGACGTCGACCTCCGGCAGCCGGTCGATGCCGGCCAGGACCCCGAGCAGGGCCAGGTCGACCAGGGCCAGCAGCGGCAGCAGCACCGCGACCTTGGCCAACAGGTACGGCCCGACGCGTACGCCGGCCAGCCGTTCCCGCCGCAGGATCGGCACCTCGGTGCAGATCTGGAGTAGCCCGTAGGTGAGCCCGTAGAAGAACCCGCCGAAAGCAATCCAGAACAGGGTCATCACCGTCACGTTCGGGCTCGGATCGGCGAGGTCGAACGCACCGGGCCGGAAGAGCAGCGCGAACATGCCCAGCACCATCAGCGGTGAGCCGAGCAGGATGGCGAGGGTGAGCCGGTTACGCGCGACGATCTCCACGTTGCGGCTGCTCAGTACGGCCCACTGGCGTAGCCGACCCACTCCGGGCCCCCGACGACCCGGCGTCCCGGAAGGACCGTCGGTGTCGGTTTCCGCTTCGTGACCGAGGTCGAACCGGACCGGCCAGCCACCCGGCCCGGCTTCCTCGTCGAGTCGCAGATAGACCTCGGCCAGTGTGGTCACGCCGAAGAACTCGCGGGCCGCCGCCGGACTGCCGGCGAAGGCCAGTTCCCCCTGCCGGGTCAGGACGACGACCCGGTCGCAGAACTCGACGTCGGTGACCTGGTGCGTGGTGAGTACGACCGTGGCGGCCGCGTCGGCGAGCCCGCGCAGTACGCGCAGCAGGTCGACGGCGATCGCCGGGTCCAGCCCCGACGTCGGCTCGTCGAGGAAGAACACCCCGGGGCGGGTGAGTAGTTCGACCGCGATGCTGGCCCGTTTGCGTTCACCGCCGCTGAGCCGCCCGACCGGCACCCCGGCCTGATCGGTCAGCCCCAGCTCGCCCATCACCTCGCGTACCCGCTTGGTGAGGGCGGTCGGATCGGTCTGCGGCGGGAGGCGGAGTCGGGCCGCGTGTCGCAGGGTCCGCTCCAGCGGCAGTTCGCGGTGGATGATGTCGTCCTGCGGCACGTACCCGACGTCGGCCGTGCCGGTGACCCGCTCGGCGCCGCCCTGGTGGTCCACTGTGCCCGTACGGGGTGGGCGTATCCCGGCGAGGGTCTCCAGCAGCGTGGTCTTGCCGGCGCCGCTGGCACCGATGATCGCCACCAGTTCGCCGGGCTCGACGGTGAGCGAGACGTCACGCAGGATCTGCCGGCCACCACGTACGGTCTGGTGGAGGTGGGAGGCGACGACGCGTACGCCGGTCGGTGGTGCGGTGGTCGTACCGGATGGGGTCATGGCTGGCCGATCCCTGCGGTCTGAGGACGATTCTGCCGTTCTGGCGAATATGACACGCCGTTCACATTCCGTCAGCGCTCATCGAAGTCGGATATCCGCACCCGGACGACGGCGCGAACCTCGGCCGCGCCAGGGGATATCGTTTCGTTGGCTCGCCGGGTCCCTGGGCGAGCGGCGACGGACGGGAGAGTTGGCTGGTGGCGAGGACGAGGCGCCGTGCGGTGGTGCGGGGCCACGGTCATCCGCAGATCCGGGCGACCCACGCCAAGACCCTGGAGTTCACGCACGACACCGACGTGACCCAGCGGGCGACCTGCGTCGTCGGGGTCGGTACGGAGTTGGATCCGGCGGAACTCGGGCTGTTACGCGGCCGGGTCCGGTTCACGGTCGAGGCGAACGGCCACGAGGCGACCGGTGAGGCGACGATCAACCCCGAACACGCCGTACGCGACGGCCTGGTGCTGCGCCGCAGCCACCACACCGACCCGGGGACGCTGGCGTTCGAGGCGACCCTGACCGCGGAGGATCTCGACCGCGACCTGGCCGCCGCACTCACCGACCCGGCGACGACGGTGACCCTCAGCTTGGCCGAGGTCGCCCTGCCGGCGCCACTGATCCTGCTCCGTCCGACCGGGCAGTCGCTTCCCGACGGGCGACTCGGGCTGCTCTGGCGGCACGCCGACGAGGCGGTCGACCTGGCCGTGGTGCGGGAGTCCGCAGCCGCCCGGGCGACCGTCGAGCGGGCCGGTGTCGTCGCTGTCACGCTGCCGGGAACGCTCGCCGAGGTGTCGTCCGCCGCGCTCGGGTGGCTCGCTGCGGCGGCCCAGGCCGGTGCCCGGTTCGCCATGCCGGCGGCCGGACCGACCGAGACGCTCTACGCGGCCGGGCTGCCGCCGACCCCGGTGCTGTCGCTCGGCCGGGTGGACCGACGCTCGGTACGCCGTCCCGAGGTCGAGGTGGCGCTCCGTTCGGCCCTGGCACCGACCGTACTGACGGTGCCGGCGGACGAGGTCGACGCGGTCCTCGAACACGTGGTGGCGGCGACGCCCGGTCGACGGGTCGCCGTGCCGGACGGGCAGCCGGACGTTGGCACGGCGATGAGCTGGACCACCGCGGACCGGGCCGGGTCCGCCGTACGCCGGGTCGGGTCAGTGGAGGTCACGATCGTGCTCGCCGCCGCGGTCGCGGTGGACCAGCCCGTCGACCTCGATGCCCTGGTGCGCGCCCTTGCCGGTGCCGGGGTGTCTCCGCGTACGTTGAGCGAGGCGCTGGCGCCGTTCGGGCTGAACCGACGGAGGGTCTACGACGCCCTGGGGCCGGGCCGCTCCTCCGGCGGCCCCTGACAGAATCGCCAGATGCAGGTCGTACAGGGCAAGCGCCTGGTCACGCCGGACGGCGACGCGCTCGACACGCTCCGGGCCGGGGCCGATCGGGTGATCGTCGACGTCGGCACCGGCGACGCACGTACCGCGTACCGTTTGGCCAGGGCACAGCCGGACTGGCTGGTGGTCGGGGTCGATCCGGCGTGGCAGCGGATGACGCCCACCAGCGTGCGTGCCGCCCGAAAGCCGGCCAAGGGCGGTACGCCCAACCTGGTCCTGGTCAATGCCGCCATCGAGACCGTGCCGGCCGAGTTGTACGGGATCGCCGACGAGGTGCTGGTGCTGATGCCGTGGGGCAAGTTGCTGCGGGGTGTCGTCCACGGTGAGGCGGACGTCTGCGCGGGGCTTCGCCGGGTCGCTCGTGCCGGAGCCACGCTTGAGATCACCGTCGGCACCAGCATCTGGCGGGATCCGGTGCCGCTGGAGATCCGCGAGCTTCCCGAACTCACCCCCGAGTACGTCGACACCGTCCTCGCCGCCCGGCTGGCCGCGTACGGCTGGCGGGTCACCGGGGCGGAGGTGGTCAGCGGCGCAGAGATGGACCGGATCAGCTCCTCGTGGGCGCGTCGGCTCGGCTCGGCGAACCCGGAGGTGGTGATTCACGTACGGGGCACCGCCGTCGAACCCGACTGAACAATCCGGAGACCGATGGTCAGCGGACAGTCGCACAGCAGGTACGTCGTGTTACATCCCCAAGAGTGGATGCTTGGTTCTACGCCGACCAGGTGGGCGACAGCAGCCGGCCCGCGGTTGTTGCCCACCTGGCGGTTGGTCCGGGTTCGTGCCCGAACCGGGTTATCGCAGCTGGCTGAAGGGTCGTCAGCGGGTGGCTTCCATCACCCAGGCGGAGAGCCGTTCGGCGAATACCGCAGGCGAGAAGTTGGCCGCGTTGGCCTGCACCCGCGCGGGGTTCAGTTGGCCCAGGCGTGCCACGAGCGGGGCGAAGCTGCGCGGGTCGGTGGAGTTGATAAGGAATCCGGTCTCGCCGTCGATGACCGTCTCCAGTAGGCCGCCGTGGCTGAAGCCGATGACCGGGGTGCCACATGCCTGGGCCTCGACCGGAATGATGCCGAAGTCTTCGTGGGTGGGGAAGAGCAGTGCGCGGGCTCCCCAGTAGAGCTGGCGTAGCCGCTCGTCGCTCGGGCGCACCTCGAAGCTGACCGGCACGTTGACCTTCTCCGCGGCGCGGCGGAGGGCTTCTTCCTCCGGGCCCTTACCGGCGATGATGAGTGGTAGTCCGGCGCTTGCCGCGATCTCGATCATAAGGTCGAAGTTTTTGTACTTGATCCAGCGTCCGACGCCGAGCAGGTAGTCGCGGTTTTGCTGCTGGTCGGCCAGGGGTGCAGCGGTGTAGAACCGCACGTCGACCGGGGGGTTGATGACGTGCGCGTCCCGGTGCCAGTACTGGCGGATGCGGGCCTGGACCTCACGCGAGTTGGCCGCATAGCTGTGAACGTGCCGGCTGAGCCGCAGGTCGGCTGCCTGGAGCACCTTCCGGGGCCCGGTCAGCATGGGATTCGACCCCCGGCCGTCGAAGTCGGGGCTCCACACGTAGCGGGCGGGGGAGTGGACGTAGCTGAGGTAGCGCGTCTGCTCGGAGGAGCCCAGCTTCACGGTGTGGGCGAAGGCGTGACTCGACGAGATGACGACGTCGTAGTTGTTCCGGGAGAGGGTGCGCCAGGCCACCGGCATGAGAGGTAGGGCGAGTGCCTTGGAACCCCGAAGTGGTGTACGCGCCATCCACGACTGCCGGAGAGTCAACTCCTCCTTCGCGTCGTCGTCCTTCCACAACACGAATCGTTCGCCATGAGGAATGAGGTCCGCGATGCTGAGAAACACCTTCTCAGAGCCGCCGGTGGAGCCGTACCACTCGTGAACCAGGGCGACGGACTTATCGGAGAGCAGTTTGGGCAGCGCCCCGGTCGATCCGTGGGGATTGGCTGCGTACGGCGCGCTCATTCGACGTCACCATCAGCGACCTTGCGGTGACCTGTAATAGTCGACGAGTGCACCAGCGCCCCCCGTGATCTTTTGCGAATTCCCAGAAGGTGTGGGATCGCACGCGCGATCGCACCGATGTCCACTAGCAGTAATAAACAGTCTCTCCATCGTGATGTCAAGTCCGATTACTGGCATTTCATGCAGCTAGCCGGAATTGGTAGCGTGATGGCATCGGTAAGTGTTGTCGTCCGTTGTGGCTCCGCCGGCTTGTCGGTGTCGATGTGACGAGCCCTGATATATAGGACACATCAGGCTTTTCGCTCGATCCGGTGCGGCATAGTGTGCGTGGTGCTGTTGGTGGCGGGTGAGGGTGACGCCCGAGTGCCCGGGGGCGGGCTGACAACAATGCGTTATTGATATTTTGCACTGAGTCACGAATTGGCTGGTTCCAACCCTATTGTGTGGGTCGTCGCGGACGAGGGTGCGCGAGCTTCGTGTTGGGTCAGTACCATCGGTCCCATGGCGCGCCACCCTCAATCTGCGACAACCGACGCCACGGCGGTTGTCAACATGGATTCAGAGCTTTCCCCTAACAAAGAGAAGCCGCAGCGGCGCCGTCGTGGGCGACGTAATGCCCTTATTGCCCTATTGGTCGTGGCGTTGCTCGCCGGCATCGGCTTCATCGGCTCGGGCCTGTACTTGCGTTCCGTGGAATCGGGCATTCAGCGGTTCGACGTGTTCGAGGGCGTCCCGGAGGAGGTGCGTCCCGAGCGGGTCGAAGAGGCGAAAGACGCCCTGAACATCCTGATGCTCGGCAGCGACTCCCGCGACCCGGACAGCAGTTCCGGGTCACGTACGGACACGATCATCCTCGCTCACCTGACGAAGGATCGGTCGAGCGCACAGCTCATCTCCATCCCCCGGGACACGTGGGTCTCCGTGCCCAAGTCGAAGGACGGTCGGCACGGCGGTGTTGAATCAAAAATCAACTCAGCCTTCGCCTGGGGCGGCGTCCCGTTCATGGTTCAGACGATCGAGGAGTACACCAAGGTCCGTATCGACCACGTCGCGATAGTCGACTTTGCCGGCTTCAAGGAGATCGTGGACGCGTTGGGCGGAATCACTGTCGATGTCGACGTCGCTTTCACCTCGACCCACTCGCTTGACAAGGCGCGCACCTACACCAAGGGTCCGATGAAGATGGACGGTGCGACGGCGCTGGACTACGCGCGCGAGCGGTACGCGTTCTCCGATGGCGACTTCGCCCGTATCCGGCATCAGCAGCAAGTGATCAAGGCCATCCTCGACAAGGCGGCCACCGGCGGGACACTGAGTAACCCAGGGAAGCTCAACTCCTTCGTGCGGGCGACGACGAGCACCGTATCGGTGGACAAGACGCTCAACGTCCTCGACATGGCGATGGAACTGCGTCACCTGCGCAGCGACAAGCTCGGTTTCTACACCAGCCCCACCAAGGGCACCGGCATGATCGGCGACCAGAGTGTCGTGCTACCGGACCCTGCGAGAGCGTCGACGCTCTACGACGCGATTCGCCGCGACTCGGTCGACGAAATCCTCGCCGCGGCTGACAAGAAATGACCTGCTAGCCCCCCGACTGGTCGCACCGCGTGTCCGACTCGGCCGGCAGCCCGCACAAGCGGAGCTGCTGGCCGATTGTCGTTGTGGCCGTACAGCGGGGGAGCTTCGGACTGCCTCGGGACGCCCGTGCCGTGGGGCCGGTCACACCAGCAGGGGTAGGCCGGTTCCGTGTGAGGCATGCGGCGAATCCGGCTCCCGGAACGCGCGAACCACCCCTTCTCGGTAACAGCCAGGGGCGGTCCACGGCGGGAGCGTGCCGTTACGGGTAAACCTAGAAAACCCCGCCCCGACCGTCGGTACGGGACGACCCCCCAGGACGTTTCGACTGGGCTGGGGCCCCGTAGATCGGGTATTGGGCTGTGGGGGCGGAGGCGATTCCGGCCACCCTCGGCAACTCGGCGGTGACATCCAACAGCCCACCTCCCGAGGCGGATTGCCCCATGGACGACTGTTCCGGCACTGCCCCGTGTCCGTCAGGTTCCGGAGTGGACGCAGTCGAGGTCACCTTGGGAACCAGGAGACCCGCTTTGTATCCGACCGCAAGGAAGAGCGCCAGGAGCACCACCGCGACGATCGCCTCGACCAACTCGGCGTGGGCGGAGCCCTGAATGACGAATCCCAACAGCAGGACCGGCGCGGCGACGAGTATCGCGGCCGGGGCCCCCGAGAAGACGGCTCGGAGCGTACGTAGCGGCGGTAGTCCGAGGGCCTTCGACCCGACCACCGCCAGGGCCGGTGCCAGGGCGACTGTCGAAAACGCGTACCCGGCAGCCACACCGACCGCCCCGTAGGACGCGAAGCCCAGATAGATCCCCACGCTCACCACGAAGACGACCAGGGTGAGCAGGAGGTACGGTTTGACCGCCCCCACGGACCACATGGCCGGACGGATGAAGCCGAGAGAGACCTGCGCGGCGCCGACGAGGCAGAGGACCTGGGTGACCGCGACCGCCGAGGTCCATTCAGGCCCGAGTACCACCGGCACTATCCACGGTGCGACGAAGAAGACCGCGGTCATCGTCGGCCAGATGGCGATGCTCAGCGACTTTGTCCGGGCCAGCAACACAGGCCCGATACTCTCGCCAATGCGGTGTTTCTCGGAGAACTCCGGCAACGCTATTCGGACAATGACTTCGCCCAGGAACTGGACCGGTGTGACCAGGAACCGCACTCCGACCGAGTAGATGGAGAGCTGACCCGCACCGGCGATCCAGCCGACGATGATTGAGTCAATGTTGCGGGACGTCACCGACACGGCGTCCGAGCCGAAGCTCTTGGAGCTGAAGGACCAGAGTTCCCGGAAACCCTCCCGGTCCCATCCGGGCCACGGGAAGGGGCGGGACATCCCGATCCAGAGGGCGGCGAGAGCGAGCTCCGCGGCCAGGACGGGCACGACGTAGGCGAAAGCCTCCAACCCTGCGAGGATCGCGCCCCCACAGCAGACAAGCACCAACACTGCGACGCCGGTCTCGGCCTTGCCGATCAGGTGTTGACGCTGGTCGCGGTAGAGCCTCGACTGTGAAACCAGACCGATCGACCGGATCAGCGGCGCGGCGGCCAACGAGCTGAAGAAGAGCATGTTGGTCGAGCCGACTGGTCCTGCCCCGCCGGCGAGGCACACGATCAACGTGCCCACCCCGAAGACCGATCCGCAGGTCCAACTCATCAACGCAGCCACTCGAAGGTGACGAGGAGTCAGCACCGGGCGCTGAATGATGGCGGAGACCAGGCCCAGATCGACACTGAGCGCCACGAAGGTCATGAAGACCGCCCCGGCCGCTACCGGGGCGAATTCGGTCGGACCGAGGATGCGGGCGAGTACGAGGGCGACCACGATTCGTGACAGCTGCGAGCTGGCCAGTCCGACACTGGTCCAGGCCACAGTTCCTTTCATGCCGGAGGTGCTACTCGTCTCGGTCAAGACCTCTCACTTCCCAGCATCCCGCTCGGTCGTGCCGGTGCCGGACCCGGGGACCAGCGTGCGGCAATGGGGGTCAGCAACTGTGTCGGTGCTTCGTTCCAGTACAGCTGTCGGGTGCCGAGCAGGGCGCCGAGGAGGAACGCCTGTTCCCAGGCGTAGATGCTGGAGAAGTAGGCCGACGAGACGATCGCGACGGCGATCGCCGCCGGGGCGACCATGAAATAGCCCGACCGCCATGCCTCTGCCGCCTTCCGACCAATGGCGAGCCACATCGCAATGAGGGCCAGCACACCCACCGCACCGAGGTACACGCCAACGAGGCTCGGCATGGTCTTGGGAGAGAAGCCGTAGTCGTGGCCAGAGTTGATCTGGTCGGTCAGTTCAGTGAAGTCCGAAGCGGAAAACCGGCCGTCGTACCGATCCATGGCGTCCTGCACGTAGGCCGGCAGCCAGGCGATCGGGGCGGAGTACCCCATACCGGCCGGGTTGTGGATTGCGACGTCCAACCCCACATCGCCCCATACCGAACGGACCGCATCGGAGGTGGAGTACGACATGCCCCCCCACTGGGGCGCGGTGACCAACCAGCCCAATGCGAAGCCACCGACCAGGGTGATGATGACGAGGATCGAGCCGATCGTGTGGTTGGCCCACCGACCTACGCGTGGGATGAACCGGTGTAGGACGACCGCGCACAGGATCGCGGCACAGAAGACCGCCCCGGCCGCCAGCGTGCCCCGGCTCGGCATCAGGAAGGCCAGCACACCAGCAGCGGCGCAGATGCCGAGCGCCCAAGCCTTCTTTCGGACTCGGAGGGTGGCCGTTCCGAGGGCGACAAGAACACCACCTCCCAGAGCGGATGCCTCGAACCGTCCGCCTCGGGCACGTTGGTTGAGATTGTCCAGGCCGTGCAGGAACCACACTCCGGTCCTGGGAAGTGCCCCGACCATGTCCAGCATCCCGAACAGCAGCAGGACTCCGAGGCTGACGAGGCCGAACATGGTGACCAGCGATGGTCGGTACGCGGCCAGCCGGGCGGCGACCACCATGATGCAGAAGAACACCATGACGGGGATCCCGACGGCGAATGCCTTGCCGTAGAGGTTGGTGCCGCGGGCCTCGGGGGGGAGAAGCACCAGCGTCACGGCGGTGGTGGCGAAACCCAGCCCGGCCAGCACGATCAGGGCCCGCGGCCAGATGCTGAGCCGATCGCGGGGCAGGAGCAGACCACAGAGCAGCAGCGGCGCCCAGGCCAGGCTGGCGCCGAAGGTGCCGGCGAGTTGTTGCAGCGGGGCGATATCGTCGAAGGCGACGAGTACGCCGGCCGCGCAAACCAGGGCCGTTATCAGCCACGATTCGCGCAGTCGGACTACCATCCGGGCCCAATGCTCGGTTGCCCGGCTTACCATCTCCGTCCGCCCGGCCGCACCGCGTGATCGAGGAGTGAGGCGTTGAGAAGCGCGCCGACCGAGGTCGCCGAGTACGCGTCCCGCTGTGCCAACAGTCTGTTCCTCGACTCTTGCCACGTCCGGTCGTCGCCGAGCAGTACGGCACAGCGCTCGGCGAACGTCTCGGGTGTGTCACCAACCTGGAGAGCGCCGTACAGCCCGCTCAGACCGCGTGCGCCGATGGTCGTTGTGACGACCGGGATGCCCCAGCGCATTGGATCGCCTAGTTTGAGGTTCACCCCACTCCCAGCGAAGATCGGGTTGACGAACACGCGGCTACCGGCGAGGACCTCGTTGATGTCCTCCGGGCTGGGAATGAGCGTGACGTTCGGGGTGCTGGCGGCGAGCTGGACGAGTTCGGGTCCGGGGCGGCGGCCGGCGAGCGTGAAGTGGGCGTCGGGAACCCGCCGGAGCACCTTGGGCCAGGTCTGGGTCAGGAACCACTCGATCCCAGTGACGGCGTGGGGAATGTCGAGGGAGCCGACGAAGGTGACTGTCCGGGAGCGCCCGACGGAACTACTCGCGACCTCGGATACGGGCTCGTTGTACATGATCGGGGGAATGATCGTGTGCGGGACCTGTGCGAACCGTGGGGTGACGTCGTCTGGCGACATGAACCAGATGTTGGCGATCGGATAGTCGGCGACGGCACCGAGGAACCGTCGGATGCGCAGGTATTCCGCCAGGAGGTAGGGAGCGCGCAGACCCTTCGCGGCCTTGAGCAGGTGCCGGTAGTAGCGCAGTTCGTCGTTGTGGGCACGGAGGATCACTGGAACCCCGCCCAACTCCTCCCGTAACTGAAGCGCGACCGGCAGGGTCCACTCGTGGTGGCAGACGACCAGATCGGGGCGCCACGCCTTCGCCTGGGCGAGACCGATCGCGTCTGCGGTCCGGCTCGAAACCTGGTACGGCAGGAGCGGGTTGCTCATCGTGGCGCGTACCAGCGACTTTCGTTGCGTCGCGACGAAGGTGCCGGCGAAGTCCTGGTTGACAGCCCGGGCGTCGGCGCTGAGTTCTCCGAGATGGAACCCGAGGACGAAGACCTCGTGGCCGGCGGCGCGCATGGCGGTGACCTCATTGCGCATGGCCACTCGCCCACCGTGTACGGCGGGCAGTGGAAGGTCGTCGCAGATATGTAGGACCTTCACGGACTAAGCCTCCCCGCGTTCGTCGTGCGCGGGCGCTGCCGGTCGATTCGCCGACGCGATTAGGCCCGCCTCGGGGTGCTGGGTGCCCAAACGCGTCGGCTGCCCGCCGAGCGGAGACCGGGGCGGCTTGCCACCGATTCCCCGACGTCCGTCCTGCAGCCCTCGCCAGGCCCACAAGATGCCGCTCGGGCGTCGGTCGCGAAGCGCCATCGCACAGGTCCGGGCGAAATCGAGCAGGCTGAAGCGGAGCCGTAGGTCGAAGTAGTGGGGGAACATCGCAAGCAACAGAATTCGATTCCGGACTCGCAGATATGCGGTGAAGTTTCCGGGTTCCTGCGAACAAACGGCATTGGGGACGAGTCGCACCGACCACCCCTGTAGCCGGAGACGGAGCTGAATTTCGACCTCTTCGAAATAGAGGAAGAACTCCTCGCGGAAGGTGCCACCCGAGTCCAGCGCGCGCTTGCGGACCAGCAGGAATGCGCCGTCCGCCCAGGCCACGTCGGTATCCGGACGGCCGACCCACTGTTCGGCGGGTGCACGGAAGCCGGCATGATACGTTCGCCCCTTGGCATCGATCATGCCGCCAGCCGAGAATACGACCTTGGGATTCGAGCGGACGAGCAACAACGGTGCGGCCACGGCGGCTTCGGGATGGGCCATCAGGCACCGCAGCAGGTTCTCCACCGCTGTGGGAGCAGCCGAGGCATCCTGCGTCGCCAGCAGGACAAATTCCGAACCCGTTCCGGCGAGATAGCGTAGACCGGCGTTGACCGCGGCCGCGTAACCCGGATTACCCGGAGAGTCCACGACATGTACTCCGGCTGCATTCATGGCGGCAGGCTGAGCGACGAACTCCCCGCTGTTGTCCACGACGACCACGTGGCGCGGGGGTCGTGACCATTCGCGGATTTGGCCGACCAGTTGAGTTACTTGCGTAACGTTCCGGTAGTGGACGATGACCACGTCGTAGCCCGGTCCGATACCGGGGGGCGAGTCGCCCATTTCTTGTTGCTCCTCGAGTGCCGAGACTGGGTCGCTCACCTGCGTGCGACGAATGGGGGGTGGGAGCAGCACGCTGCAACGAAGGAACCCGGTAGACGCGCCGGGTTTGTCGGATCGCCCGGCCCCGACTTGCCGTTGCCAGCAGTCTGATCCGGAGGCGGGTACAAGCTATGACCGAGGGAGCCGGCCGGCTGCGGAGGGGCATCGGCTGGGTGTCCGTAGGCCCTGGGCGGCGTTCCGTCCTGTCGTCTCCCGGGCGACCTCAGTTGCACCACGCGGGCCACTCTAGCGGTGGGGTTGTCTCGTGGGGAGTCCGGTGGACGCTTGGTGCAGGACCGTACTGTGAGGTGCCAAGAGGATTTGTCAGGCAAGCCGCTTCTGGGTGATTTATTGCTGGCCGCCGTAGTGATGATTTGTCCGTAAAGGGAGGGGCCGGAAGGGGTGCGGACGGCCTGCTCTCGCCCTAGCGCTCCGGGGTTGAGTGTAGGTGCCCCATGTGTCCTGTGTCACCATCGAGCGAGGCCGTCTCGGCGTGCAGTCGCACGGGTCCTTGGTGTAGTCGCCGCGGACAGCCAGGTGCCGGATATAGCGCCATTAATGACTGCTCAAGCGGCGGGCGGCGCTGGTTCGACCTGCGTGGTGCCAGCAAATTCCCGCGTTGCCGTAGCGCTGGGAGCGCTGAACGGGGTAGAACAACACCGATCCCTTCCTGTAGCGGCGAACGGGCAGCCGGCATGAGAGAGCGCTCTCTGTGCGCTGTTCGATGTTGCTCGCCGCCCGTCCCCGATAGGCAGGTCGATGAACACCAACTACGAGCGCGGCAGGAGAGAACAGGCTCACCGCCGTACCAGGGTCTCGCTCCGCCGAATCCTCGCCGCCGTCCCGGCGGCCCTGCTCACCGTCGGTGCGACGGTTGTGCCAACCAGCGCTGCCGCCGCGCACTCCGGTGGACGCCCCGATTTCGGGCCCAACGTCTTCGTCTACGACCCCTCGACCCCGGTCGCCCAGATCCAGGCCAAGTTCGACGAACTCTTCGCACTCCAGGAAGAGAACGAGATGGGTACGAACCGGTACGCCATCCTCTTCAAGCCCGGCCGCTACGACGTCAACGGCAAGCTCGGCTACTACACCATGGTCGCCGGACTCGGTCAGTCCCCGGACGACGTGGACATCAACGGCGCGATCAGGGTCATCGGGCAGGCCGACCCCGGCTCGGCCGCCGGGATCTCCGCCCTGACCAACTTCTGGCGCTCGGCGGAGAACCTCTCCGTCACGCCGACCGACTGGTCCAACCAGTGGGCGGTGTCGCAGGCGTCGCCGATGCGTCGGGTGCACATCAAGGGGATCCTCTGGCTTGAGCCGGGCAACGCGGGCTTCTCCAGTGGCGGCTACATCGCCGACTCGAAGGTCGACGGGATCACCATCAACGGTTCCCAGCAGCAGTGGCTGACCCGGGACAGTGAACTCGGGGATGTCTGGACCAACGGTGTCTGGAACCAGGTCTTCTCCGGGGTGGTCGGGGCTCCGGAGCAGGGTTTCCCGAACCCGCCGTACACCACGCTGCCGACCTCTCCCGTCACGCGGGAGAAGCCGTACCTGTACATCGACGGCAGGGGCGACTACCGGGTCTTCGTCCCGACACTGCGGCACGACACCTCCGGCACGAGCTGGGGCGAGGGCAAGCGTCAGCAGGGCTACTCGTTGCCGATCAGCGACTTCTTCGTGGCGAAGCCGTCGGACAGCGAACACAAGATCAACCAGGCGTTGGCTCGGGGTAAGCACCTCCTGCTCACCCCCGGCGTCTACCACCTCGACCGGGCGCTTCAGGTCAAGCGTCCGAACACCGTCGTACTCGGGCTGGGAATGCCGAGTCTCGCCCCCGACCGGGGAGACGCGGCACTGCGGATTGCCGACGTCGACGGAGTCCGGATCGCCGGCGTGCTGGTCGACGCCGGCCCTCGGGAGTCCGACGTGCTGGTCGAGGTCGGTGACCGGCACAGCCGCCGAAACCACTCGGCCAACCCGATCTCGCTCCAGGACGTCTTCTTCCGGATCGGCGGCCCATGGGTCGGCAAGGCGAAGACCAGCCTGGTGGTGAACAGCGACGACACGATCATCGACAACATCTGGGCCTGGCGCGGTGACCATGGCCACGGCATCGGCTGGTCGCAGAACACCGCCGACACCGGCGTCGTGGTCAACGGCGACGACGTGACCGCGTACGGCCTCTTCGTCGAGCACTATCAGAAGTACCAGACCATCTGGAACGGCGAGGACGGCCGGACGATCTTCTACCAGAGCGAGTTGCCGTACGACCCGCCGAGCCAGGCCGCCTGGAGCAGCCCCACCGGCAAGGGCTACGCCTCGTACAAGGTGGATCGGCACGTACGCGAGCACGAAGCCTGGGGCCTCGGTGTCTACTCCTACTTCAACCAGGAGGTCGACATCCGCGCTGACCGGGGCATCGAGGTCCTGCGGACGCCGAAGGTGAAGTTCCACAACATGGTCACCGTCTTCCTCGACGGCAGTGGCGGAATCGAACGGACCATCAACGACGCCGGCACCCCGGTCGTCGGCTCGTACGGCACCAGCACGATCGTCGACTACCCCGAAGGCTGATCAGCGCAGCCCCACAGGGACACGACGGCGGCTCGACCTGACATCAGGGTCGGCCGTCGTCGTGTTTTCTGGTCCCGCCCCGCTGTTACCAGGGCCGTCGACCGCCACCGCGCATTGCACCGCAGCTCTCGACGAGCCGGTGACGCCTTTGCGGCAGTCACCGCGCCAGGAGGGCGGTCACCGCGCCAGGAGGCCAGGGAAGTCACCGCGCAGGGCCTGGCGGACGGGTGACCGTGGCCACATCCGGACCTCCGAACTTCCCATGTGCCCGTGCATCGTGCCGACGTGAACGCGTTGACAGTGGAACCTGACGGCTGGGAGTCAGCGTCGCCTGTGTGTCGGTTCCGGGGTTTTCCCTCGGGGTTCGCGCCCGACGCCCCAGTCGCCAGCATGATCCATCCGGGCACCGGGTCGAATCGTCACCTGGCGTCCCGCCCCTTGCTGTACACGGACGCGTTCACAGTGCCGTCGTTGCACTTGACGGGTTCCCGTGAGCATCCGGGCGGGCCTGCCCAGGGTCAGTGGGCCGTGCCTCCGGTAACCAACAGTGAGAGGTTTCCATGACGGAGAATGATTCGACCGCGAAGGCCGCGCTCGCCTTTCAGGCGGGCATTGACGAGTTGGCGGCGGCAATTCCCGGCTCGTACCGTGAGAGAGGGGCACATGGCACGCTGCTTGCCGTGACGCACGCCATGGTTCCAGCCCTGAATCCCATCCTCAGTGCCGCGGCCAAGCCTGATGCCGCGGAGATTGCCGCCCTCGCGGAGGTTGCCGATCGGGAATCCGGTCAGGCGCCCTGGAGCATCCGGCTCCGCGGTGAACCGGATGCGGAGATCGTGCGGACGGCCACGCGGTACGGCCTGACGACCACGTCGCGGCAACCGTTCATGGTCGTGTCGATCGAGGGGTCTGGTCCGGCGCGGCCCGAACTCGCCAGCGAGGTGCGGGTACGCCGCTTGTCGGGGAACGAGTCCGACGTCTTCGCCGCCGTACTCAGCGCGGGGTTCGGGGCGCCGCCCGAGATGATCTCCGCCATCTACACGCCTGACGTGTTGGATAATCCCATCGTCTCCGCCTACGTCGCCGAGAACGACCGGGGTGACGCGGTGTCGGCCGGAGTCGCGTTCCTCAATGATCAGTACCTCGGGTTGGCCAACATCTCGACGGTCCCCGAATTCCAGCGTCAGGGCCACGGCCGTGCCCTCACCGAGGCGATCCTCCGCGATGGACACGCGGCGGGCGCCCGTACCGCATACCTCCACGCGAGTGAACCGTCTCTGCCCTTCTTCGAGAGCATCGGGTTCAGCACGAAGGAGTACTGGACGATGCTCAGCGCCTTCTGAAGGTCCGTGTGCCGCCAGCGGGCCAGAACGAGCCGGGAGGACCCTGCACGGTCCTTCCGGCTCGGCCCGTACCCGATCGAACCACCGGGGAGCCGGCGCCGTCACCGACGGCCCGGCCTCCCGGCGGGCAACGGTTCGATGAGACGGTTACCGGGTGGCACGGTTCAGGGCGTTCTCCAGCAGGAGCAGCAGCGCGTCGCGTACGGAGAGCCGATCCCGGGCATCGAACCGGACCAGGGGTACGTCTTCGCCGATTGCCAGTGCCCACCGGATCTCCGGCAGTTCGTGTGCCAGGTGTCCGTGGAAGGCGTTGACACCGACGACGAAGGGCAACTTCGCCCGCTCGAAGTAGTCGATCGCCGGGTAGCAGTCGTCGAGTCGGGCGCTGTCGACGACGACCAGCGCACCGAGGGCGCCTCGGGCGAGGTCGTCCCACATGAAACCGAACCGGGACTGTCCCGGCGTACCGAACAGATACAGCTTCAGGCTCTGGTCGATGGTGACGCAGCCGAAGTCCATCGCCACGGTCGTGGTGGTCTTGTCCGACCCGAGGCCGGGGTCGTCGATGCCGATCGCGGCGTCGGTCATCGCGGCCTCGGTGGTCAGCGGTGCGATCTCGGAGATGGCGCCGACGGTGGTGGTCTTCCCGACACCGAAGCCGCCCGCGATGAGGATCTTCGCCGGGATCGGGGCAGGCCGCCGACCTGCCGCCGCGGTGCCGGTGCCGTCGGGCATGCCGGTTGGGCTTTCGCCGTCGGGCACGTTGTTGGGGGTTGGGCCAGTCAGCGGGCGAGCCAGCCGCTCAGGAGATTGCACGAAGTCCATTGATCACTCGCAGGATGAGGTCGGGGTCTGGGGAGTCGTGAATGTCGCGGGTGTGTACGTCCAGGTAACCGGCGGCCCGCAGGTCGCCGACCAGGATCTTTGTCACGTCTAGGTGTAGCCGGAGCCAGGCGGAGATCTCCGCCACGGAGATCGGCTCGCGGCAGAGCAGGACGATGTTCCGCAACTCCGGTGCGAGGCGCGACAACTCCGGAGCGCCCCAGGCCAGGGCGGGCACGCGGGCGGTCACCTGCGTCTCCAGTGTGAGCGCCGGGTCGACCCCGGCCACCCGTCCTGAGGTCAGTACGAATGGACGCGGTGCCGGGGTGGCGGGGCCGGCCGCAGTCCCATCGGTCGCATGATCCTTTGGGCCGGTGAGCTGCTCGACCGGTGTTGACGTTCCCAGGTACGGACGGATTCGGAAGGTCGGTTCTGACTCCGCCTCGTCCATCGCCTCCCAGGCCATGCTGCCTCCTCGTGGGCTCGATCAGCTAAACCGAGTTCTTGAGTTCGGCGATGAGGCGGGGCGTGAGGGCACTGCCGGCCCTGGTGGCGAAGAGTGTCATCTCGTACGCGACCGTGCCGAGGTTGGCCGAACGGTCGGCCACGGCGCCGAGTATCGAGCCGCTGCTGATCGAGGTCATCAGCAGGTACCCGTACGTCAGATCGACGACGACCCGGTTGATCGCCCCCAACGAGTACCAGTTGGCAGCGCCACCGGCCAGGCTGCTCATGCCGGCGACCACCGCGGCCAGCCGTTCCGCGTTCGAACGGTCCTTCGTCGCGGACATGGCCATCAGCAGGCCGTCCGAGGAGACGGCGATCGCCTCGAGCACGCCGGCGGTGTTGGTGGTGAACGTATCGAGCAGCCAGTTGAAGGTTCTGGCCTCGGGGCTGAGGCCGTCGACGTCGGCACCGTTCGAGGTCTGCGCGATGTTGTCGTGGAGGAACGGGCTGCTCATCGTGATGATCCCTCTTCGTGACGGTGAATCGGACTTACCTGACGCAGGGCGCGGTCGACGCCCGCCTCGAACTGCATCATCTGGCGGCGGACCTCGTCCGGGTCCTCGGGTGGCCGCCCGATGTGGTCGTACCGTGGAGCTGGGTCGGGAATGTCCAGGTTGGCGCCTGGTACCCGTCGGGTGAGCTGAGACACGGCTGGTCCGGGCGGTGTCGTGACCGGTCCGGCGGCGATGGGTGCGATCGGCGGCGCGGCTTGGGCCTGCCGTACGCCGAACTCGAATTCCTCCATCAGCGCGCGTGCCGCGGCCGGGTCGCCCACGTGTCGACCTGGATCGATCGAGTCTCCATCGATCGGGCCGGGAGGGGTTGGGCTGGTCATCGGCAGTTGCGCTCCGGGCACCCGCTGACGGATCGAGCGGGCAGGCGCGGCCGGGACGGTTTCCGGCACCGTCTCAGTTGGGCGTCCGTCGGAAACCGGTTCTGCCGTTGTGCTGACCGGCCGGAGAGGCGGGGCGAATGCGTTCCATGATGTCCCGGCGGTGATGGTGTGCCGGGCCCGGTTGAGCACTGTCGGGTCCAGTGCCAGGCTGCCCGGGAGCAGCCTGTGCGGGTCGGCGCCGCTGCGGTCCGCATGGCCGGAACTAGCCGGCTCCGTCATGGAGCGGGACGAGATGGCGGGGCCGGCCGCGAGGGCCAGCGGCGTCGGGCCGCTTCCGAGGCTTCGCGGGGCGGCGGGGTGTGGGCCGGTCGGTGTGGTGACGAGTAGGTGCGAGTCGAGATCAAGGTTGGCGGTGACGCCCCCACCGGGCGTGCCGGAGAGGACGACCCGCCAGCCGTGCCGCCGGGCAAGCCGGCCGACGACGAAGAGTCCCAGCAGTTCGGTTGGGGCGAGGTCGAGCCGTTCGCGTCTGGTCAGCCGTGCGTTCTCCTCGGCCAGCCGCTCGGGCGGCATGCCGATGCCGTGGTCGCTCAGCGTGATCCGTACCCCGTCCGGGGTTGTCTGGGACGAGATCATGACGCGGGTGTGCGGCGGTGAGAAGGTCGTCGCGTTCTCCATCAGCTCGGCGAGGGTGAGGGCCAGGTCGCCGATGGCGGCCGGTGCCAGCAACAGGTCGCTCTGGACCTGGACGTCGACCCGGGTGTAGTCCTCAATCTCGCCGAGTGCGAGTCGGGCCACGTCACTGAGCGGCAGCGGAGCCACGTGTCCGTCGGAGCCGGCCGAGCCGGAAAGCACCACCAGGCTGCTGGCGTTGCGGCGCAGCCGGCTGGAGACGTGGTCGAGCCGGTACAGGTGCTGTAGCCGAGTCGGGTCGGTTTCCCGCTGCTCCAGCTGGTCGATCAGCGCGATCTGGCGGCCGACCAGATTCTGGGTACGGCGACCGACGTGCCCGAACATCTGCGCTACGTTGCGCCGGCTCGCCGCCTGCCGCTCCACCAGCTCCGCCGCCATACGTTGCACCCGGTCGAAGGCGCGGGCCAGGTCCCCGATCTCATCGTGGGCCCCCACCTCCACCGGGTCGAGCCGGATCGGGCGCGACGACTCGGTCTCGTCGTCCACGATGCGGACCAGTTCCGCCTCGGTGAGCCGGGCCACCCGCTCGGCGGAGCCGGTCAGCCGGGTCAGCGGGCGGGCCACGGTACGGGCCACGACGATGCTGAGGGCGACCACGACGATCAGGACGAGCAGTACGAGTGAACCGACCACGTACGCCGTGGTAAGTGCCCGTTGCTGCTGGTCCGTGACGTCGGTGAGGATGTCCGCGACGATCTTCTTCTTCACCAGGTGGCCCAGCGTGCCGAGCGAGGTGACGGCAGGAAAGACCGTGGCGACCGAGAGCCCGTTGACCGCGGTGGTCGGGTTGACCGCTCCGAGGGTCAGGAAGTCCTTCCCTGTCCGGGCAATGGCCGCCGTGTTGATCATCCGGTGGAGTTGACTCTGCTCCGGTGTGGCAAAGGCGTGGAACCGGGTGAGCATCACCTGTAGCTCGGACATGCTGGCGATGTAGCGCATGCTCGCCGATGGGCTCTGTGAGGCGACCACCACCACGATCAGCGTTCCACTGGTGCTGATCTGCTCGTCGGTACGCAGCGCCGCGTCGAGCGCGACCAGCTGCCGGCCGGCACGGGTGGCGGTGTCCGCGTTGTACAACAGCGCGGACGAGTCGATGAGCCCTTCGATGGCCCCCTCGAACGCGGTCATGATCTCGTCGGTGGTGGCGCGGTGGGCGAGTACCGCCGCACGGGTGTCGGCGAGTTTGCGGACGCCGTCGAGCGCATTGGCGACCGGACCGGGAAGATCGTCGCCGAGTTTCGCGCGCAGGTCCCCGATCCGATCGGTCACCGTCGTCGACTGCCGGGTCAGGGCCACGCGATCCGCGACACCGAGCAGGTAGCCGACCGACAGCAGACGCTCCTCCTGGAGGTCCTGCGCGACCGTGTCGACCAGTCCGGCGGTGCGTACCGCAGTGGCTGTCTGGCCGGCGCGGCTCGCGGTGTCGACCCGGTCGACGACCACGGGTACGGCGAGCGCCCCCATGCTGAACAGCGGGATGATGATGAGAACGGCGAGCTTGCCGCGGATGCGGAGCCTACTGAGCAACATTTGATCTTTCCAGGGGCGCGGACTGCCTCTCCCGGCCAAGGCTCGTGGCCTTTCCGGGACGCATGGTCAGGCCCGCCGACTCGGCGAGCGATGGTACGGGCGAGCCTTCCCCCTGCTCGGTCAGGCCTCGCCTACGGCGTCGGGTATGGGTGACACCGACCGCCACTACCGCACCGAGCGTGAGCAGCATCGCGGCGATGGCCATGCCGAAAGAGAGCCGAAGCCGCCGGTCCAGATCGTCGACCCGAGCGGCGAGTTGCATGTCCAACTCGCCATAGATGATCGTGGAGAGCGAGGTCGCGGCCGTCTGTGCGGCATCGCGGGCCGAACCGATGCCGGCGACGTCCAGGACAGGGCCGACATCCTGAGCATTTCCGCTGGTCCCAGCGGGTCTACCGTTGGCCCCAGCGGGTCTTTCGTTGGTCCCGGCGGGTCTTTCGTTGGTCCCGGCGGATTCCGCCGGCTTGGGACCGGTGGAGTTACCCGGCTTCGCGCCGGCGCCACTCGGGGCGGGCTTGCTGGTCGTCGGGACGTTGCTGACGGCGGTAGCGGTTGTCAATGTCTCCGTCGCCCCCTGGAAGGCGTCGATGGCGCTGAGCAACTCGCTGCTGAGGTTGCGACTTTCTGCCTGCTCCGCGGCCGCGATCAGGCCGTCGATCAGGTCGCCGGCCGGCGAGAGCGCCGCAGAGCGTGCGGCGCCGAGCTCGACCATGGCGCGGTCCCGTTCGGCGGCGCCCCGGCTAGAGGCGAGCAGAGCGAGGTTGGCGAGGCGGCTGTTGTACACCAACGCCTCCGGCAATTCCTCGGCCGCGCTGTCCTGCAGGTAGTACGAGTCGGCATCCGGGTCGCGGGCGAGTCCGGAGAAGTCTCGTACCTTGTTGTACAGCGCCAGGAGCAGGTCGGTTGCCTCGCTGTAGGCGGTGGTCAGGGTGTTGTCCACCTTGCCGTCGCCGGGGTTGGGCAGGGCGTCGATCTTCGCCCGTAGGCCGACCCAGCGTTCCCGCGCCAGCAACTCGTCGCCGAGCCGGACGTCTACCACGGTCATGTCCGTCACCGCCCTGTCCAGCGGCTCGGCGGAGGTGGGACGACCGGCGACGGCGGCGGCCTCGGCGTCCAGCAGTGCGACGGTGACGTGCCCGAGCGACCGGAGGTACTCGACGCCGTGCTGTTCGCGCTTCGCGAAGGCACGGTCCGCGTCGGTAGACCGGTGGACCTGCATGAAGAGAACGACGACTGGTACGAGCAGCGCCGTTGCGAGTAGTAGGGGCAGGACGGGCGCGTGCGATTTCGGTTCGCGAAGGGCGCGCTGCGCGGGGAGCGCCATGATCATCTCCATCAGGGTGACGTGCCGCTTCGTACTGGATGATCCTGAAAGGGATCTGTGTACTGGGTCGCAACAAAATCGGTGCCGCGGTGCACTCCACTACAACGGCCAACCCCCCGGCCGGTTAGCGATCATGGCAGCTTCCCGCCCAGGCAGACGTTCCGATAATGGCGTATGTATGTTTCTTAGATGACCAACAGGTGAACCCTGCGTGGCTCACATGTTGCGACCCGCAGGTTAGGCCCCGATGTAGGTCAATTGACCGGCTGCGTCCGCCATGTCAGAGCCGCCCCCGAAGGGGCGGAGTTGAGATACGCCGGGGTTATTGACTCCAAAGGATTTTGGAGCGGCCCGTTCGGGTTTCGGCCGTTATGACATAAGGCTTCGGTGTTGTCGGAGAAATCGCTTCGCGTGTGCCCTTTGTTCCCGTTATCTCAGATGACCCGGGCGGGCGAGGGGGGTGGCCACAGAGCGTCCGGAACGTGCTCGCTGCCCGGCCGAGCCCCAACGACTGTTCGACAACGGGGCCGCGAGCCATCCGGTGTTCGTACTACTCACATTGCCTTGTACGCGACAACAACCAATCGGGTGAAGCTCGGCATGTCGTACATTCGTGGCGACTCTGGTTGGCGGACCCTGTGCGTCAAGGTTGTCGGGCGGGTTGTGGGGGAGCGCGGGGGGTTCGTGCTCGGGGCCCGCGAGGGCTAACGACGCCTACCGCTCCCTGTCGACGGTTACCGACCGCAGGCGGGTACCTGATGGCTCGCGCCCTCGTAGCTCAGGGGATAGAGCATCGGTTTCCTAACAACGATCCGATAAATCGTTGTTGCCGAATAACCTGCATCTTCGAAGCCCATGTCGCATATTCGTGGGCAACGATGGTCGTTGCGTGCTCTATTGCAACCGGTCGACGATGTCCTGTGCTGTGCCCAACTCGCTCGACGCCATGGTCTGGAATTTCGGAAGTCGATCAAGCCTGCCTGATGGTGCTAGTGGATCACATTGCCGACTCGTCGTCGGCGTCGTAGGGCCACGTCCATTGAAATCGAGGCGGTCCTCGACGAGTTCGCCGAGCAGGCCCGCGCCCGGGCGGGGTTGCCGGCGGACGCGGTGGTGTTGGGGCACGCCCAGGGAGTGCTGCGCACCGTCACGAAGCTAGAGATTTATCGATGGTCCACCGGGGCCTTTTGAAAAAGACTCCGGCACCCCAAACCCGGCCGCTATGGTCGAGACGGCGACACCAGGTCTCGGCTGATCGTCTGGGAAATGAAACGCGTGCGCGGTGGCAGGCCACCCGGCGATATCCCCGGCCCGGTCATAGTCTCAACCGACGACCAGCTCGCCGACTTCCTCGACGGCACCACCGTCGAAGCGCTGGCCTGGGCCACGGTGCCGTCATCAACGCCCTCGAAGCCTGCGTCGACATCAAGGTCGTCCGAACAACGCGGCCATTCCACCACTACTCTGACCCGCGGAACCTCCCAGAGCGCGTCGCCAAGATCTTGCACCATGAAGCCGCCGAACGCATCCGCGTCGCATGCCAACGCGCCGCCTGAGCTGGCAGCAGTCGCAGGCCATCCGTCCGGTGGTTCCGGATGCCGCCATCGCCGCTCACACTGATGAGCCGGGAGGTCACGATGTCAGGGAAGTACCATCCGCTGACTGCGGCTTTGAGCGCGGCGTCCGCACGGGGCCAGCAGGACGTCGAGCTCGACTTCGACGCGATCGCGGACCTGATCGCAGGCCTGCCACCCTCGGCCGGCCTGCGGCAGTGGTGGGCGAACACCGACCACCCGCAGGCCCGCGCCTGGCGTGCCGCGGGCTACCGGGTGCAGCAGGTCCACCTCGACCGGCGCCGGGTCCGCTTCAGCCGGCTACCAGCGTCGGCCGCCAGCCGGCACGACATCACGCCGCCTCAGGCCCGCTCGGCCGCTGTGGCGGGGCCGCCGGCCGTGGTCGGGTCACCGGTCGACGTCCGGGTCCGACTGCGATGGACCGACGCGGGCAGCGTGGTGCTCGACGGTACCGGGAAACCGGCCTTCCCTCGTGCGGCCGCCTCGCACGGCCTCTACCGGCTCATCTTCAGCCGTCCCGGAACCCGGATCTACATCGGCGAGAGCGAGAACCTGCATCGCCGGCTGTCTAACAACTATCGCAACCCCGGGCCCAGCCAGCAGACGAGCCTGCGGATCAACGCCCTGCTGCGCGAACACCTCACCGCAGGCGGGACCGTCTCGCTGGCCGTGGCGACGGCCGCCACCGTGGTGGTCGACGAGCAGGAGCGGCCCCTGGATCTGATGTTCAAGGCGGGCCGGTTGCTGGCCGAGAGTGCCGCCCTCGTTGCGGCCAGGATGGCCGGCGACGCGCAGATCGTAAACCTCGGATGACCCTCCCGGCGGACCCGCAGCGACTTGCCACCCTGCTCGGCGCGCTCGACGACTACCGGCAGGCTCGCCGGGCGCTGCTGACGGCCCTACGCCTGCCGGCGTCGAACCGCGACCCGCTCGCCGAGCTCAGTGAGCATCTGGTCCAAGCCCTGCTCGGCGGCGAACTCGCCCCCAGCCGCGTGCAGGCGCACTGGGACCTCACCCTGCCCGACCATGCCAGGGTCCAGATCAAGTACCTAGCCAATCCTGACGGCAGGTGGGTGAACGAGCACGTCGTGCGCGCCCACCCCGACGTCGCCTTCTACGCGCTGGTGCTGTTCGAGGCGTTCAGCGTGACCGGTGTGCTGATCCTGCCCACCGCGCAGCTGGGAGCAGTCCATCTCGAGCTGGGCAAACGGCACCTGCGCGGCGACGCCGAGCTGCAGCTGACCCGACGCAACTGGCAGACGATGCGTGACGAGCCCGCACGGTTCCGCGCACTCGGGGTGCGAATCTGGCTCCCGTAGGGCGTCCCGTCGCCCGGAATGCCGCTTATGGCGTGCCATTTCCGACCTAGTGCCGTGACCGAGAAGGTTTGAAGTGTTGGGGTCTGGCTGCCCGGGTGGCGGGTTTACCCCAGCGTCGTTGGCATTCGCTGCGGATGCGAACGCATTCGCGGCGTTGGGCGGCCCAAGACGTCGGGGTGACGGGCGTTGGCGTCTGCGCCAGCACGGTTAGTTGTGCAGGTGACGGGCCTACACCGCTACGACTGTGAGGATGAGCGAGTGCCGCCCGGTACTTGGGTCTGACTCGCGCTACGACGGACCTTCGGTGTCTTGAGTTTGATCTGTCGAC
>NZ_JBITIH010000025.1:0-111374 GCF_044458865.1 Micromonospora sp. NPDC050417
GTAGCCGACGTGGTCGGTGATCTCCCCGTCCAACGCCGACTCCAGAACCCGCTTGGTCAGCTGCTGCAGCAGCCCGCCCTCACCGGTCAGCTTTAGACCGCATCTCGTTTGGGCGTGTTGGGGTGCAACATCATTCGTTGTACGGGCGTGGGTGACGTGGAGAAGTACTGCCCGGAGTCGTTGTGGCATCTCGCGCAGCCGTTGCTGCCCGAGCACCCGAAACGACATCAAGGTGGCGGGCGGAACCGGATCGACGACCGGGTCGCCCTCGCGGCGATCGCGTACGTGTTGCAGACCGGCTGCGCCTGGGACGCGCTCCCGGAGTCGTTCCCGATCTCCCGCGCGACGGCGCATCGCCGGTTCGCCGAGTGGGTCGAGCACGGCGTGATACGGGCGCTACACGAGGCGATACTGGACGTGCTCGGCGCGGCCGGTCAGATCGACTGGTCGCGGGCGAGTGTGGACGCGATGCACGTCCGGGCGGTCAAAGGGGGACCAGTGCGGGCCCAGCCCGGTAGACCGGGGCAAGCCCGGCTCCAAGATCCACCTGATCGGTAACCGGCAAGGTCTGCCGCTGAACGCCACGGTATCGGCTGGCAACGTCAACGACCACCGTCTCCTCGAGGACGTGGTCGACGACGTACATCCGGTCCGTCAGCCGATCGGTCGTCCCCGCAAGCGGCCGAGCAAGCTACACGGCGACAAAGGCTACGACTACCGATCCAGCCGTCAGGCTCTCGCGCGACGCGGGATCAAGGCCCGCATCGCCCGCAAGGGCATCGAGTCCTCCGCCCGGCTCGGCCGGCACCGCTATGTCATCGAACACTGTCTCGAATGGGTCACCCGCTTCCGGCGGCTGGTCCGCCGCTACGAACGCAAGGCTTCCCACTTCACCGGATTCCTGCACCTGGCCTGCGCTCTGATCTGCTACCGCCGAGCCGACAGACTCAACCTACTGACCAGCAACAACCCCAAATGAGATGCGGTCTTAACCCGTCCCCACGAGCCCGATCGACCAGCATCGCGATCAACTGCTCATCCGTGACCGCATCCACCGGCTCCACGGCCGGCTGTCCCACGGTGGTCTCGGTCGTCATCTGGCGTCTCTCCCTTGATCGGTCGATCAGCCGTTATTTGTACAGTCCCAGGTATGGTGGTGGGATGCCGAGAACTGGGCGCCCCACACCGCCGTTGGTGTTGACCGACGAGGAACGCGTCATGTTGACGCGGTGGTCGCGGCGGGCGAAGTCCGCGCAGGTCCTGGCGATGCGGTCGCGAATCATCCTGGCGTGCGCCGATGGCACCTCGAACACTGATGTGGCAGTGGCTCTGGGCGTGCACTTGTCCACGGTGGGCAAGTGGCGGCGGCGGTTTCTCCAACTGCGTCTGGATGGTCTGCTCGATGAGCAGCGACCGGGCCGGCCGCCGTCGATCACCCTTGATCGGGTCGAGGATGTCGTGGTCACGACCCTGGAACAGACCCCACATAACGCCACGCACTGGTCCCGCAAGTCGATGGCCGACCGGTCGGGGTTGTCGAAGTCGACGATCGGGCGGATCTGGCGGGATTTCGGCCTGCAACCACACCGAGCCGACACGTTCAAGCTGTCCACCGATCCGCAGTTCATCGAGAAGGTCGTCGACGTCGTCGGGCTCTACCACAATCCACCCGAACGGGCGGTGGTCCTCTGCGTGGACGAGAAGTCCCAGATCCAAGCCCTGGACCGGTCCCAGCCGGTCCTGCCGATGATGCCGGGCATGCCCGAGCGACGCACCCACGACTACGCCCGCAACGGCATCACCAGCCTGTTCGCCGCGTTCAACGTCGCCGACGGGCACGTCATCGGTGAGTTACACCGCCAGCACCGGGCGGTCGAGTTCAAGAAGTTCCTCATCACGATCGACAAGACCGTTCCGGCTGAACTGGACGTGCACCTGGTCTGCGACAATTACGGCACCCACAAGACCCCGGTCGTGCGGGCCTGGCTGGCCCGCCATCCCCGGTTCCACATGCACTTCACCCCGACCGGATCCTCCTGGATCAACCAGGTTGAACGCTGGTTCGCGTTTCTCACCGAACAGAAGATCCGCCGCGGCGCCCACAAATCCGTCCAAGCCCTGGAAGCCGACATCCGCGCCTGGATCACGGACTGGAACACCAACCCCCGACCATTCACCTGGAACAAGACCGCAGAAGAGATCCTCGAATCACTCGCACGATATATACGGCGAATTTCCGGCGCGGCACACCAGCTGGCCGACCAGCCCAAGCTGGCCGAGACGCTCATCTGGCAGGGCGTCTCGGCGGCCGGTTCACCGACCGGGCTCACGCGCTGCGGGTCTACACCGACCACATCGCCGAGGTACGGGCCACCATGCCGGCCGACCGGCTGCTCGTGTTCGACGTCGCCCAGGGTTGGGCGCCGCTCTGCGAGTTTCTCGGGGTCGCGGTGCCGGAGCAGCCCTTCCCGCTGCTCAACACGTCGGCGGCGTTCCGGGAGCGGGTCGAGGACCCGGACGGGCTGCGGCACGAGGGCTGACCGCCCCCTACACTCCTGAGCGGCGGGCCGTAGCGCAGAGGTCGTCGCGTCCGGTCTCTCAACCGGAAGGACGTCGGTTCGAATCCGGCCGGCCCACCCCTTGGGTGAGATCGCCCCTTGGGTGAGACCGGTGTCCAGGTGAGACCGGCCCGCTCTACTTCTGCCCCGATACTGCCCATCGACGAGCATTGATCATGGGCGTCTCGGCACGGAGTATGACTCGTAGCCGAAACCGGGGACACGGTTCGTGAGCTGGGCCCACTCCCGCGCGGTCGGCGTCGGCGTCGGCGTCCCGGCAACACCCGACCGGTGTTCCGGTGTCGACCGACACGGGCTACGTGGGAAGGAAACTACGTGGGCACAAAAACGTCACGACGGCCAGGAGCCGGGCCCCTGGGCCCGTCCAGATTCCGACGTACCCTCACCGTCGTCACGGCGCTCGTCCTCGGCGTGACGGCCCAGCCGGCGGTCGCGACGGCGGCGCCCCCGAGTGCCACAGTGGATGCCCAGGTGCTCAGGGAGCTGAGCGGCCAGGGCAGCACCAGCTTCATGGTGTACCTCCGGGAGCGGGCCGACCTGGACGGGGCCGCGACCCTGCGCGACACCGGGGCCCGGGGCATCGAGGTGCACCGCCAGCTCACTGCGACCGCCACGCGTACCCAGGCGGGGCTCCGCGCCGACCTGGACGCCAGGAAGACCGCCTACACCTCCTACTGGATCGCCAACGCCCTCCACGTCCGGGGCGACAGGGCGCTGGTCGACGCGATCGCCGCCCGGCCCGAGGTGGCCCGGATCGAGCCGGTGAAGGTCTACCCCCTGATCACGCCCGTCCCGAGCCGGGAGACGTCGGGCCGGACGCCGCAGGACGCGCGCAACGGCGCCGAGTGGGGCCTGAACAACATCGAGGCGCCCCGGGTCTGGTCCGAGTACGGCGACCGCGGCGAGGGCGTCGTGGTGGCCAACATCGACACCGGCGTCCAACACAACCACCCGGCGCTGGTCGGCAGTTACCGGGGCAACCTCGGCAACGGCACCTTCGACCACAACTACAACTGGTTCGACCCCGCCGCGGTCTGTTTCGGCGCCGCGCCCTGCGACAACAACGGCCACGGCACCCACACCATGGGCACCATGGTCGGCGACGACGGCGCCGGCAACCAGGTCGGCGTCGCGCCCGGCGCCCGGTGGATCGCCGCCAAGGGCTGCGAGAGCACCAACTGCTCGGAAACCTCGCTGCTCGCCTCCGGCCAGTGGATACTCGCCCCGACCGACGTCAACGGCCAGAACCCCCGGCCCGACCTGCATCCCGACGTGGTCAACAACTCGTGGGGCGGCGGTCAGGGCGACACCTGGTACGAGGCGACCGTCACCGCCTGGCGCTCGGCCGGCATCTTCCCGGTCTTCGCCGCCGGCAACACCCTCGGGCTCGCGCCCTGCGGTTCGGTCAGTTCACCCGGTGACAGCGCGTCGTCCTACTCGGTCGGCGCGTACGACGTCGACAACAAGCTCGGCACCTTCTCCAACCGCGGTCCCACGATCGACGGACGTACCAAGCCGAACATCGCCGCTCCCGGCGTCGCCGTCCGTTCCAGCGTCCCCGGCAACGCGTACGACGAGTACGACGGCACCTCGATGGCGACCCCACACGTCGCCGGCACCGTTGCCCTGGTCTGGTCCGCCGCACCCACCCTCCGCGGCGACGTCACCAGCACCGAGGCGCTGCTCGGCGACACCGCCACCGACACCGACGCGGTCGCCTGCGGCGGCACCGTCGACAACAACAACATGTTCGGCGAGGGTCGGCTCAACGCGTACCAGGCGGTGACCGCCGCCCCACGCGGACCGGTCGGCCAGGTCACGGGTACGGTCACCAACCGCGACACCGGCGCGCCGCTCGCCGGTGCGGCGGTCATCGCCGGACGCCGCAGCACCACCACCGGCGCCGACGGCCGGTACCTCCTCAACCTGGCCGCCGGCGACCAGGAGATCACCGTCAGCGCCTTCGGTTACACCAGCCGGACGGTCACCGTGAGCGTCCCGGAGGGCGGCTCGGTCACCGCCGACGTCGCGCTGGTCAAGACCCAGTCGGTCACGGTCACCGGCCGGGTCACCGACGGCTCCGGCCACGGCTGGCCGCTTTACGCCTCCATCGAGATCACGGGCCGACCCGGTGAGCCCGTCTTCACCCACCCGGTCACCGGCCGGTACTCCGTCACCCTGCCGGGCGACGCCACCTACACGATCACCGTCGCCGCGCGTTCCCCCGGGTACCGGACGGTCACCAGGGACCTGGACCTCGGTACCGGTGCGACCACGGTGAACATCGCGGTACCGGTGACGGAGTCGTGTGAGGCGGCCGGTTACCGCCTCGGCGGCGACCCTCTGATCAGCGAGAGCTTCGAGGGTACCCATGCCCCCGAGGGCTGGTCGGTGACCAACCGTACCGACGGGAGCGGCTGGGCCTTCGTCGACCCGGTCGGCCGGGGCAACCTCACCGGCGGCAGCGGTGGCTTCGCCATCGTCGACAGCAATTTCTACGGCGACGGCAAGAGCCAGGACACCGACCTGGTGGCACCCGCGCTGAACCTGACCGGCGTCGAGGCGCCGTACCTGACGTTCGGCAGCGACTTCTGGTCCGGCGGCACCGACAACGTCGTCGACGTCGACGTGAGCGGCGACGGCGGCGCCACCTGGACCAACGTCTGGCGCCAGAACACCTCCCGGCGCGGTCCCCGGATCGAGGAGGTGCCGCTGACCCCGATCGCCGGGGCGGCCGACGCCCTGCTGCGGTTCCGCTACCAGGCCAGCTACGACTGGTGGTGGCAGATCGACAACGTTCGGGTCGTCAACCGGGTGTGCAGCACGCTCCCCGGCGGCCTGGTCGCCGGCTTCGTCACCGACCGAAACACCGGCGCCGGGGTCAACGGGGCCACCGTCGCCAGCCCAGACGCGCCCGCCGAGCGGGGTGTAACCGCGGCCACCCCGGACGATCCGAACATCGGCGACGGGTTCTATTCGTTCTTCTCCACGCTCACCGGTACGCACCCGGTGGACGCGGGCAGGACGACGTACCAGACGTTGACGAAGGACGTCGCGATGCTGCCGGACGGCACCAGGCGGGCCGACTTCGTCCTCAAGGCCGGCCAGCTCAGCGTCACCTCCGAGCGCGTCGGGTCGCAACAGCCGTACGGCAGCACCCGCACCACCACGGTGACCGTCCGGAACACCGGCAGCGCACCGGCCACCGTCGACCTAATCGAGCGTCCCGGCGAGTTCGACCTGCTCGCCGGCCGGAAGGGTGCGCCGTTGATCGAACAACCGGTCGAGGGCGTCACCCCGGCCGCGAACCGCGTGCCGCGGTTCGCCGCGCAGCCGGGCACGTCCGGACCGCTGGCCGAGGACGCGTGGACCCGGATCCCGGACCTGCCGGGTGCGGTCTTCGACAACGCCGCCGTGGCTTTTGGCGGCAAGGTGTACTCCTTCGGATCGCACCAGGAGACCGGCAACGGAAAGAAGGCCTGGGTCTACGACCCGAAGGTCGACTCGTGGAGCGCGCTGCCCGACCTGCCGACCGCCCGGGCCGCGGCCTCGGCGGCCGTGGTCGGCGGCAGGATCTACCTGATCGGTGGCCGGGACGGCGCCGACGGTACGGCGGTCGGCACGGTCGACGTCTTCGACCCGGCGACCAGCACCTGGAGCACCCTGGCCGGCGTCACCAACCCGGCACCGGTCGCCAGCGCGGGAACCGCCGTGACCGATGGCCGGATCTACCTGGTGGGCGGCTGCGCGGACGACCAGTGTCCCGCCACCGACCGGCTGACCGTCTTCGACCCGGCGACGGGCGGCTTCCGTACCGCCGCCGGTTATCCGAAGCCGGTCGGCCTGCTGGCCTGCGGCGGCATCCGGGGCATCGTCTACTGCGCCGGCGGTATATCGGGCCGGACGTCGTACCGGGATGCCTACGCGTACAGCCCGGTCACCGACGAGTGGACGGCGCTGCCCGAGATGCCGGTGGACATGTGGGGCACCCAGCACGGGGTCGCCGGGGGCCTGCTGGTGATCGCGGGTGGGATCGCCAACAACTCGGCGACCATGACCAACCGGACCATGGCGTACGACCCGGCGACCGGGGCGTGGCGCGCCCTGCCGAACGTCGGCGTCCCGGTCTACCGGGGCGCGCTCGCCTGCGGCGCGTACAAGATCGGCGGATCGCCCACGCAGTTCGGTACGACGGTGGAGAAGCTCGCCGGCCTCGGCGGCTGTGACAGCGAGAGCGGTACGCCGTGGCTGACCACGAGTCCCGCCCGCTTCACCCTGGCGCCCGGCGCCACCCAGAAGGTGACGGTGACCCTGACCGCCACGGCGGAGACCGGGATCGACCAGCCGGGCGCGTACCACGCTCAGTTGGAGCTGGGCTCGGACACCCCGTACCCGAGGCCGACGGTGGACGTGGAGTTGAACGTCGCGCCGCCGGAGACCTGGGGCAAGGTCCAGGGCACCGTCGTCGGGTTGACCTGTGCCGGCCAACGCGTTCCGGTCCGGGCCCTCGTCCAGCTCAACCGCGGCGGGACGGGCTACACCGTGAACGCCGACAGCCAGGGCCGCTACGCCTACTGGGTACCGAGCGGCAGGTATCAGGTGATCGTGGCCAGGGACGGTTGGATTCCGAAGGCGAAGCAGCAGCAGGTCGACGCCGGGTTTATCGCGACGCTCGACTTCACCCTCGATCCGGCTCCGCCGTGCGGCTCCCGCCTCGGCGGAATCTGATCAATCAGGACAGATCGCCGTACGTGGATCTCCACGTACGGCGATCTGCTTCTGTACCGGCCGTTCCCCGGATCGGTGGGCGACGCTCTAGACTCCTCGCCGGCGGGCCGTAGCGCAGAGGTCGTCGCGCCTCCTTGCCAGGGAGGAGGACGCCGGTTCGAATCCGGTCGGTTCGCCACCGGTACGAGCGGGAAAGGCGGGGATGGGGCGGCGGAGCGAGCGGGACAAGCGGGTCCGGGCCCTGGCCTACTTCTCCCCACCGGCGATGGTGGCGGCCGCCACCGCGCGTCGGCTCGCCGGTGACTGGCGGGGCGCCTGCGCGGCCGCCCGAGTCGACCTGCACATCAACCCGCACGACGTGGCCACCCGGTACGGCACCGAGGCGGCGGCCCGGATCGCGGCGGATCTCGCCGGTCTCGCGCCGGACCTGCTGCGGCGGTTCCTGCCCCGCACCGAGACCCTGGCCCTCGCCCCTCGGGCCAGCGTCGTGCTGTCCCGCCGGACCGGGCCGCTGCGCCCGCCGGCGCACCACACGTCGGGCCGACGCGTCGAGCCGGCCGTTCCGGTGCTGGTCGCCACCCTGCCCAGGGACGGGCGGGCCCCGCAGCGGATCGGGTTGCGGGTCGGTGAGGTCGGCGTGCTGCCCGAGCGGTGGTACGACCTGCCCGACTGGTGCTGGCACGCGGACGCGGTGCAGGCCCGGCGCTGGGCGTACGGGGCGTCGGAGACCCGGCTCGCCTGGCACACCCCGGACGGCCTCCCGTACCGGCCGGACGAGGTGGCCACGGTGCGGGGACCGGTCGCCCAGGTGGCCACGGTGGAGGGACCGGTCGACCGGGCGGCCGAGGTGGAGACGATCGACGGGCTGCTCGTCCTGCAGCGGTGGCCGGCGGCGTGTGGTGCGGCCGGGATCGCCGTCGACCTGAGTGTGGTGCGAGCCCGGTACGGCTGGGACCGGTGGTCCGAGTCCCGGCTGCCCCGGCTCGGGCCCACGCTGCCGGTGCTGGCCGCGGAGGCCAGGCGGCTCGCCGGGCGGTACGGCCGGACGACGCTGTGCGCCGCCGACCACACCAGCGCGGTCGACGTCGCCGACGACGGAGTGGTGACCGTCCGGCGGACCAGGGCCGACGACCGGTCGGAGGGGCCGGACCCGTTCGCCCTCCCGGCCCCGGTCGAGGCCGCGCTGCTGAGTCACGGGTCGCTTCGGCCCGACGACCTGCATCCGTTGGTGCACGAGGCGTTGTACCCGGGGCGGACCCAGGAGTGGGAGGTCCCGCCCCCGGTACCGGCGCCGCCGGTCCGGGTCCGGTGCGGACCGGACTGGCACGTGGTACGGGTGACCGGCGGCCGGGCGTTCACCGCGCACCACACCGAGGCGGAGCTTCGGCGCGAGTTCCTGGTCGCCGGGCTCGGTGGTCCGATCGTGGGCTGCGCGACGGCGGTCCGCGCCTGGCGTACCGGAGCGAAGCCGGCACCGAAACAGATCCGCCTGCTCCGGCGGGACCTCTTCGCGCTCGCCTTCCACGGCGACACCGACGCGTTGCTCGCCGTCCTCGCCGAGGGGTTCGATCCCGCGCTGCGCGACGGTGACGGCTGCAGCCTGCTGCACTGGCTGGCCCACCTCGACCACACCCGGATGCTGCCGGTCCTGATGGCTGCCGGGCTCGTCGTCGACGAACGTGACCGGCACGGCAACACGCCCCTGCACCTGGCCGTCCGGTCCGGTGACCGGGAGGTGATGGCGGCGCTCGTCGCGGCGGGCGCCGATCCGCAGGCCCCGGACGCCTGGGGGCGTACCCCGGAGGACGTGTTCGTCCACAGCCGACGGACGGCCGGTAGGTAGGAGCCGGACACCGGCGGGCCAACGGTGTCGGTGGTGTTGGGTATGCTGCCGCGCGGCGAGGCCGTAGCGCAGAGGTCGACGCGCCTTGACAGCAAGCTGGAGGACGCCGGTTCGAATCCGGCCGGTCTCGCCACCACATCCAACCGGGGAGGGATCGTGTCCGTCGACCGTGCCGAGTTGGCGGCCTGCGTCGCCGTACTCGGGCGCCTCGACGACGCCGACCTGGACGACGCGGTCCGCGCGGAACTGGAGCGGGCGGTGGTGACGGCGTACCGCGGGGTGAAGAAGCGGGCGAAGTCGCGGCGTGCCGCCCGAACCTGCGAGGCGGACCGCGCCCTCCTCGCGGGTACGACCCGGTTCCGTGCGGAGCTTCCCGACACCGCCCCGGAGCCGGCACCCGACGTCACGGCCCCGGCCGCCGCGTCGCGCAGCGGTGGCACCCTCGCCCGGGCCCGCCACTGCTACGTCTGCAAGGCGTCGTACCGGGACGTCGACGTCGACTACCACCTGATGTGCCCGCCCTGCGCACAGGAGAACCGGCTCCGGCGGCACGCCCGGTGTGACCTGTCCGGCCGGACCGCCGTGGTCACCGGCGGCCGGGTGAAGATCGGTTTCCACACCGTGTTGAAGCTGCTCCGGGACGGCGCCGAGGTGATCGTCACCACCCGGTTCCCCCGGGACGCCGCGCGGCGGTACGCCGCCGTACCGGACTTCGAGGACTGGGCCGACCGGCTCTACGTGCACGGCCTCGACCTGCTCGACCTGCCCGGCACCCTCGATTTCGTCGGGCTCGTCGGGCGGCGGTTCGCCGAGTTGGACATCCTGGTCAACAACGCCGCCCAGACGTTGTACCGGCCGGCGGCGTACCACCGGGAGGTCCGGCAGGCCGAGTCGGCGGCGCTGGCCGGCCCGGCGGCCCGGGTCGCGATCGGCGGCGCCCCGGCCACGGCGGAGCAGCCCGGCCTGCCGACCGGGCTCGACGCCTTCTTTCCGCCCGGCCAGCTCGATGAGACCGGTCTCCAGCTCGACCTGCGCGAGGTCAACTCGTGGGTGCTCCGCGACGGCGACGTCAGCCCGCGCGAGTGGTTGCAGGTGCACGTGGTCAACGCGTTCGCGCCCTTCCTGCTCACCTCCCGGCTGCGTCCGCTGATGGAGGCGAGCGGCCATCCGCAGCGGCACGTGGTCCAGGTCTCGGCGATGGAGGGCAGCTACTCGCGGGCCGGCAAGACCGTCCGGCACCCGCACACCAACATGGCGAAGGCGGCGCTCAACATGCTGGTCCGCACGGTCGCCCCGGACTACCTGGCCAGCGGGATCCACATGAACAGCGTGGACACCGGCTGGGTGACCGACGAGCGTCCGCATCCGAGCAAGCGCGCCCAGCGCGGCCGCGGCTTCCGGCCGCCGCTCGACGTCATCGACGGTGCCGCCCGGGTCTACGACCCGGTCGTGCGGGGCGTACGCGGCGCACCGGTGAACGGCCTGTTCCTCAAGGACTACCGGAGTGTGCCCTGGTGACCGATCCGACCCCGGTACGCTGCCCGATCATCGCCGACCCCGAGGCCGGGCTCGCCGAGCCGACCGACTTCGACCCGCTGCTGGTCCGGCTCGCCGCCGGTGGGCCGGTCTCCGCCCCGGAGGTCTTCCCACGCGGCACCATCCAGGCCGACGGCCGGCTCGACCTCTGCAAGCAGGGCATCGGGTCGGTGCAGAGCGCCCGGATCGTCGCCGCTGCGGTCGACTCGCCGTTGGTCCGGCACCTGCTGCTCGGCACCAACGGGCTCGGCGCGGAGGGTGCCCGGACAGTGGCGGCGGCGCTGCGACCCGGTCACCACCTGCGGACCATCTACCTCGGCTGCAACCGGATCGATCCGACCGGGGTAGCCGCGCTCGCCGCCCGGATCGAACACGACGACACCGTCCGGGCCCTGTGGCTCAAGCGCAACCCGATCGGCGACGAGGGCGTGGCGCGGCTCGCCGAGGCACTCGCGGTGAACACCTCGATCCGCACCCTCGACCTGGTCAACGTGGGCATGACCGGGCGCGGGCTGGCCGTCCTCGCCGAGGCACTCGCCGCGCGGCCACCTGGTCTGCAACGGCTGTTCCTGGGCGGCAACGGCTTCGGACCGGAGGTGGTGCCGACGCTCGGCGCCCTGGTCCACCGGGCCGGCGTCCGGGAGCTGTACCTGGCCGCCAACCATCTGGATGACGACGGGGTCGCGGCGCTGGCCCGGTTGGTGGACGGGGTGGACCTGACCCTGGGACTGGGCGGCAACGGGGTGACCCCGGCCGGGGTGGCGGTGCTGGCCCGGCACCTGGCGGCATGGCAGGCCCTTGACCTGGCCCGACCCCCGTCCGAGCGCGCCCTCGGCGCCCGCGGCAACGTGGTGGGGGACGAGGGCGCCGCGGCGCTCGCCGCCGTACTGCCGACGGCCCGGCTGCGCCGGTTGGACGTACGGCGTACCGAGATCGGCGGGCGGGGGGCGCGGCTGCTGGTCGAGGCGGTCGACGGGCACCCCACCCTGGAATACCTCGGCCTCAACGGGGGCGTACCCCGTCGGATGCGCCGCCGGGCCGCGACGCTGCTCGCCGACCGGCCGACCACCGCACCGCACCCCGACATCCAGGCGATCGCGAGCGTCTACCGGTGACCCCGACCCCACCCGGCAACGCCGGCCTGCGGGTCTGGCAGCGGATCCGCCGGTACGCCGTACCGGCCGCGATGGTCGAGGCGTGCACCGCCGCCCGGGTGGCCGGGGACTGGCGGGCCGGCTGCGCGGCGGCCCGGATCGACGTCGGCGTCGACCTCGCCGAGGTGGCCCGTGAACACGGCCGCCGGCAGGCCGAGCGGATCGAGGCGGATCTCGCCGTGCTCGCGCCGGACCTGCTGCGCTGGCACCTGCCCCGGACGCTCGGTGGCCGGACCAGCCTCGGCACCCACCAGCAGTGGGTGCTGTCGACCCGGGACGACCGGCTGGACGACACCGATCCGGTCCTGGTGGTCCAACTGCCGAAGACGGTGGACGGTTCGCAGCGGCTGCGGCTCACCGTCCGGCTCGTCCGTCAGCAGCGGGACGGGGTGCGGGACCTGCCGCCGGTGTTCTGGAGCGTCGACCACGTCGCCGGGCTCGCCGTCGCCTACGGCGGTTCACCGGCCCGGCTGCCCGGCTTCGAGCCGGACGGGACTCCCCGGCCGTTCGAGGCGTACGCCACCGGCGTCGACCCGGCCGACCCGGCGAGCCGGGCGGAGGCGTTCGACCGGCTGGCCGCCGTCGGGCAGCTCGTCACGGCGTGGGCCGTGGCCGGTGTCGAGCTGGATCCGGCCGAGCCGGAGGGCTTCCGGTACGAGAAGGCGATCGCCCACGTCCGCGCGGCGGGGCTGGTCCCGATCGGGCTTCCCGCCGAGCTGGCCCGGCTGCACACCCGGTACGGCGCCGCCCGGGTGATGGTCGGCGAGCGGTGGCGGTACGTCGCCGCGATCGAGCGCCGGGACGACGGCACTCCGGCCGCGTCGTTCGTCGGGTTCGACAGGGACAGCTACCTGCATCCGGCGCTCGCCCCGGTCGTACACGCCCGGCCGGCCGATCTGGAACTCGTCCGGCACGGCCTGCTCAACCCGGCCGAGCTGCACCCGCTCGTCCGGCGGGCGCTGTTCCCGTACGCCCCCGCCGGGGGGCCACCCCGGGCCGAGCCGCTCGACCTGCGGCGGAGCGTACCGGTCCGGTGCCGGGGCGAGTGGCACACGGTGGTGCACGCCGACGGTCGGCTGGAGCCGGTGTCGCACACCCCGGAGGAGGTGGCCCGGGAACAGGTGCTGCGTACCCTCGGCGGGCCGGTCGCCGGCTGTTTCGCGGCGGTGCAGGCGTGGCGTACCGCCGACGGCCGGCTGCCCCGGCCGCTCCGGGAACTTCGCCGTGAGGTGCTGCAACGCCTCCAACACGGCGGTTCGGCGGCCCTCGGCGATCTGCTGGACGCCGGTCTCGACCCGCAGATGCGGGACGGCCGTGGCCGTACCCTGCTGCACCACGTGCGTAGCGTGCGGGACGTCGGGCTGGTCCGACGCCTGGTCGACGCCGGGGTGCCGATCGAGGTGGCGGACCGCCGGGGTCGGACCGCGCTGCACGTGACCATCGGCGACGGGGGCACCCCGGAGATGGTCCGGGCGCTGCTCGAGGCCGGCGCCGATCCCGGGGCGACCGACGCCGAGGGGACGAGCGTCGCCGAGCTGGCCGAGTACAAGTGGGAGATGTACGTAATGGATCCGGACGACCCGGCCGGCGCGGAGGACGTGGACGAGGAGTACCGGGGGCCGCTGCTGGTCCGTACGGTGCTCGACGAGTGGAAGCAGCGTTGACCGTGACCGACCGGGCGCTCGTCGCCGCCGACGCGCTGGTAGCCGCCACCCGGGCCTGGCGTACGGAGCAGGTCCGCGACCCCAAGGTGGGGGCACTTGCCCTCGCCGTCTCGGCGAACCTGCCGGTGCTGCTCTGGGGCGAGCCGGGCATCGGCAAGTCCGCGACCCTGCAACAGCTCGCGGACAGCCTGGGTACGCCGATGGAGACGGTCATCGCCAGCGTGCACGAGCCCTCCGACTTCTCCGGGTTGCCGATCATCGGGGACTCGCCAGCGACCGAGGGTGTACCGATGGCACCGCCGGACTGGGCGGTACGGCTCGCCCGTACCGGCTCGGGTCTGGTCTTCTTCGACGAGCTCTCGTCGGCGCCGCCCGCGGTGCAGGCGGCGTTGCTGCGGGTGGTGCTCGAGCGTCGGGTCGGCAGCCTGCAACTGCCGCCCGCGGTGCGGATCGTGGCGGCGGCGAACCCGCCGACCAGCGCCGCCGACGGCTGGCACCTCAGCCCACCGCTGGCGAACCGCTTCGTCCACCTGCACTGGAGTCACGACGCACGTACGGTGGCGCGCGGCCTCGCCGGCACCTGGCCGGCGGTGACGGTGCCGGTCGTCGAGCCGGGTCGGACGTCGACCGCGCTGGCCAGGGCGCGCGGCGCGGTCGCCGGCTTCCTCACCGCACGCCCCGGGCTCACCCACCACCTGCCGGGCGACTCGGAGGCGCGCGGCGGCGCCTGGCCCTCCCCACGCACCTGGGAGATGGTGCTGCGGCTGCTCACCTTCCACTACAGCGCCGGCACCGGCGCCGACGTGCTCGCGCTGGCCGTGGTCGGTGCGGTCGGCGACGGCGCCGGCCTGGAGTTCGTCACCTACCTGGAGCACCTCGACCTGCCGGACCCGGAGCGGGTGCTCGCCAACCCGGACGCGTTCACGCTGCCCGACCGGGGCGACCGGCAGCTCGCCTTCCTCACCGCGGTGATCTCCGCGGTGCAGGGCCGGGTCGACCGGCAGCGCTGGGAAGCCGGGTGGGCGGTGCTGGAGAAGGCGGTCGAGGCCGGGGTGCCGGACGTCGCCGCCCGGGCCGCCCTGGATCTCGCCGCGCTGCGGGACACCGCCTGGCCGGTGCCGCCGTCCATCGACGCGTTCGTCGAGGTGTTGCAGCTCTCCGGACGCCTGTCCAGATGACGTACCGGAGCGGCCGGCGGGGACGGCACGGTCGGAGGCGAGAATCGTGACCGGGGCGCTCGACCGGACGAAGCTGCTCGCGGCCCGGTTCCGGGCGGCGCAGGACCGGCCGTACCTGGCGACGGCGCTGTTCAGCCTCACCGTCGTGGAGTCCCGGCAGGTACCGACGATGGGCGTCGACCGGCGGTGGCGCTGCTACGCGTCGCCGGAGTTCGTCGCCCGGCTGCCGGTGACGCAGCTCGCCGCGGTCTGGATCCACGAGGTCTCCCACCTGCTGCGCGACCACCACGGGCGGGCCGACCGGCTCGCCGCCGACCAGCGGCGGGACCACTACCGGGTCAACGTCGCGCAGGACTGCGAGATCAACGACGACCTGGTCGCGGACCTGCTTCCGCTGCCGCCGGACCGGGTGGAGCCGAAGGCGTACGACCTGCCGGACGGGCTGCTGTTCGAGCAGTACCTGCCGAGGCTGCCGGCGAGTGTGCAGAGCCACGACGGCCTCGACTGCGGATCCGGGGCGCACGGCCTCGACCGGCCGTGGGAGACGGGGGCTTCGGCCGGAGGCGTCAGCGAGGTCGAGGCGGGTGCGATCCGCCGGGAGACCGCCCGGGCGGTACGCGCGCACGTGCGCGGCCGGGGGACGGTGCCGGCCGGCTGGCAGCGCTGGGCCACCGAGGTCCTGGAGCCGAAGGTCGACTGGCGTCGGGCGCTGACCGGCGTGGTACGCGAGGCGGCGGCCTGGGCCAGCGGGGCGGTGGACTACACCTACCACCGGCCGTCCCGGCGCTCGTCCGCGCTGCGTGGCGTGGTGCTGCCGAGCCTGCGCCAGCCGGTGCCCCGGGTGGCGATCGTGGTGGACACCTCCGGGTCGATGGGGGAGGCGCAGTTGACCGAGGCGCTCTCCGAGGTCGCCGGGGTACTCCGGGCGGTCGGGATCGGTGGCAACCGGGTGACCGTGCTCTCCTGCGACGCGGCCGTACACGTGGTGCGGCAGGTGCACACCGTCGGCGAGGTACGACTCGCCGGGGGCGGCGGCACCGACCTGCGGGTCGGGGTCACCGAGGCGCTGAAGGTCCGGCCACACGTCGTCGTCGTGCTGACCGACGGGTACACCCCCTGGCCGGAGACGCCGTTGGTGGCGACCCGGGTCATCGCCGGCCTGATCGGAGAGAACCCGCCGGAGCCGCCGCCGTGGATCACCACGATCCACGTCACCGGTGCCTCCTCGGCCGGCTAGACCTAGGGTGGCGCCCACCGCCACACGCTCTCCACACCGGTCCGGGTCCGTACCGGGTACTGCCAGGCGGGTCCCAACCGGGCGATCAGCGCCGCGCCGAGCTGCTCGCAGCGCTCCCCGAACGGGCGATAGCCGTAGCGGGGCACCAGCCAGACCGCGCCCTCGCCGCGCCCATCGATCACCCGTTGGACGAGCCGGGCCGGGTTCTGCGCTGCGATCCGTCGGCGGTAGTCGGTCCCCCCGGCCAGGTCTGGTCGGGGACGCTGAGCAGCCGCGGCTGGTGGCCCAGCCGGCGTACTACGACGTCGCGGGCGAGCTGGTCGGGGCAGAACACCACCGTGTCGGCGTCGGTGAGCTACCGGTCGAGAACGGTGGGGACGACGGCGGCGTCGGTGCGCTGGCGGGTCACCAGGGTCGCGTCCACGGCCAGCCAGATCTCAAATACGCACAAGTGTCCCCCCCGTGCCGATGACGCGATCGGGATGCGGCTCAGCGCGGACGTACCGATGATCGCGTATGCCTAATACTCCAGCCGTAGTTGCTAAATTCGAAGTTTTGTCTGTTCAAAGGCGTTTTCAGGCCAACTTCGCGGCCAGCTTTGGTCGATTGTGGTCGATGCTTTCGGTCTGATGGGCATCGTGGGCGCACGGGGCGTCCGTCGCCTGTTGTTGATCGTCGTGGGGCAAAGGTCACCGACCCGCGCACCAAGACCACCGCCTACACCTACGACACCTTTTCGCACTGCACTGGAAAACGCGCCGCCTCGTCGAGTGGGCCGCAGGATACCGATTGGCGTGGCTGAACGACGAGATCGCCGACGCCGACCGGGCGTGGGTGGCGGCGCACCACAGCGCTTCCGTGCTCCTGCACCACGTAGACCCACAAGGCGGCCTCACCGACGCGAACTACCAGGCCGTCGCCCAATGGCTGACCGAAGAATCCCGACAACGCAGCCCTCATCAGGTGCCAAACGAACACTGTGGATATGGAGGCTATGGGTCAACACAATTGCAGGTCAGCAGCCATCCCGATGCACGCTTCGTATGGAGTAAACGGGTTCGAGCCTGAGTTGAATCCTAACTACATCACTTGCAGTCACGAGGACCCGTCACGCCGGTGGACACCGCACAGCACCAGCGCTGTGTCCATCGAACCTTCGTACGCGACGCCGAGGACGGACCCGCAGCAAAGCCCGCGCGGCCGGTCCTCGGCGTCACGGATCCACTGATACGCGGCGAACCCGAGGTAGCCGGTCATGCGGGATGCGCTCGCGCCACCCAGTGATGGTCGTGCGGCGGGCACAGACGCTGTGGGGGAGTGGGCAACCAGTCGCACGCCCCCGAGGCGAGATCCCGCAACGTGTACGCCTCAGCTCGCCAGCCCTGCTCGCCGAGGAAACCGCCGAAGTCGTCGAACCCGAGCTGGAACGCCGATCCCCGGGCCGTCATGAAGGCGAGGAACGCCTCGTTCGCCGGATCCCGGTAGAAGTCGCCGTGTGGCGCGTCGATCAGCAGAACGGAGCCCGGCGCCGACATCTCCCGGACGGTCGCGAGCAGCCCGGCGACGTCCTCGGTCGGCAGGTACGGCAGCAGACCCTCGATGATCCACACGGTGGGTTCGTGCGACGCGTGCCCGGCGGCCCGCAGCAGGTGCGGCCAGGCCCCGTGCCGGAGGTCGGCGTCGAGCGGCACCCGGCGGCAGGCGAGCCGGCCGGCGACCGGCTCCAGCAGCTTCTCCTTGGCCTCCAGATGACCCGGCAGGTCGATCTCGAAGTACCGGGTGGTCGCGCGCAGCCCCAGCCGCCAGACACGGGTGTCGCTGCCCGCCGCGAGGCAGACCACCTGGCTCACACCCGCGGCGACGGCCTCGGTGAGGGCGACGTCGCCGAAGCGCCCGCGTACGATGACCGAGCCGATGGTGCCACCCGCGGCCAGCGCCTCGTCCGCCATTGCACAGGACCGGGGAGTGCTCAGCAGCACCGCGTGATTGTCCCGCAGGTAGGCGTCCGGGCGGTTGCATTCGCGCCCACGAATGACGGCAGTGATGAAGCTGGTCTCCCGGACGGCCGTGGACCGGCGGCCACCGCCGACGGTCAGTGAGGGCCTCGAGTCGACCCACTCCCGGTCGAACTGCCCGGCCGCCGCATAGCCGCGGGAGATGTCCGCGAGTTCCTCCGGGCCGAAGATCTCCCGTACGTCGGTGAAACCCCGCGGCGCGCGCTGGTGAGCCAGGGTGATTGCCCGCTCCGGTCCCAGCGTGCGGTTGTCGGCCTGCAACCGGGTCATCCGGGGCCGGCGTTCGTCCGCGTAGGCCCGCAGGGCGTCGCCCGCGCCGGGATGTGTGGCCAGGTGCCAGGCGAGGACACGGGCGTCGATGATGGCCTGGGTAGCTCCGTTCGACCCGGCGGGATACATCGCGTGGGCCGCGTCGCCGGCGAGCGTCACGGTGCCGAACGTCCACTGCGGGAGCGGGTCCCGGTCGATCATCGGGGACGTGTACACCTCGGGGGTCTGCCCGACCAGGCGGGCCAGGTCCACCCCCGGTGGCCGCCAGTCGCCGAACCGCCGCAGGACCACGGCCCGGCTCTCCTCTCCGGCCTCCTCGGCGGGCACCGCTGCGACCCAGTTGATCAGTTTCCGGCCGGTCGTCTCGTCGGTGTCGATGGGGTACAGCACGAGCCGCCGGCGGTCGTCGCCCAGCACGGCCATCGAGCTACCGGTCAGAAAGCCCTCGCCCCAGGCGGTTCCCCGGTACATCACGGTGCCGTTGCCCGACGGCGGCCCCTCCCCGGGATACAGCGCCGCCCGGACGGCCGAACGGATCCCGTCGGCGCCGATGAGCACATCGGTCTCGACGGCCCGCGAGGTGCCGTCGGCGCCGGTGAAGACGGCGTACGTCCGGCCCGGTTCGCGCCGCAGGTCGGTCAGCCGTGCACCGGTGACGACGGCCTGGTCACCGAGACGGTTCCGCACCTCTGCGGCGAGCACCCGCAGCAGGTGGGACCGGGCAACCGAGATCTGCGGCCAGCGATACCCCGCCCACACGCCCCGGTCCTCACGCCAGACCAGATCGCCGTACGGGTTGTACATGGCCAGTTCCCGGGTCTCGACCGCGTGGCGCAGCAACGAGTCCAGCAGACCCAGCTCGGCCAGTTCACGTACCGCGTTGGGCAGGATGTTGAGCCCGAAACCGTGCTGGTCGACGGCCGGGTCTGCCTCGTACACGGTGATGTCGTCCCGGCCGGCGGCGTGCAGGCTCAGCGCGGCGGCCAGGCCGGCCACCCCGGCGCCGGCGATGGTGATGCTCACCGTGCCGCCACCGCGCTGATCATGGCGCCGTTCTGCTGGGTGAGGTGGAGGATCTCCTCGAGGAGCCCGACACTGCCTCCGCCGCTGCCCAGTGGATAGAGCCGGAGATCCTCGTGGTAGGCCCGGCGGGCCATCGTGAGGTGCTTGCCACGGAACGAGATGAGCGACCGGAGGGCCATCAACAGGCTTTGCGCGCTGTTCTGGAGGTTCGCCGCACCGGCCGCCGACCGGTCGCCGGCGAGAGCGGCGGCGATCCTGGAGGCCAGGGACGGCATCGTCGTCGCCTCGGCGAACCGTGCCTGCCAGTGCGGGAGGGTCTGCGAGGCGACCTCCCGGCAGAACGCTGAGTACTCCTCGCTCCCGTGGTCCGAGGCCCAGAGCAGCATGTCGACGAGGAACAGCGGGATGTTCGCCGCGGCCGGGCCCATGTACCGCCGGCCGGAGATTCGGATGTCCTCGAAGTACGGCCGGAGCACCTGGGCGAAGAATGCCGGCGTGACCTGCCTGATGATGCCGGCCATCGCCCGGTCGGCCGCCGTGATGTGCCGGGCCAGGACGGCCATCTTCCCGGCGTGCAGCGAACTGGCCGGATCGTCGTCGAGCAGTGAGCGGGCGATTTCGACGGCATGCCCCAGATCGGGTACGCACGAGCGCACCGCCTCGATGAGGCTGCGCTCCATCGGATGCCCGGTGAACAGCCGCTCCCGCTCGCCCACCGGGTTCCAGCACGAGTAGTGGAACACGGTGTCGCGCGGGATCATCCGGGTGCGATGCCCCAGCAGCTCGAACGGTCGGGTCGCGTGCGGCAGCACGTCGAAGGCGGAGATTCCGTGCCGTTGCAGGCTCCCCAGATACATGCCCAGGTCACGCATGGCGGCGAGACACTCGGCCGGGCTGAGAGCGGCGATGTTCTCCAGCGTCGGCAACGCGTCGCCGAAGGCGCGTGTCAGCGCGGCGACATCCGCCATCTCATTCATTTTCGGCAATGTCAAGATGGGCTCGTCGAGCTTCAGTGGATCGAGCTGCTGGACCATCTCGTTGCATTTTCCGCAGCTCACATCGATGTCTTCCCAGCAATGCATGTGAACCCACTCTTCGGAACGGCTGAGCGCGCAGCGCGAAAAGATGCGAGGACCGGAACGTGCCTATCAACGCGCCCGGCCAGTCTGCCGGACACCCGGGATCCGGCCGCCATCCATGACAGACTCTCGAAAGACATACGCGTCGGTAGGATCCGGGTCCCGCCGGATCAGCCCTGGGGGAGCATCATGAAACGGTCTCGGCCGGGTGTGGGGTTCGAAAAGTCGGTCGAGGCTACGTCACCTGCGAGTATTTGTTGATCAGCTCGTCGAGGGTTTGACGTCGTTGGGCATTTCCGATGGCTTGGTTCACGGCTGGTCGGATCGGGCTTGGTGGTTGCTGCGCTGGGGCTGGTCGCCCTGCGTCGCACAAACCTGCCCGTCACGGCTGCGAGGAGCCGAGTTTACGAGCCCCGCAGGCGGGCCGATGGCAGTTGGCTGCGCTCAGCCGTCGAGCCGTGATGACCCTGCGAGGCATTCGGGGTTCAACGGGGACTGTCGATGCCCCACGAGACGCACCGTCGTGTCGCAGGCTGGCCGTCACGGGTGGCGACCCGGCGAAAGGGCCGGTGCGGCGTCAGCCGGCCAGATCGTCCTCTCTTCTGCGCCTGCGACGACGGCTCGTGCCTTGCAGGATGGCCGCGACGACGGCGGCCACCACCGAGAGAAGTGTGAGCAGTAGCGCCGGCGCCACGACACCTGTGATGTCTTCGCCGGTTCCGCGCGCCAGCACCATGACCGTGGCGATTCCCGCCACCATCAAGCCACCGGTGGTGAGTGCGAGGTACTTGACGATCCTGAAGACGTTGGTTGCGTTCCTGGCCATAGTCAACCTCGCAAGGTCTGTCGCACGCTCCCGGATGATGCCCGCGAACGTTTCGGTGAAGATCCAGAGGATGAAGGCGCCATGTCCGCGGCCCTCGGTTCCGGCCCGTTCACGGCAGAGGTCGGTGAACGTCTGCTCCATGCTGTCGGCAAAGCGTTCGCGGTAGGGCCTCGGATAGAGACCGAGCAGCCTTCGGTACCAGCGCCGATATCGTGCCTGTCCGTCCATGGTCAGATACCCATCGCCTTGGGTATGAGGGATCGCTCATGGGCGACCGCGACGACCTGGCGGTATCGCTGCAACTCCGCCGCGAGGGTCTGTTGACCGAGCGCGGTGATGCCGTAGTAGACGCGGCGCTCATCGTCCATGTTCGGGTCGATCTTTTTGTCGCTTTCGCGGATCAAGCCCGCTTCGGTCATTCGGCGGATCGAGCCATAAAGCGTTCCTGGCCCCATTCTGACTTTTCCCTGGGAGTCGGACTCGACCTGTTTCATGATCCCGTAGCCATGGCGTTCCTGGGTCGAGAGCGCGAGCAGGATGTGAAGCACCGCGGGGGTGAGGGGGCCGCCGGTTCTGGCGCTTGTCATAAGTCGACACTATATCCGCGACGGATACATGTCAAGCGAGGACTCCGGTCTTCGCGGTGTAGGTGTGCAGAGGCTCCGAGGTGCGCGATCTCGGCGACATCGCACCACCATGATCGAGTGCGCGGACATGCCGCGAGTTGCGCGCCTTGTAGCGCGACAGCCCGTGACAGCGGCTCGGCGGCGGGCCATGCCGAGATCAGTAAGGACTTCTCGCGGTCGGCGTAGAGCCGGTCGGGTCTGTGTCGGGGGCGGCCCTGGATGCCTTCCTTGTGGGATCGTGTCCACCGGGGCAGGAGTTGCGTGACGTCGTGCCGGATGCCGCTGGCCAGGGTCACGGCGAGGGGGGACGCCGCCCGCGCTGCCTCATCTCGCAGTACGAGGACCTAGACCACCAACGCTCTGTCGCAGCGGGTCAACAACCCCAGTCCGTTGAGCAGGCGGATCATTCCCAGGTGCGGCAACCGCAGGAGCATGCCGGCGATCCTCGGCCCGAGCCGAGAACTCCCAGCTAACAGCCTGTACGACGAGTTGTGGAACGGTACGCGATGGCCCTGCCCAGATCGAGTAACCGGGCGGCCAGTTCCTCCGGAGGTGCCCTATGCGATCACTACCGGTGATTGTCTTCCATTCATCCACAGACCCTCCCGGCAGACCCGGTCCCCGCATAGGCTCGCGTCCTCAGTGGACCCACACCTAGTGGAGTTTGACACCCATGCTCAAAAGACTCTTGTCCGCCGGCCTCTTGGCCGTCGGTCTGATCCTCGTCGTCCCGGCCCCACAGGCGTCGGCCGCCCAGATCTCCGGGCCGCTCGAGCCGCAGACCGGCACGGTCCGGGGAGTATTTACCGACCGATCCGGCAACCCGATCGTCCGCGCCTCGGTCTCCACCAGCAGCCTGACATATAACCACTGGCAGCGTTCGGCCTACACCGACGCGCAGGGGCGCTACGAGATGGACGACGTGCCGGCCGGCCCGGTCACGGTCAATTTCTCGGACGGCACCATCTCGCAGTACGCCCCCGGCAAGCCGAACGCGGACGAGGCCCAGCGCTACACCGTGGTGCCGGGCCTGGTCACGGTGGTCGACGAGCGTCAGGTCCCGACCGGCACGGTCCAGGGCCGGCTCACCGACCAGGCTGGCAACCCGGTCGCGCAGGCGTCGGTCTACCTCGACGCCGGGCCGTTCTTCTACTTCGCGCCGGGCGCTACGACCGACGCCGACGGCCGCTACTCCATCACGCATGTGCCGGCCGGCGAGGTCACCCTGCAGTTCGTGAAGTTCCCGTTCCGCGTGTGGGCACACCAGGAGCACGGCCAAGCCGCCGCCAAGAGGTTCACCCTGCGCGGCAACCAGACGCTGACCGTGGATGAAAGCCTGTTGCCGACCGGCACCCTGACCGGACTGATCACCGATGCGGAGGGCAACCCGGCCCGGACCAGCGTCGTGGCACACGAGGTCGACGGCGACGGCAACTACAACACCAGCACCGGGGCGGACGGCCGGTTCTCGCTCACCGTGCCCGCCGGGCGCTGGCGGGTCGAGCTCAACGTCCACCAGTGGGTGCCCGGGAAGATCGACGAAGCGGCGGGCAAGATCTTCCGGGTCGCTGCCGGCCAGTCCGTCGAGGTGAACGACTCGCTCCGGCCGACCGGCGCGCTCCGCGTCGAACTGCGGACCGGCGGCAGCGGGGTTGACCAGTACTCGTTCGCCCTCTGGCACGGCGGCACGAAGGTCGCGTTCGCGAACGGCACCAACGTTGGCTCCCGCACCTTCGAGGACCTCCTGCCGGGCGACTACCTGTTCAGCTACGACGAGTACTTCGCCCCGGGCACGCTCCGGATGGAGAACGCCGTCCCGGTCAAGGTCCGGGCCGGACGGACCAGGACGCTGGAGGTGACGCACCCGGCGCGGTCCACGCTCTCGGGGCGGGTGACTCTGCCAACCGGCGAGCCGGCGCCCGAGCTCTACGTGCAGGCCGACGTGATCGCCGACGGCGTGCACCAGCGCCACACCGTCCAGACGGGTACGGACGGCGAGTGGCAGTTGACCGGCGTGTTCCCGGAGTCGTACCGGATCACGCTCACCAACTCGTCCCGTGAGCTCTCCCAGGACGGCGGCGAGGTGACCGTGGCGGCGGGCGGTTCGGCGTCGGTGAACTCGACGTGGCGTACGGGCGGCTCGCTCGTCGTCACCGCGGTGGACGCCACCACCGGCGCTCCCGTCAGCAACTACTGCGTCGCGGTGGTCGCGAAGTTCGCCGACTTCTGCACGCAGGGCTCGACGGTGACCGTGGCGGGACTCGCTGCGGGCCCGACCCTGGTCACGCTGAACGTGCTGGACGGCGGCGACTACCTCGGCAAGAAGGACGTACCGGTGACCATCCCGGCCGACGGGCGGGCCACGCTGACCATCCCGGTCGAGATCGGCGGCCGGTTCAACGCGCGAGTGGTCAACCGTGCGACGGGGGCGACGGCGGGTGGGAGCGTGTGCTTCTACGCCGTGCTGCCGGGCACGGGTGGCACCAGCGAGCGCGCATCCGCCTGCACCAACAAGCAGGGCATGGGCACCAGTAACGTCTTGGCGCCGGGTACCTACCAACTGTTCGTCAAGCCGCCGGACGGTAGCGCGAATGGGGCGCAGTGGTTCACCCCGGAGGGCGGCACCGGAGACCAGAGGCAGGCCGCCAAGATCAAGATCAAGGCGGGCAAGACCACTCGACTCGGCACGATCCAGTTGGACCCGGCCGGGTCGGTCACCGGTGTGGTGCGCGATCCGGACGGTCAGCCGTTGGAGCACGTCGAGGTCGGTGTCACGGCCTTCGAGATCCCCCGGTCGGAACTCTTCCCCGAGGGCACGGACAAAGAGGGCAGGTACACGGTCAGGAACCTCGGGCCGTACGCGTGGCCCCTGCTCTTCACGCCGATCGCCGATTTGCCTCGGCAGTGGTCCGGCGCGACCGGCAATCGGTTCCAGGCCGAGACGGTGCCGGTCACCAGCGGCGCGACCAGCACCTACGACACCGCGCTCTCGGCGGGTACGAAGGTCACCGGCACGGTCACCGTCACACCCGGCGACACCGCCTGGAGCGGCGGCCGGCTGAAGGCACGCGGCGTGACCAGTGGCGACCTGCTCGCCGTCGGTGACATGTCCGGCCAGGGCGGCGCCTACGAATTCCGGGTGATCGGCGGCGGCCCGGTCAACCTGGAGTGGTACCTGGCCGACCCGGTGACCAAGTCGACCGGCGGGTACGACGGCAACCCGGTGTGGGTGCCCGCGAACGGTCGCAAGCAGCTCGACCTGACCATCGGCTGAGCCGTGGGGGACAGGCCGGCGACGCGAGTCGCCGGCCCGCCTCCACCCTGGACCATTGCCCGTCGGGGCGGAGTCCGGAGGGATGCGGCATTGCACAGCAGGACGTCCGAGCGACCGCGTAGCGAAGTCGCCTGGTGTGACCGAGCGCCCGGCTGTCGTCAGACCTTCCCCGAGAACCGCTGTCCGGGGCGTGGGGCGTGACCGGCGTAGAAACCCCTCGGCTGCTCTCCCGGAACGACAGTTTTGTAGGTCGAGTCAGTGCTGAGGAGCGGCAGGCGGGACCGCGCAGACAGCCAAGGCCATCTCAGCGACGAAACGTGGCGTATCAGTCGGATCGAGTCGTCCGGCCGCGACGTCGGTGGCCGCGCCGTGCAGGATGTGGTGCAGGACGCTGGCCAGCAGGTCGGCCGGAATGTCGGCCCGGAAGACGCCTTCGGCCTGGCCGCGGCGGATCAGGTCATGAACCCGTTGCTCGGGTTGGGCGTGCAGTTCCTGAACGCGGCCGGAAGGCAGCGCCGTCTGGGCGGCCTGGAGGACCGAGGCCGCCTGGGCGATCAGCAGCCAGCCGGATTCCATGAGTGCCCGCAGCCCGTCGCGGGGATCACCGGTGAGGTCGACGGCCTCCAGGACCTTGTTCCCCTGGGTCAACAGTCGGACTAACGCGGCTTCGACCAGAGCTTCTCGGGACGGGAAGTGCCCGTACAGCGTCACCCTGCCGACCCCTGCCTCGTGTGCAATGTCGTTCATGCTCGCCTCGGCGTTGCGCCCGAGGCAGGTGACGGCCGCTTGCACGATCTTTTCGGCGTTCTGTCGCGCGTCCGCCCGGCGTCCAGACCTGGCAGCGGAGTGAGCCATGTAACTCCCCTAAGTCAAACAACTGGTGTACAAGTTACGGTACCCGACGTAAGTTGAACACGCATTGTATGACTTAGTTCGGAGGCGAAGACCGTGTCCGAGTCCATGACCGTCACCACTTCGACCAGCAGCCCTGATCCGCGACGCTGGCGGATCCTGGGGCTGGTCGGCGTCGCACAACTCATGCTCATCCTCGACGTGACCGTCGTGGCCATTGCTCTGCCGCACATGGGCGCAGATCTCGACCTGCGACGGGAGACCCTCACCTGGGTGGTCAGCGGCTACACCCTCGCCTTCGGCGGACTGCTGCTGCTCGGCGGACGCGCCGCCGACCTGTTCGGAGCCCGCCGGCTCGTCCTGGCGGGCCTGCTGCTGTTCGCGGCGGCATCGTTGACCGCTGGACTTGCCACCTCCGGGCCAATGCTTCTGTCCGGCCGGGCGGCGCAGGGCATAGCCGCCGCCATGCTGTCCCCTGCGGCGCTGTCGCTGATCGTCACGATTTTCGACGGCGACGAACGCAACCGGGCACTCGGCATCTGGTCCGCGTTGGGTGGCAGCGGCGCCGCGCTCGGCGTCCTACTCGGCGGGGTCCTCACCGCCGGACCCGGCTGGACATGGATCTTCTACATCAACGTCCCGGTCGGACTCGTGCTGCTGTTCACCCTCCGCTCGTACCTGCCGGCGCAGCCGGCGACCGCGACCGGGGTTGCCGTCGATGTTCCCGGCGCGGCCCTGGTTACCGTTGCGACAGCCGCCCTGATCTACACGCTCATCAGGGCCGGAGATCATGGCTGGGTCACCTGGACCACCGCCGTGCTGCTGGTGACATCGGCGGTCCTGTACGCCGCGTTCGTGGCCCGTCAACGCCTGGCCGCAAGCCCGCTGATGAACCTGCGGCTGCTGACCCGCAGACCCGTGGCGACCGGCACCCTGTTGATCCTTGTCGCCACCGCACTCATGATCATGATGTTCTTTCTCGGCACATTCGCGCTACAGGAGCACCATGGCTACGGCGCACTGACCACCGGGCTGCTCTTCCTGCCCGTCGCGCTCTCCACCATGCTCGGTGCCAATGCGGCCGGACGTGTCATCGGCCGCACCGGACCCCGCAGCCTGGCGGTGACCGGGCTCCTCGTTGCCGCCGCTGGCCTTGCCATCCCTGCCGTGTGGGACGGGGCAGCACACATGGTGGCCGGCATGACGATCGCGGCTGCCGGTACCGGGTCCCTGTTCGTCGTCGCCTCCGCCACCGCACTGGGGCAGGTGGCTGCGCACGAAGCTGGCCTCGCCGCCGGAATCGTCAGCACCTCCCACGAATTCGGTGCGTCACTCGGCGCAGCCGTCGCATCCAGCGTCGCGGCCGTCAGCATCGCCGGCATCGGTACCGACGGCTTCACCCGCGGATTCACCACCGGCGCGATCGTCGCCGTGGTCGCTGCGATTGTCGCGCTCGCCATCACACCGATTACCCGCTCCAGGTAGACAGCCGACAGGCAGCCTGCCGACGACGGCTCGACGATCAGCTCAGGACCGTAGCCACCATGCCACCCAGGAGACAAGGTATGACAAGGGAAAACGACCGCTACATGATCCGGTCGGGCCGAGCCCGCGACGCTGTCGAGCTCGCTGGCCTGCATGCATCGGTCCAGCTTCAGACGGTGACCGGCGGGCAACCGCACCCCGGCATCGCCGCCTGGGTCGAAGACCTGCTGGACGGCCATCCCTCGGTCACGCCCGACGACTTCCTGGTCGCCGAGGACTCCACCACCGGCCAGCCGGTGGCAAGCCTCGTCGGGCTGCGGCAGGACTGGAGCCTGGCCGGGGTCCGACTGCCGGTGGCCCAGGTCGAGCTGGTCGGCACCGCCCCGGAGCACCGTGGGAACCGGCTCACCGAACGGTTGTTCGCCGCGCTGCACCAGCGGTACGCGGCCGACGGTGTGCCGGTTCAGGTCATCGAGGGAATCCCGTACTTCTACCGGCGGCTCGGTTACGACTATGCCCTGGCGAACGACGGCGCGGCAACGGTGCCCGCTGCCACGCCGTCGGCTACTGGGCAGGACTGGTCGGGAGGCTCCTCTGGCGGTCTGACGGTCTGCCCCGCGACCGTCTCCGACGCGGACGACCTTGCCGACATCGACCGGCGCCTCGCTGACGGGAGTGCCCTGTTCTGCCCGAGGGACGCTGAGATGTGGCGGTACGAGATCGCCGGGCGCCGTCCGGTGGATATCGCCCGGCGGGTGGTCGCCGTCCTGGTGCACGGTGCCGACGTGCGGGGCTATCTGGTTCACGGTGCCCGGCTCTCCGCCGCCGGCGAACTGATCGTGGTCGCGGCGGCCTGCAAACGACCGTCTGACTGGCCGCAGGCCGCTGCCGCCATGCACGCACACCTGAACCACGTCGGCCGGCAGTACGAGGCGTCGGCAGAGGGCCCGTTCGCCGCAGTCCGCCCCATCCTCGACCCGAACCACCCACTGGCCCGGCTCGGCCCGCCCGGCGTCATGAGACGGCCCAGAGGGTGGTACGTCCGTACCGGCAGCCCGATCGACCTGCTCGCCCGGTTGCTGCCGTTGCTGCGACATCGTTGGCACGCAGCCGACCTGCGATGGCACGAGCCAACGCTGACCATCGACACGTACGGCCGGGCCGCCCGGCTGGAATTCACCGACGGTGAGCTGACGGCGGTGAAGGCCGTACGCGGCGCTGTCAGCCCGGCCAGCGATCCGGAGACCCACGCCGCGATCCCGCCCAGTGCTCTGCTCCAGCTCACACTCGGCCACCGCACCCTGCCCGAAGTACTGGACACCTGGCCGGACTGCCTCCTCCGCGACCGCCCCACCGAACACTTCCTCACCACAGCGTTTCCCCACGTGCCGGTCCGGGTCTGGCCCCACAACTGACCCGCCGGAAGGGGCGCGGCGGGTCTGCCGGTCTGGGCGACGCCGCCGATGCCGGCCATGAACGTGGGGGCGGCTTCGGCTTGGAGGTGCGGCAGGAGCCGCCGGCCGGTCACAGCTCGCCCAGCAGGCGGACCAGGCGTTGCTGGTCGCAGATCCGGGCGGCTTCGAGGTACGCCGCGAACCAGGTCCGCTGATCGTCGGCGGGCAGTGCGCGGAGCCGGTCGATCGGCACGTCGGAAGAGAACGGGCCCTCGCCGAGCAACCAGGCACGGGCAAGGTATTGCGCCTTATAAACCTCCTGTCCGGGGCGGGACGTTTCCCACTCACACCTGACCCGGATGACCAGTTCGAATTCGTCGCGCAACTGGTCGGCTCGGCGAGATCGCCGGTGGGCGTTGACTGGCTGTTGAGCGTCAACCAGAGGGTGTCCTTGTCGAGGTCGGCCGTCGACTCCGACCGGCGTACGGCGTGGTCGACGGCCCTTGTCGGTGCACCAGAGATGCCCTCTAACCGCTGTAGGTACGGTTGGATGACCGGCGCGACGTCGTCGAGGAGGAACGCGTTGATTCGGGCAACGCAGACCTGCGGTCCGTCCTCGGTACAGACCAACTCGACCGCTCGCGGATCGGCTTCGAGATAGCGGGTGTCGGGTCCGGTGACGATCGGCACCGCCACGGCGACGGCGAGCACTCCGGACACCAGCGCCGCCCAGCGCAGTCGCGCGGCGAGGGCGAGCATGGTGGCGGTCAGGGCGACCAGCCATCCCGCTTGTAGGGCGTGGATGCCCTCGGGCACCAACCGTTCCGCCCCCCAGCCTCCGTAGACGGGGGACAGCCACGCGGCGGCGCTGTCGTCCCAGTACATGACGATGGCGAGCGCGAGGTAGGTACCGAGGCCGGCGATCGGGGCGACCACTCGTAGCGTCACGTGGCGTCCGACGAGGACCCCGAGCGCCGAGGCCGTCCACAGGGCGAGGATGCCCACCGCCAGGGTCCACCACCACTGCCCGCCCGCGTACGTGGCGACCCGTCCGACAAGCACTGCGGCCCCCGCGACGGTGACGAGGTAGCCGGCGGTACCGGCGAGCGACACCGCCAGCCACGCCACCAGCAGTGGCTGCCAAGCCGGACGGGCCGTCGAGCCGAGCAGCTCGTCCATGTGTAGTCGCCGTTCCCGTCCGGCCCGCCAGGCACCTGCCGCGACCATGAGCGCGCAGAGGACCAGCAGCGTCACCCGGAAATAGGAGGTGAGTCCGGCCCAGCGACCGCTCCAGTCCTCCGGGTGGACGGCCAGCAACCAGATGCCGGCGCCGAACATGACCAGCGCCGCCGCCGGGGCGGTACCCCGCCGCACCTCTGTCCGGAACACACGCGTCATCGGTGCACCGTCCGGGTACCGCGCGACACGGCGTAACTCATCCGTAGGTCATCGACGGTGACCGTCACAGTGCCGCCCTTCCCCGTGATCCCGGTGGCTCTGTATGAACAACAGGGCAGCGGCCACCTCAGTGACGACCAGTTATGCCCCTGCGCGACGGCGATGCGCGGCCAGGGTCAGCGCGGGCGGGGTAGCCGCTGCGCCTCTCCGCGCCGTGTGGGCGTCGACGGGTCGGCGACCCGGCCAGCGGTCTGGGATCGGAACTCCGTCTGGGTGCTCCTGCCCAGCCGGGCGGCGACCCGCGCCAGAGCAGGGTCGCCAGGCCGGGCGACAACGTGGAAATGTGAGACTTGCGCGGGCGTCAGGTCACTACCCCAGACCACTGTGCCAGCGCAGTCGAGGAGGATGTCCCGCACGATCGCCTCGTGCCACGGCCACATCCGCTCGCTGCCGCCCACCGGGTACGCGGTGGGGTGTAGCGCGACGGCGGTGCCGGACAACTGGTTGGACTCGTAGTCCGCCCGTACGGCGCGACGAGCGGTGTGGCCGGCTATCCCGCCGCCCTCGCCGCTGTCGAGGGCGGCGATTTCGTAGTGCCAGCGGCGCGCTACGTGCAGCAGCACCGCGGCGGTGGGACCCGGTCGCAGCGCCACCGTGGCGGTCGATCCCGCGACCTGGTACGTGGTGATGGCGTCCGGGTCGATGAGCCAGCCGTTGGCCGACCGGGGACCGGTCCACCGTCCCCCGTTCGTGCCGCTGGCCTGGGCGGCGACGCCGGGGACGAAGATCAGGACACCGGTGCCGGCGGCGGCACCGAGCAGGCCACGTCTCGTGATGATCATTGCTCCTCACTCAGCGCCGTCGAGGACGGAGACACCGGGGTCGCCGTCCTGGCGCCAGACGTCGTGGTCCAGTCCCCAGCCCGGCTGGAACTCGTACTCTCTGATCTGGTTCAGGGACCAGTTCTCTGGCAGCGCGAAGCCGAGGTTGCCGGAGTAGCCCCAGGACATCCCGGAGACCAGTGACCAGCGGGCGCCGATTTCGCGGGAGACGCGGCTGCACACGTGGCGAGAGCCGTAGACACCGAAGCTGTACCGGTTGCCGAGTGCGGCGAGCCCGTCCCGTACGCCACGGAAATAGGGATTGATGTTGCTGTCGATGTCGACGTCCAGCGCGTCGTAGTCGACGGCGAAGTAGATGCACGTGCCGACGGGGATACGGTGCTCGACGGCCTTCCGGTGCGCGACCGTGCCCTGGTCGTACCCCTTGGGGTAGGTGAAGTTGGGCAACTGCGTGCCGTTCCACTGGAAGATCGGGAAGAGTCGCAGCCCGGCGTCGAGGATGGTCTGCGGTTCGCCGGGCTTGAGCGCCTTGTTGAGGAAGTCCTCGTCGTCTGGCGGAAGGTGTTCGTCGAGGTAGCGCCCGACGATCTGGTAACCGGCGGTCCGAAGCTGCGCGGCCCGGCTGGCAGTGATCTGGGTGATGCAGTCACAGCCGGTTGCCGGCCGGCTGGTGTCACCACAGGACACGAGGAGTTGGGCCCAGGTCGGATAGTCGTTGGTGCCGGTGACCGGGAGTTGGGCGAACCGTTGGAAGGCGCGTACCCACGCCACGTGGGTGCTGGTCGCGGTGTCGGTACCGATGTCCTCCGGGCGGTAGCCCAGCGGCGCCGGGGGCGGTCCCGGCAACATGGTGGGGGAGTTGAAGTAGCAGGCCGAGCGGAACAGGTAGCGGAGCTCGCCGGTGAGCTGACCGGAACCCGTGCCGCGCAGCCCGGCCTGCGTCCCGGGGCCGAAGTAGCCGTTGATCGAGTGCGGGTCGATGCCGATCTCGTACTGGATGGCCATCATGAGTCCCTGCTGGACATCCCGGGAGTAGATGCCGTCGCAGGGCACCAGACCCATCGCGGGAACGCCCACGTCAGCGACGTAGCGCGAGTTCAACCGTTGCTGGATGCGCCGGACCTCGGGGTCGCCGCCGGGCACGAGCTGGAACTGGTCCATCCGCAGCAGCGCCCGCGCGACGTGCGGCCACATCCGGTGCCGGTTCACTTCGTCCGTGTACGACAGGCCGGCGTCGCGATAGAGCTGGGCCAGGGCCAGTTCGGAGTCGCCGGTCCACGTGGCCTGGTTCGTGGAGGTCCAGTAGCCCTTGCTCCACAACGCGCCGTTGTAGATCCGGATCAGGTTCGCGTCCAGCTCGTTCCGGGGCATTCTGTCGCGGCGTCGGACGGCGTCGAAGGTCCCGGGGCCGAAGTTCTGCACCGTTGGGGAGATGCCGTGTTCGTGTTGCAGTCCCTGGGTGAGTGACAGCACCGTGGACCAGCCGGTACGCCCGCTCTCCGGGCACGGCAGGTAGCCCGGGGCACTGCGGTAGGTGGCGTTCACCCAGCGCTGGGCCGCGTAGACGTGGATGTCCGCGAAGCCGCTCCAGGGCACGCTCGGGTCGATCGTCGAGCCCGGCAGGGCGTACATCGTCAGGTTTCCCGGGCACTCGGTGGCGATGTCGCTCTGGTACGAGTGTGGAAAGATCATGGTGCCGGCCCGCTTGGGCGCCTCGGTCCGCAGGTGCTCGATGAGTCGTCGGTAGGCACGCAGCATGGCCTCGGTAGGGGCATGGTTCGACCGCATGAGCGCGCAGATGGAGTAGAAGCCGGCGTTACGCCCGATCCACTCGCCGGGGCTCCTCTCGATTTCGCCGGCGGTGTTCGCCTCACCGCGCTCGTAGCCACGGCCCTCGTAGATCTCACCGTGCGGACAGACCAGGAAGTTGTAGGCGATGTCCCCGTTGTACTTGTCGGGGTCCTCGGTGTGCTCGTGGTAGATGTCGGCGATGTCCCGCTGGCAGGACTCCTCCGACTCGTAGTCGTGGCCGAACGGATTCCACGGGCCCCGGTAGTGGACGAAGACTCCCCCGATCGGGTTCCAGTCGTTGAGGCTGGCCTGGGGAGGCTGGGTGGCATGGTGTCGCTTGTCCGGGCTCGCGTACTCGGCCCAACTGGACCGTGAGTGGAAGATGGCCGACATGGCTCCTCGTTCCGGGAGTGAGAGGTGCTGACCCGCCACGAAGAGGGAAATCTCCACCACGGGTTCCGACAGGATCCCCCCGATGTCGCCTAGTAGCGGGACCGTTGCACAGGGTCCCCTGCTGTGCAATAAATGCCCCATGGGAGTCGGGAGGAGCGCCTCCGGCCGTCGGGGGCGTCCGTACCGGGCCGGCGCCGGACCGGCCGCACGTCCCGGTGTGCCGCTACATCAGCAGCGTGTGGGGTGGCTGCTGCGGGTCAATCGGCTGTACGGGCCGACCGAACGGTGGCTGCGGTTGGCCGATTTCGCCCAGGCGTTCCAGGGCGGATGCTGGCCCGAGCGCACCAGCCTCTACCAGATCTCCCGCTGGGAGACCGCAGCGGTACGCGTGCCGTACCTGGCCATCCGCCGGTACGAGGAACTGCTGGCCCTGGGCTCGCACCAGCTCGTGGCACCGATCGACACCATCTACCGGTACGCGGCCTCCAGCGGCGACGCGGCACCGGTGCTGAACCGGGGCCCGGAGCGGTCGGCGGTGACGGATCGGCTCACCGAACTCGTGGAGATGGCCGGCTCGGCGACGGCAGTGCTGACCGGAGTGGAGTGGGACGAACTCACCCGACGGCTGGCCGCCGCACCGGAGATCGTGCTCAGCCCACGGCGAGCCTGGACGGACATCGCCGAGCGGCTGCTCAGCGAGACCATCGTGGCCGATGGGCTCGCCTGGATGCAGCGGTACGAGGCGCTGAGCCGCCTACTGGCGCACCCCGTCGGGCAACGCGCGGCCGTCGCCGCCTGTGCCAGCCTCGCGGCCGACCGGACAAGTCAGGTCTTCGTGGAGACGGTGGGTGCACTCGACGCGAGCGGCCATCCCGACGCCAACCGGCACGTGCTGCGCCAGCTGATTCACCCGACGAACGATCGGGCCCAGTTCGGCGCCCTGCTGGCGAGCGTACGGAAGCTCCGCTTCGGACACTTCGCCGAAGCGGAGATGTCCCGGCTGGTGACAATCATCCAGGAGTTGGCCTTCGATTCGACTCGGCGCGAGGACGTCCAGCCGCTCGCGGTCGAGCTACTCCGCTGCCTGCCGGAGAGCGCCTCGGCGGCGAGTCGGATGCGGCTGCGCCATCTGGCGGCCGATCCGGCCCTGCACCCGGTGCTTCGCGCGGGTCGGCTGGTGGAGGAGGAGGCGAGCCAGCACCTGGTCGACCGGGTCAGGAACTCGATGGTGGCCGTGATGCCCCGCGACATACCTTCGTTCCGTGACGACATCCTGCCGGTCCTGCTGGACGAGATGTTCGCCAGCCCGGTGTTCGACGTCCGGATGTACGCGGCCATCACCGTGAGCGGCACACCGTACCGGCAACGCCTGGCCGCCGCGCTCTCCGCGGAACTGGCCGGCACGGCGGTACTCGCGACCCCGGTGGCGCCGGCCATGATCGAGGCGCTGCGGCTGCTCGGCGGAGCGGAGCAGCGGGCGGTGATCGAGCGGTTGGTCACCGCCAGCGGAATGCCGGCGCCGGTCACCGTCGCGGCGGCACAGGCGATCGGGCACGTGGGCGGGCACAGCGACGACCGGTTCTGGGGACGGGCGATCGCCTATCACGCCCAGTTGTGGGGGCGGACGCGGCTACCGACGAACGCGGCGGCGCTGAACGGCCTGACCTATGGCCTGGGCATGACCCGCAATCTCGTCATCCTGCGCCGGCTACGCGCCGACGACCGGATGCCCGAGCAGGTACGCGCGGCGGCCGCCTGGTGGCTCAACCTGCCCGGGACGGTGTACGAGAGCGCCAACCAGTAGGCCGGCCTCGACTTCGCCGCGATGCGGGCCCGCCCGTTGCCACGGGCACCGGTGCTGGGTTGGGACGACATGGCGCTGGTGCGCCGAGGTGCCGTAGGGCACCCCGGCGCACCGGAACGGATGGCGGCCGATTCCAGCTCGGTCGGCTCCAGTAGTGGGTCAGGCGCAGGCCGTCGCGGTGGATCCGGGCTGACCGGTCCAGCGGGCGCTGACGCCAAGGGTCGGCGAATAGATCATGCGCGTCCACGAGTAGTCACTGCTGCTGTCCGAGACGCCGGTCTGGTGGTATCCGGTGGCGCACTGGTAGGCGCGCAACTGCCACGGGTAGGACTGCCCCCAGGAGGCAGGCACCCGCGCCCAGTTCGTCTTGCAGGACGGCGACCACCTCAGCTCGACGTACGACGAAAAGGTCCCGGGAATCCGCGCCGACGCGACCGTGTAGGCGTCCGTCCCGCACCCGGCGGCCTGCGGGTCCTGGCCAGAACAATAATCTCCCCAACAGGTGGCGGCTTGCGCGGAATTGGTCACCGCGTCGACACCGGCCACCGCGAAGAGCAGACCGAGCGCCAATGCCGAACGTTGGATGAATCTCTTCATGACTCTGACACCTCCGAACTCGGACGAATTCCTGCTGCCCGCTCCCACAGCCGGTCCGACCCACGGGTCTTGATCTCGGATCTGGCGCGGGAATGCGTGCTGACCCATGGTCGGCCCCGGGTGCGTCGTCGGCGCACGCGTTGCAACTGGTCGTCATGGCTGCAACAAATGCGCCAGGCAGGGCTGAGCACCGCTGTACCGGGGCATCGATGCCAACGTCCGCGCGACGACCTCGGGTCGTTGTTCCGGGAGGAGCAGACCATGATCAGAGGTTCCGGCGACCTCGGGTGTCCCTGCCGTTCGGCCGGCACCTGACTCGTCCCCGATCAGGAGTTGGCCGCCTGGCGGATCATCGTCGTCGGGGGCACAGGGCGACACCACGCCGATCGTGCTGGCCTCCCAGCGACCGACGAGCAGGGGCGCTGGCCGGTGGCGTCATGCCGACGTACCCGTCCCGGCACGCGGCGGCTCGCGCCCGGCGGAGCCGCGGCGGATCGCTGCGAGCAGCGGTGGGGAGTCCCACGCTGCTTCACCGCCGAACCAGCGTTGCACCGCCGGGGATGGCGGGCGTATACCGCCCAGGGGATAGAGCAGGATCGCGAGCAGTGTTCCGCCAGCCGACACGCCGAGGCAGATCCAGAGCGCCACGCGGGCGCCTTCCGCGGGAGTGTCGCCGACGGTTGCGGCGACGTAGAGCAGGATTGGCGCGATCATGAACGCGGCCACCGCTCGTAGCAGCTCGACGATCGCGAAGACCCGCTGAAGAGCGTTGTTGCGCAGCGAGAAGCCGGCGATGAACAGCGCCGGGGTGACCGAGGCGCCGACACCGACGCCGATCAGTCCCGTGGCGATCAGCGTACGGGTGGTGCCGGGTGGGACGCTGGCGGCGACGAGCGCGATACCCGAGACGAGCGAAAGCATGCCCACCAGCGCAAAGTAGTGCAGCGCCCGGGTGGTGAACAGCTTCGCGAACACGATCGCCGCGATCACCGCCCCGCCGAACTCAGGCAGGTAGAGCAGCCCCAGTTCGAGGGGCGAGTACCGATTCCGAAGCACGACGCCGGTCAACGCGACCGCGGCCACGGAGGTTGCCGCCGCAGACATGGCCACGACTATCCCCACCGCCGGCAGCGTGGTCGTGAGGGGACGCAAGATCAGTAGCGGGCGTTTGGCGCGGTACTGCTGGATCAGCAGGATGACGATCAGTGCCAAGCCTCCGGCCAGCGGTGCCAGCGTGTTGGCGTCGAGAGATCGACCAGGCAGGAACTGTGAGGCTCCGTAGAACGCCGCCACACAGCCGGCAGTGGCCAGTACGACGGCGACCGGGGAACGTGTGGCCGTGGGATCTGCCGGCGGCACGTCCTGGAAGGTCAGCAGCGACAGTAGCAGCGCCACGATGGCGATCGCCGCGATCACCCAGAACAACGGCCGCCAACTGTCTGCCTGAACTTGGACCCCGGCGATCAGCGGGCCCAACGCGACGCCCCCGAAAATCGACAGGTTCAAGATCACTGCCGTCGGGGTGAGCCTCGACGGCGGGAACCCGGTGACCAGTGGAGGTACGGCGGCGATCAACAGGAGACTGGTGCACAGGCCCTGGAGCACGTGCCCGACGATGAACAGCACCGGTTCGGTCGCTGACGCCGCGAACACCGAGCCGACCACGAGGAAGGCGGTGTAGAGGAGCATCATCCGGCGCTGGGGCAGGTGCTGGGCGGCCTGCACCGACAGCACGGTGCCCAGCGCATAGCCGGCGTTGGCCAGGCCCACGGCCAGGTTCGTCTGCGCCGTGCTCATGTCGAGCTCCCGGGCGATGATCGGCGCGAGCGGATCCAGCGCCACCGAGACCACCAGGTACGGAACCAGCGCGGCGACGACCATCGCCGCCACTGCGGGGTAGTTGTGGGCCAGCGGTCCTTTCCACGTCATTCCGTCAGCCTCGTCATCCCGGCGGCCTCGCCGACGGACCCGAGCCGGTTGTGCTCCACCGCAGGTCGCGGGCGCGGGGCATGGTTCGCCAACGGTCCACGGGTCAGGGCGAAGGATCGCCCAACTCGGTGAAGGATGGAGGCCGCGTTCAGTGATCCGTGCTGGAGCACCGATCGTCCTACCGAAGCTACCCGGCGAAAGGGTCGTACAGGTGGGATTACGACGAAATCGAGCGCTGCCAGCGTACGACCCCGGGTAGTCGCCGTGCGGGGCCGGGCAGCCGTCCGGCCGCCGCTCGTGCCGCGCGACGGGCCACACCCGGAACCCTGCGCGGAACGCGGTCAGGTACGGTGCGGTTCCGATCCGGTCGCACAGGTCATCGGCCCACCAGGACCGCTCGACGCCCCAGAGGTCGGGCCCGGGGCCGCGATCCGGCGCAGGCCGGTGTCCGTCCTGCCGGTGCACCCGGTCGACAGCGACAGTGCTGACCGACGGGACCCGGTCGTCGTCACCCCGCAGACCAACCAACCCGGTCGACGACGGCCTCAGCCTGGGCAGGACTCAACCGGGGGTCGCAGAGCGAGGTGTACGCCACCGGCAGTTCCCCTTCGTCGGTGGGACCCGGGAGACCGAGACACTCGGTGACCTCGCGTCCGGCAAGTTCCAGGTGGATGCCGCCGGCGATGGTGCCGGCCTGCTCGTGCGCCCACAGGAAGCCGTTGATCTCGTCAACCACATCGTCCAACCGGCGGGTCTTGAGGCCCTGACCGGTGGTGACCGTGTTGCCGTGCATCGGGTCACACAGCCAGGTCACCTGGTGTCCGGCCCGCGCGACAGCCCGCAGCAGCGGCGGCAGTGCACGGCGGACGTGACCGGAGCCCATTCGGCTGATCAGCACGAGGCGGCCTGCCAGTCGCTGCGGATTCAGTCGTTCACAGAGGTCAAGCATGGTTTCCGGGCTCGTCGACGCGGTCACCTTGCAGCCCACTGGGTTGACGACCTGGGCGGCGAGAGCGACATGGGCATGGTCGAGCTGGTTGGTACGGGCGCCGATCCACGGTAGGTGGGTCGAGGTCAGCAGCCAATCGTCATCGACGCGACGGGTCAGCGGGACCTCGTAGTCCAGGACCAGAGCCTCGTGACTGGTCCAGACTCGTCCGATCCAGCGTGCCGCCCGCAGCGCGGCCATCGTCGCCGAAGCGTGCTGGTAGGCGTCGACCATTCTGGTCGCGTCGTGCCGCCGGGCGTGCGGCGTCGGACGTTCGTCGTTGATGATGTGGCCACGGAAGGCCGGCAGCCGCAGCGCCCCGGCTGTCTCGAACGGCGCCGAGCGCGGTTTGGCGAATTGCCCGGCGATCCGGGCCACCGGCACCACACTCCGCCCCACCGCGCGGGACAGCCGCTTGGCCAGGGCCGTGAGAACGTCCGCCTTGGTCAGCGCGTCGGCCGGGCTGTCGGCAAAGCTCTCCGCGCAGTCACCGGCCTGGAGGACGAATGCCCTACCTGCCCCGGCGTCGGCCAACTTCTCGCGAAGCAGTCTCACCTCGGGCAGGGTGACCAGCGCCGCCGACCGGGTCAGCTCCTCGACGGCGTTGGCGCGGTTGACCTGGTCAGACCATCGTGGCTGCTGCTCGGCCGGCAGGTCGTAGAGGTCGACCGGCCGCCAGTCCTCGTATGTCGTGGGCGCTATGCCGCTGGCTGTCGATGTCGTCACGGCTTGAACTCCAGATTCTGCGGGAACGTGGTGCCATGGGCGAACACGAAGCCCTGCCACGCCTACCGGCTCTTCGAGCCGCGAAGGCGGTACAGGCAGGTCGAGTAGTCGTACCTGAACTGGCGGTCAGTAGGCGTCCGTGAAGCTGAGGCTCGGCGATGTCGGGGGTGGCCCACCCGCCATGTTCACCATTGCCATGTTCGAGGATCGGAACGACGTCGCCGGCGGTGAGCAGCCCGCGGGTGTACCCGATCACGTCCTTTTCTGGTTTCCTTCCGAGATTTCGGAAAAACGGCCCGGTCAGGGCCGGGTGGCGACGTCTTCCTCGCCGTAGTCGTGATCCGGGTGGTCCACGGTCCCCTGTTTCCAGTAGCCACGGGTGACGACCCGGTCGCGGATCAGGCCCGCCTCGTCCAGCAGGTGTTTGCGGATGGAGCGGACGGCGGTCGCCTCGCCGGCCACGAAGGCCGCCGTGCGCTCGTCCACCGCCAGACCCCGGACCGCTGTGGTGAGGACATCCCCGGCTGGCCGGTCCCCTCGGGCGAGCCACCGGACAGTCGTCAGCGGCGTGACCGGGAGGGGTACCTCGTCGTCGGCGGCGCCGACTTCGGCGAGGACCTGGACCGCTAGGCCGGTCGGGAGGTTTTCCAGAATCGTCGCGGCGGCGGGCAGGGCCGTCTCGTCGACCGCCAGGATGAGCGACGAGGCGTCGGCGGGTAGCCGGTAGCCACCGCCGGGGGAACCGATGGCGACGGCGTCACCGACGGCCGCCCGCTGCGCCCATTGCGCGGCAGGGCCCAAGCCGGGGTGGATCAGCATCTCGATCTCCAGCACCTCGTGCCGCGAATTCCACCGCCTGGGCGTATAGGTGCGGACGATGGGCCACGGCTGTCCCTCCGGAACCCGGGGCCCGGTCGGCGTCCACGTCACCGGGCTCGGGGCCGTCTGCCCGGGTTGGGGAAGGAAGATCTTGACATGCTGTGCGGGGACGAGCGACTCGAACCCGGTGAGACCGGGGCCGCCCAGTTCGACGCAGACCATGCGTGTCGTGAGGGGGTGTACCGCGACGATCGACGCCGGTTTCGGCGGCGACCGCCGGCGACGAGGCGGTGCAGGTGGAATCTCGGTCATGTCATCACTCACCGGGCTAGTTGGCGTTCGAGTCGGCGGGTGCCGGCCCACAGACAGATCGCACCCATCACGACGAGGTACGCCGCGGAGCCCGTGAGATCGGCGCCGATCGTGCCCAGCACCGGTTCACGGATTATCTGAATGCTGTGATAGAGCGGTAGCGCGTTGATCAGGTATTGGATGGGCTGCGGGTACACGGTCAGTGGATAGAAGGTGGTGGCGAAGAGGAACATCGGGAGCATGACAAGCTGGACGATCTGGTTGTCCGGCCAGTCGCGCATGAGTGTCGCCACCAGCAGCCCGGCGCAGGCGAAGGCGAAGGCGATCAGAACGGCTCCAGGCAACGCGAGCACCGCCCACGGCGATCGGATCAGCCCACAGACGAGCATGATGCCGAGGAAGCCGGCCGCCTCGATCGTGCCACGCAGAACGGCCCAGGCGGCTTCACCGAGCGCGATGCCACGCGCGGTGATCGGCGTTGTGAGCATGGCGTGGTAGGTCTGTTCGTACCGCAGCCGGGTGAAGACGCCCTGGGTGGTGGCGTTCATCGCACCGTTCATGGCGGCGACGGCGAGCAGCGCCGGGGCAATGTACTGCGGGAAGGTGACCGTGTCGCCGAGTCCGTCGACGTGTCCGATCATCTGTCCCACGCCTGCCCCGATCGAAACCAGGTAGAGGATGGGTTCCACGACACCGAAGGCGAGAATCGTCCAACTGTGCCGATGGACCATGAGGTTGCGCAGCAGGACGAGGTGCCCGTTGCCGAGGGCGGCCGCCCGGCCCGGTGGGACGGCGGTTGCGAACGTGGTCACGCGCGGTCCCCTTGATCAGTAGTGGAGTTTGCGGGCGTACGCGGCCCGGGCGACGGCCAGCCCGGCGGCGGCGAGAGCGGTCAGGTAGGCCAGGTGTCCGGCGATACCGGACCAGTCCGGCGTTTCGAGGACGACTGCCCGGCACACTTCAACACCGTGCCACAGCGGCAGCGGGTAGATGACCGGTCTGATGGCCGCCGGTAGCTGGTCGACGGCGACGAAGGTGCCCGAGAACAGGTACAGCGGCATGATGACGAACCGGTAGATGGTGAAGAAGGTCTCTCGACGTCGGATGGTCACGCCGAGTGCCATCAGCGGGGTCGCGAAGGCCAACCCGGTCAGCAACGCGGCCGGAATGCTGAGCAGGGCCAGTGGCGATTTCGCCACCCCGAAGCACAGCATGGCGAGCAGGACCGCCGACGCGCTGGTCGTGATCCGGAAGGCCACGAAGAGCAGGTGGCCGTGCAGGATGTTCGCCGGGCTGAGCGGGGTGTGGGCGGCGGCGCGGTAGTTTCGGCGCGAGTAGAGCGACATCTGTGACTGGGTCGCGGACTCCAGTGAGGCTGTCTGCATCGCCGCGGCAGCCAGTAGCCCGGGCGCCAGAAAGGCCAGGTAGCTGACGCCGTGGAGTCCCGCGCTGGAGCTTTGGTCGATGAGCCGGCCGAGTCCGATACCGACACCGGTGAAGAAGAGCAGGGGGTTCGCGATGCTGATGACGATGCTGCTGCGCCAGGTACGGCGGTAGTGCATCATCCAGTAGGTGAACTCGCGAAGGGGTAGTGGTGAGGCCAGGGCCACCGGATCGTCCTTTCGACGATGTGTCGACTAGTCGACGAGGGTGCGTCCGGTCAGGGCGAGGAACACGTCCTCCAGCGACGAACGGCGGATCAGAGCGGTGATCGGGGTCAGCCCGAGGCGGTGCACCTCTCGTAGCGCGTCCTCACCCTGGTCGGCGTAGACCAGGATGCGGTCCGGTAGCGTCTCGACCCGGTGACCGGGAAGCCGGCCGAGCGCCGGGTCATCGGCGAGGACCTTCGCGGCGGCGGGCATGTCGTCGAATCCGAATCGCAGTTCGAGCACTTCACGGGCGGCGTGCGACTGGATGAGTTCGAGTGGCGTCCCACAGGCCACGATCAGTCCCTTGTCCATCACCACCAGGCGATCGCAGAGTTGCTCCGCCTCGTCCATGTAGTGCGTGGTGAGGATGAGGGTGACGCCGTCCTGCTTGAGTCGGAAGAGGCGTTCCCACAACACGTGCCGCGCCTGCGGGTCGAGACCGGTCGTGGGCTCGTCGAGGAGCACCAACTCGGGCGAGTTCACCAGCGAGCGCGCGATCGTGAGGCGTCGCCGCATCCCACCCGAGAGGGCGTCGACGCGGGCGCTGGCCTTCTCGGTGAGCTGCGCGAACTGTAGTAGCTGGGTGGTCCGTTCGCGAATGGTCGCCTTGGGCAGGCCGAAGTACCGTCCGTAGAGAAGAATGTTCTCCGCTACTGAGAGCTCCAGGTCGAGCGCGTCGTCCTGCGGGACGACCCCGATGCGGGATCGGATCTGCTGGCCCTGGGTCACCGGGTCCAGCCCGAGAACCTCCAGCCGGCCGCCAGTCGGCGTCGACACGCAGCTGATCATGCGCATCGTCGTCGATTTGCCGGCTCCGTTCGGCCCGAGGAAGCCGAAGCACTCACCGCGGTACAGCTCGAAGTCGATACCGGCGACGGCGGTGAAGCTGTTGCCGCGTTTGGGTTCGTAGGTCTTCCTCAGTCCGGCAGCGCGGACCATGGGCGCAGTCATGGGCGTACACCTCCGTCATGGGTGACGATGAGCCGGGTGAGTGGGGTGATCGGATCGTCCGGACGCTCGGCTGCCGTCACCAGGAGCTGTTCGAGGTCTCCCAGGAAGCCGAGTGCCGTGCCTGCCTGCGCGAACGCCGGGTCCAGCGCCAGCGTCAACGTGCAGATCCCGCTGAGCTCGCCCAGGAAGACGAAGAACTTCGCGCCACGCTGGCTCCCACGGTCCTCGAGCTGCAGGAGCCGGGTTTCGGAGAGCGCCGCACGGAGGTCGTCGGGGACGTTGTCCTCGCCCCGCTTCGGGGCGGTGAACCGTACGTCGTTGAAGAAGCAGTACCCACGTGGGACGAAGCCCCGATCGGCCGCGATGTCCGCGCAGAGCTGTTCGATGCGTTCCTGGTGGCCTTCACAATTGCGGTACGCCGCGAGCGCCGCGATCGACGACTGCTGCAGGTATTCGCGGACTGTCATCGCCCCGAGGCCGATGTGGAAGAGGCCGTTCTGATTGAACGCCCCGACGAACTCGCGCTCCTGCGGCCGGAACCGGGTACTGACGATCACCCGCAGCGTGGCCTCCGACTCCTGCACGCGTGTTGCCAGCAGGAGGGCGATGCCGGCGAGTACGACCGTGACCGGATTGCCGCCGGTGGCCGGGGCGAGGCGACGGGCGGCGCCTGCCAGCGCGGTCGACTCGATCCGCGCCCAGTCCCGTGGCGCACCGGCTGCGGTGTCGGTCGCGACGAGCATGGTCGGCGATACGGTCGACATGGTGCGACGCCAGAAGTCCAGGGTGCGTTTCTCCCGACGCTGGCCGGCCTCGGACGCCTCGTAGGCAGCGCGATCCAGCGGTTGGTCGGCACGTTCGGGCAGCGTCTCACCGTGTAGCAGTCGCCGGAGATCCTCTTTCACGATGGCGAGGCTCCACCCGTCGGCGGCCAGGTGGTTCACCACGAGCACCACGGCCGACACCTGACCGGCTTGCGTTACGGCGGCCAGTCGGATCGGAAGGTCGACGTCGGAGGCGAACGCACCGCGCCGCACGTGCTGGGCGACGGCTACGGCGTACGCCTCGACGTCGGTTCCCTCGATCTCGAACAGTTGCGCCGTCAGGGTGCCGGCGTCGACGACCTGCTGGGTCAGGGCCCCGTCGCGCATCGCGAACAACGTACGCAGAGCTTCGTGGCGTTCGACCAGCGCACGCAGGGACTCGACCATTCGGTCGACGGTCGTGGCCGGTGGAGCCGAAGTCCACAGCGTCTGGTTGAGCGCATCTGGCTGCGGTAGCCAACGCAGCACGTCCCAGAACGCGATCTGGGCCCAGGTAGCCTGAGCCACCCGCCCTAATGGAGTGTCTATATCAGAGTGACAGCCAAAAGTCAAGCTGATTTGCGACTGTGGTCGCACAGTGCCTCCCCGTGTTCGTCGAAACGATAGCAGTCGCTGCCTGCCTGTCAATAGTCGAAAAATTTCATGTTGCTGCACAGCCCTTGCGGGGCACCATCACGTTCTGTACCTTCGGGTCGCAGTCAGGATCCAGCGGATCCGTCGCTGCTTGAACTGATCACGGGGGAATGTTGTGGTTACGACGAGCTGGGGACGACGTCACGTCCCTGTCCACGGGCTCCATCGCGCCGTCGAGCCATCCCTCGCCTGCTGACCGATCAACGAGGCATTCCGGTCGACCAACCACGGGCACTCCGGCACCGAAGCCGGGGGAGTACGCCGATTCTCCATCGACGACCGCCGACCGTACGCAGCGGCGTGAATCGCGACGGCGGACCCTCCACTCCCGAGTCCCACGGCGACCGCGACGAGTGGAGGCTGCGCAATGGACCGCACGACCATCGCCATGAAGATCCGACGGCAACTGGGGGTGCTGCTCCCGGAGGTCGCCGTCGAGCACCTCGCCGACGAAGCGAACCTGCGCGACCTGGCGAGCTTCGACTCGCTGACCGTCCTGCAGCTCATGGTGTGGCTGGAGGGAGAGTTCGACATCGAGATCGCCGACGACGAGCTGACCGTCGAACGGTTCGACGCAATCGCCAAGATCACCGATTTCGTGCTGCTCGGTCGCGACCGGGCGGGTAGCACCGTCGGGCAGCCGTGATGGAGCGGAGCATCTTCCATGCGGTGCGAGACGCACCCGGTTCACCCGACGAGCCGGCCCTCCTGACCGGCGCCCGCGCCTGGACCCGACGCCAGCTCCTCGACGAGGCCGAACGCCTCGCCCACCACCTCGCCCAGCAGCCCAGCGACGGCCGGATCCTCGTGGGCGACGTCATCGACGTGGGTGCCCGTACGGTGCTCACGCTCGCCGCGGACCTCGCTGGACTCCCCCTGCTGCACAGCGACACGGAGTCGCCGACGCGGCACGACGGAATCATCGTCAGTGACTCCGCCACCCGAGACGGCGACGGCGGACAGCCGTGGGTGGGCACCGGCGGCTTCGAGTTCTGGACCCAGGTGTCCGGGGAACCGAGGAACCTGGCCGGCGTACCCGGGCGAAGCCAGATCTTTCTGACCTCCGGCTCCACCGGCGTACCGGTAGGGGTGGTACGGCCGGCCGAGCGGGTCCTCGCCGATGGCCGCCGCAGTGCGGCCTTCCTCGGCTACCGCCCCGGTCAGACCGTCGTCGTCAGCACCCTGACCTTTCACTCCTACGGCTTCACGTACGGACTGATCTCGCCCCTGGTCCACGGCCTGCGCGTGCGGCACCTCTCCTCACGATCGGTGCCTTCGCAGGTAGCCCGAGCGGTGCACGGCACCAGCGCCAGATTCATGATCGGACTGCCTTACCAGTTCCGACTGCTGGCCGCCACGCCCACCGTGGCGGTCACCGAAGGGCTCGCCACCCTGCACGCGGCTGTCTCCTCCGGCTCCGCGCTGCCTGTCGGGGTAGCCGCTGCCGTCGCCCACTACCCGTTCACGCTCTACAACGCGTACGGATCATCGGAGACCGGCGCCATCTCGCTGCGGGCGACCGACGACGATGAGCGCCCCGGCGCCGTGGGAGCACCGCTACCCGGCATCGAGGCGAAGCTGGACGCGGATGCCGGACTGGGTCGCGGTGGCGAACTTCTCCTCAAGACCACCTCGCTCGCGGCCGGCTATCTCGGCCCGAACGGCCTCGCCCCACTGCGCACCGTCGACGACCGGCCCGGAGACCAGCCGTGGTACCGGACCGGCGACCTGGCCGAGCTGGATGCCGACGGCATCCACCTCATCGGCCGGGTGAGCAGCGTCATCAACGTCGCCGGTAAGAAGGTCGACCCGCAGGAGATTCACGACGTACTCGTGGCGCACCCGCGAGTACGTGAGGCCCACGTGGCACCGGCCGACGACGAGGTCCGCGGCCAGGTTCCGGTTGCCCGGGTCGTCGCTGCCGGCCCGCTGACGACGGCCGAACTGCTCGACTGGTGTCAGGCCCGGCTGGCGAGCCACCAGATGCCCCGGCGGATCAGCCTGGTCGACAACCTGCCACGTTCCGCCCTGGGCAAGGTACTGCGATCATGAACACCGCGTCGGCGACGTTCGCCTTCCCCATTCAAACCCGGATGCTGCTCGGCAGCGAGGGGTCGACCACGGTTCTGCTCGAGGCACTGACCGGACGGGCGATGCGGGTCCGGGTCACCGCGCAGGAGCTCGTTGCGGGATCGGACCTGGAGCCGGCGGTCTGCGACGCGATCAACGCGGCGCCGCAGGACCGGCTCGTGCTACGGGAGTCCGTTCTGGAAGCCGCCGGCGCGACAGTCAGTGTCAACCGGGTCGTCTTCGCCGAATCGACCGCGCCCTGGCTGGTCGGTGATTCGAGCGACGTACCGATCGGCCATCAGTTACGCGGCCGTGGTGCCCTCCAGCACCGGACCCAGCTGGGATGCGGGACCGACGTCTGGCCGTACGGCGACTCACCGTGCGCGTTCAAGTGCTACGTGATCCGCAGTTCCGGTGGCCATCTGTACGTCCACGAACGCTTCAACCCCCTGATCGTGCCTCTCGCCTGAGGAGTCACCATGCGAACCACCGTCGCCGTCATCGGCGCCGGCCCAGCCGGACTTCTTCTCTCCCGGATGTTGCACCAGGAGGGTATCGACTGCGTCGTGCTCGAGGCACGTGACCGCGCCTACATCGAGCGACGGCAGCGGGCCGGCACCCTTGAGCAGAGCACCGTCGAGACCTTGCGGACCTTCGGTGCCGGCGACCGGCTCGACCGGGAGGGCATCCCGCACCACGCCATCGAGCTACGGTACGACCGGCAACCGTTCCGCCTTGACCTGCACAAGCACACCGGCCGGACAGTCACCCTGTACCCGCAGACGAAAATCGTCACGGACCTGGTGGCGCTCAACCTCCAGGACGGGATTCCCATCCTCTTCGAGGCCCAGGCGACGAAGGTGGAGAGAGTCGAAGGACCGAACCCCGTCGTGCATTTCCGCCACGCCGGCCGTGACGACCAACTGGAGTGTGACTTCATCGTCGGTTGCGACGGCTTCCACGGCATCACCCGGCTGTCGCTGCCCGCCTCGCAACTGCAGACCTTCGAGCGCACCTGCTCGTACTCGTGGCTGGGCATCCTCGCCGATGTGCCGCCGTCCTGCGTCGACCTCATCTACGCCCACTCGCCGCACGGCTTCGCGTTGCACAGCATGCGCTCCTCCGAGGTCAGTCGGCTCTACCTACAGGTACCGAACGACACCGACCTCAACGAGTGGCCGGATGACCGGATCTGGGACGAGCTGGCCTTCCGTTTCGCTACCGAGGACTGGGAACTTCGGCGGGGGCCGATCACCGAGAAGGCGGTGCTACCGATGCGGAGCTTCGTCGTCGAACCGATGCGATTCGGCCGGGTCTTCCTCGCCGGAGACGCCGCGCACATCGTCCCACCCACCGGCGCCAAGGGGCTGAACCTGGCGGTAGCCGACGTCCGGGTTCTTGGCCGTGCCTTCGCCGACTGGGCGAACGGCGGATCCACGGAACTGCTCGATGCCTACTCCGACACCTGCCTGCGCAGGATCTGGCAGGTGGAACAGTTTTCCTGGTCGATGACGGCGATGCTGCACCGCGAACCGGCTCAGACCCCTTTCGAGACACGGCTCCAACTGGCCCAGTTGTCCCGGATCGCCTCCTCACCGACCGCGGCGGCGGAGCTGGCCGAGAACTACACCGGCCGGGCGGTCGAATGACCTCGCGGCTGCCGGTCGAGGATGGTCCGACATGACGGTTCCGACACCCTCACAAACCACCGACCGAGTCCTGTACCACGACATCGTCGTGGCCGAGGTGGCAGGTTTCCGGCCGCTGATGCTGGATGTCGCGGTGCCACCCGGGGCCTCCGGCGCCACACCCGTTCTGGTTTTCGTCCACGGCGGCGGCTGGCAGTCCGGGACACCCAAGCGGCCGTCCGAATGGTTGCAGGCCGCGGACCCGTTCACCGCGGCATTACGAGCGGGCTTCGCGATTGCCTCCGCTCAATACCGGTTCAGCGCGGAAGCGCACTTTCCCGCTCAACTCGACGACGTCAAGGCGGCTGTCCGCTGGCTGCGGCGGTCGGGCGACGCGCTGGGACTGGATGTCGACCGGATCGGGATCTGGGGTGAGTCGGCGGGTGGCCATTTGGGATCGCTGGCGGCGCTGACCGGAACCGATGACGACGACAGCCGAGTACAGGCCGCCGTGTGCTGGTACGCGCCGGCAAACCTGTCGAGCATGCAGCGACAGGCCGATCCGATGGCGAAAGATGACCACGACGCGGCGGACTCGGCCGAGTCGCTGCTCATCGGAGGCCCCCTGACGCAGCACCCCGACCGGGCGCGAGTGGCTAGCCCGATCAGTTACGTCAGCCCCGCGGCGCCACCGATGCTTCTCATACACGGAAACCGTGACCTGGTGGTACCGGTCGGCCAGAGTGAAGAACTGGCGGCTGCTCTGCGGGCAGCGGGGGCTCACGTCGAGTTGTCGGTGATCGACGGTGCCGACCACTGTTTCGTCGGCGTGTCGGTGGCCCCGATCGTCGACGAGAGCCTGGCGTTCTTCGTCCGGATCCTGATGCCCGAAACCGTCGTCGACAACGCCAGCGATGAGCCGAGATGCCTACCGCACGCCTGAGCAGACCGCCTCCGTCAATGCTGATCGGGCCCGACGTCCCGCCACTGCGACGTCCATTTTCCGGCACGGTCCGGTCGACGGAGGATGGTGGCAGCACCCTTGATATCGACCGCTCGGACCGCAATTTTTGACAGGCCCTCGCGTGACGCCGGCTCAGCGAGCAGCCGAGGCAGGTCGTCAATGGACCGACGCGGTAGTTCCGCGTCATTCAGGGCTGCATTCGATGCTGCCTGCGCCTGTTATCGCAGGACAGGCGTCTGCTCGTCAGGTGCGCCGTCAACGGATGAGGTGAGAGGGATGTCGACGCCCTTAAGAGGCGAAGCGGAAAGCCCGTAACGGAATCGACCGATGAGACACCTGAGGGCCCCGTTGGAGTCGAACATGGTCCATACTCACCTGGTGTATCGATACACCGAGAAGGACGATTCTGCGTCGCTGCCGGATGAGACCAGCGCAAGCGGTCCGGGATACGTTCGAGAGGCGGCCGACGAGATCCCACGATTCGCCGAACCGCCCGGGCTGACCGGGACCGATTCGTTCGTGCGGGACGCGCCGACAGTGTTGTCGTACGCCGCGCTCGGTTGCTTCACGTTCTGGCTCTACGCGTTCGGGCCGGCGGTCACCCTGCTCCGCGACGAGCTGGGTTTCTCCTACTCGGTGCTCGGTGTCTACCAGGTGTCCTGGTCCGGTGGAGCCGCCTTGGCCGGGGCCACGTTCGCGTGGGCTGCCCGCCGCTTGGCCAGAGGCACGCTGTTGTGGGCTTCGGCGCTGGCCTCCGCCATCGGGGCGGGTCTGTTCATCTTCGGCGGCGGCGTGCTGGCGACCCTGATCGGCGCCGCAGGGTTCGGTGCCGCGGGAACGATGCTGCTCACCGTGATCCAGGCGATCCTGTCCGACCGTCACGGCAGCCGACGCGACCGAGCCCTGACCGAGGCGAACGTCGGCGCCGGCGCGTCCGCCGTGTTCGCGCCGATGGTCCTGGGTGCGCTGGCGGCCACCGTGCTGGGCTGGCGTGCCACGTTCGCGTTGCCGGCCGTCGTACTCGTCCTGCTCTATCTGCGCTACCGCCGCCAGCCGCTGCCGAAACGGCCCCAGCACCACGCCGAGAGGGAACAGGGCGGACGGCTGCCGTTGGCCTGCTGGCTGTTCGCGATCCTGACGGCGGTCAGTTCGGCGATCGAGTTCAGCCTGGTGTTCTTCGGGCCCCAGATGCTCATCAACCTCGGCTGGTCCGCCGCCGCTGCCAGCACCGCGATGAGCAGCAACCTCGCCGGGATCCTGGTCGGGCGCCTGCTCGGCGCCGGGCTCACCCGCCGCCCGGGCCGCACCGTCACCCTCCTGTACGCCTCCCTGGTGCTCACCTTCGCCAGCATCGTCCTGTTCTGGATGACCGGTCAGCCGGTTCTCGCCGTCGTGGCGCTGTTCCTGTCCGGAGTGGGCATCGCGAACCTCTATCCGCTCGCGCTCGCCCTCACCCTCGAAGCCGCCGACGGGCAGGAGGACCACGCCAACGCCCGCTCGCAGGTGGTCCTCGGAGTGCTCGCCGCGGTTTTCCCCTTCCTTCTCGGCAGCCTGGCGGACCAGTACGGGCTGACCGCCGGCTTCGCGCTCGAACCCGTCCTGATCGGTTTCTGTGTGCTCATGCTCTGGGGCGGGCTCCGTGCCCGCCACCGCACCGTCTAGCCAAACGAACCCCGCGCCTGCACGGCAGCCGAAGGAGACGTCCGCTCCGTCAGGCGCGTCACGTCGACGCTCGTCGCTCCCCGGTACAAGCAGCCGCAGAAGGAGAGGAAGGTGTCATGTCGCTGACCGTGCTGGACATCGGTGGGACACATGTGCGCTGGACCCAGTGGTCCCCGGAGCGCGGGCTCGGTGAGATCCGGCGCGTGCCGTCCCCGAGTTTCTCCCGCTCGGCGCAGGTGTCCGTCGAGGAACTGCAGACCAGGTTGGTGCGGGCAATGGCCGACGCGGTGCCGCCCGACGGCGTCGCGGGCGTGTCGTTCGGAGCGGCGCTCGACCACCGGACCGGCACGGTCTACGCGTCGGCCCCGCTGTGGGGCGCACACACCCGCCCCTTCGACCTGCACACCGCGCTGAGCACGGCCCGGCCGGACGTACGCTGGCACGTCGTCAACGACGTCACCGCCGCGTTGATGCATCTGGCGAGCACTCCGGGCGCCCAGGGCCTGCGCAAGATCCTGCTCGCCACGATCAGCACCGGCATCGCCTGCCGCATCATCGACCAGCGCACCGGTGAGATCCCCGTCGACGGGTGCGGACTGCAGGGCGAAATCGGCCACCTGCCGGCGAGCGTGACGATCGACGGCGTGCCCGTGGATCTGCACTGCGACTGCGGGCAGCCACGACACGTAGCCGCCTTCTCCGCGGGGCCTGCTCTTCCACGGCTCGCCGAGATCCTGCGACAGCGGCGCGGACCCGCCTGGCAATCCTCGCTGCTCGGCCTCCGGCTGGCGCGCGGCGAGGCGTTCGAACCGGCGCTGGCGGCTGCCCTGGACGCCAGCGACGCCCTGGCCGGCGAGCTGCTCATGGCTGCGACGAATCCGGTCGCCGACGTTGTGCGTACCGCACTGTGCCTCGATCCGGAGATCGACCTGGTCGCTCTCACCGGCGGCGTCGCGACGGGCCTCGGCGAGCACTACCGCAGCGCGCTGCTGGCGCACCTGGGCCGGGAGGGCCTCTACCTCACCAGCGAGCACCAACCCGGTTGGGCGCGGGATCGGGTGGTGGTATCCGAGGCGAACGGCTTGGTCGGCGCGGGACTTGTCGCGCTGGCCGCCGAGACGGCGGGTGCACCGCCGGCCGCGACGTTCACGGAGGCGGCATGAACGGCACCCACCGCGCGATCGTGCGCGCGGACGGCACGCTGTCGGTGGCGCGGCGTCCGACCATCGCACCGGGGCCGGGTGAGTTGAGCGTGGCGGCCCTGTACGCGGGGCTGTGTGGCACGGACATCCAGATGCTGCGCGGTCTGCGCGACGACCCGGCGCCGGTGATCGGGCACGAGGGGATCGCAAGGGTGACAGCCGCCGGCGCCGGTGTGCCCGAGGCGTTCGCGCCGGGCACCCTCGTCGCAGTCAACCCGACCCACCCCACCGATCCGAGCTTCCTCATGGGACACAACGTCGACGGGCTGCTCCAGGAGCGCACGCTGCTGCCCAGGACGGCGGTGACCGGTGGGCTCGTGCTACCGCTGCCGGAGGCCACCGACGTCACGCTGGCGCCGCTGCTGGAACCGCTGGCCGTGGTCCGCTACGCGCTCGACGCGTTGGCCGCGTTCCATCCGGCGACGCTGCTCGTCGTCGGTGACGGGGTCGTCGGGCACCTCGCGGTGCGGGCCGCCCAGCGCTGGCTCGGCGCGGGCGTACACGTGGCGCTGGTGCACCACACGGAGCGGGGCCGGGCGTTCAGCGTCGCCTGCGCGTACCCCGGCGATCTGATGTTGGACGGGGGGCCCGCAGCGGTGTGGGACGGGCCGGTCGCCGCATTGCTCGCCACACCGCGCGATGCGACGGTGGCGGCCCTGGAATCGGCGCTCGCGGCCGGTGCGGACGTCGTCGACATCGTGGGTGGTCTGCCGCCCGGGGCCGCGACGCCACTGCTGCCCGGTGTCGACCTGACCGCCGTGCGCTCGGCGAACTGCGGCGGGCTACCTGATCCGGTCCACGTCACCACCGCCGGACAGGTCCGGCTGTTCGGTCACCGCGGCGTCGCGAATCGGCACCTGCGGGAGGCCGCTTCCGAGTTGGCCCGCGAACCGGGTCGTTATCGGGACCTGATCACCCATGAGTACGACCTCGACGGCGCGGCGAGCGTGATGCGGGCACTGGCTCGTTCCCGCGAACGCACCGTCGACGGCAGACGGCTGATCAAACTCTCGATCAGGATCACGGGGGAGGACTGATGGTGTCGCTGAGTGGACGGCGCATGATCGTGGTCGGCGGCTCCACCGGGATCGGCCGTGGCATCGCCGACGCCTGGGCCGATGCCGGAGCGGACGTGGTGGTGTGCAGCCGCCGCCAGCCCACCGACGCCGCACATCTGAGCTGGGAGCGCATCGACCTCAGCGAGCCCGAACATGCCCGTGAGCGGCTGGCCGGCCTGGCTACGAACGGGGTGGATGCCGCGTGCTTCTCCGCCGTCTACTACGGCGAGGAGCGCGCCTACTTTCGCGACGTCGCCGAAGGCGAGTGGCGCAGACAGTTGGAGGTCAACCTGACCGGGCTCTGGCTCACCCTCCACGCCGTCCTGCCGTCACTGCGCAAGGCCGGACCGGGGCTGTTCGTCGGCGTCTCCTCGGAGGTCGCGTTCAACGCCGGTCCGGGCCGGTCGGGCTACGCCGCTTCCAAGGCGGCGGCGAAGGTCCTGCTGGACTCGCTCGCGCAGGAGGAGGACGGCCGGATCCGCGTGGTGCAGGTACTCCCGGCCGGCATGGTCGACACCCCCGGCATCCGCCGACGCCGGCCGGCCGATTTCGACTACAGCTCGTACGCACGACCCGCCTCCTTCGCGCAAGTGGCGACCGAGCTGGCGGTGACCGCAGGCGACGGCCACCACGGCGACAGCCTGGTGGTTGACGCCAACGGTGACTGGGACTCGGTCAACGACCGGTCCCCCGTCTCACAGAGCCGGGCGCTGACGTGACCTGCCTGGTCGGTCTCGCCGACTGGCGCCTGCCGGTGAGCGGCGTCGAGGCCGTGCGACTGACCGCCTCGGTCGGTGCGGACGGCTTGCAGGTCGACCTTGGCGGCCCGGGGCGCGGCGAGTGGATCGACGCGCCGGGCCGGATCGACGCCTTGCGGGCCGAGGCAGGGGAGCACGGCGTACGGATTCTCGCCCTGGGCGGCAACCACCTCAACGACATCGGCCTGACCTCCGGGTCCCGGATGGTGCGACCGCTGCTGCAACGGTTGCTGGACGCCGCGGTGGCGTTGGGGGTCCCACTGGTGTTCGTGCCGAGCTTCCGGCGCAGTGCGATCGACGGGCCGGCCGCGCTCACGCGTACCGCGGCGGTGCTGGGCTGGGCGGCTGCGCAGGCGCAGGAGCGGGGCCTGGTGCTGGCCAGCGAGAACGTGCTCAGCGGCGAACAGGCCCGTGTGCTGGCCGACGAGGTCGACTCGTCCGCGTTCCGGCTGGTGCTGGACACGTTCAACCCGGTCGCGGCCGGACTGCGTACGGACGCGCTGGTCGCCTCGCTGGCCGATCTGCTGGCCGACCAGGTCCACCTCAAGGACGGACCACCCGACCGGGGCCCGTCCCCGCTGCTCGGCGCCGGCACCGGACGGCTCGTGGAGACCCTGACCGCGCTGCGCGAGCACCGGGTTCCGGTCCACGCGTTCGTGCTGGAGAACGACTACCGCGGCGCGGACACCGCGCGGCTGGCAGCAGACCTCGCCTGGGCACGACGGCGTGCACAGCACTTCACCTCAACAGGGGCAGGGGCATGACCGACACCGAATACCGCACCACCGTCGCCGCCGCAGGGGTGCTGTTCGACATGGACGGGACGCTGGTCGACTCGACAGCGGTAGTCGAGCGCACCTGGCGCTCGTTCGCCGGCCGGCACGGTCTCGACATCGCGCAGATCCTGGCCGTGTCGCACGGGCGGCGCACCGAGGAGACTGTCGCCCGGTTCGCGCCGGCCGGTGTCGACGTCGATGCCGAAGCCCGGCGTCTGGTCGCTCAAGAGGTCCGCGACACCGAGGGCATCGTGGCCGTTCCCGGTGCGGCGCAGTTGCTGGCTGCGCTGCCAGCGGGCACCTGGGCGCTGGTGACGTCCGCCGGACGCGCGCTGGCCGAGGCGCGGATGGTGGCGGCCGGGCTGCCTCTTCCGCCTGTGGTGGTGAGTGCGGAGGACGTGACGGCCGGCAAGCCGAGTCCGGAAGGGTACCTGCTTGCCGCCCAGCGGCTCGGCTTCGCGCCAGAGCAGGCAGTTGTCTTCGAGGATGCTGAAGCGGGCCTGCTCGCCGCGCTGGCGTCCGGTGCCCGCACCGTGGTGGTCGGCGCCTGTGCCGCTGCCGTCACCGAGGGCCTGGACCGTCTTCCGGACCTGCGCGACATCCGGGTCGCGCACGCCGCCGGGCAGTTATGGGTATCGTTCTCACCGGCTCGAAAGCATTCACGTTCATAAACACAAGGATGTGTTAAGTCCTGCGCGGGGGCACGAGGGGTTTCTGAACCGACTTCGGAGGGACTGGGGAAATGACGCAAGCGAACGGACTGCTCGTCCACGAAACGGGCTCCTGGCTCGTTCGGACGCAGAAAGAGGTCTCTTACGAGGTGCGGTTCCGGGATCGGCTGTTCCGGCCCGATCGCACCGACCTACTGGAGTTCGGCTCGGCCCCCCGGTACGGGCCGAGGCCGCGCCGGATCGTCGTGGTCGACAGCAACGTCGACCTGCTGCACGGCGACATGATTCGTGCCTACTTCGAGCACCATGACGTCGAGTACGCGTTGGTGGTGGTCGAGGCGAACGAGACGGTCAAGGACTTCGCCGCCGCCGTGCGGATCGTCGAGGAGATGGACAGGTTCGGCATCGCGCGGCGGTGCGAGCCTGTGATCGCCATCGGCGGTGGTGTGCTGATGGACACCGTCGGCCTGGCTGCCAGCCTCTACCGCCGGGGCACGCCGTTCCTGCGGGTGCCGACCACGCTCATCGGACTCGTCGACGCTGGTGTCGGCGCCAAGACCGGCGTGAACTTCAACGGCCACAAGAACCGGCTGGGCACGTACGCGCCCGCGGAGCTCACCCTGCTCGACCGGTCGTTTCTCACCACCTTGGATCACCGCCACATCAGCAACGGGCTGGCGGAGATCTTGAAAATCGCGCTGATCAAGGACTATGAGCTGTTCCGGATGCTGGAAAAGCACGGGCCGCGGTTGCTGGACGAGAAGTTCCAGGGCTGCACGCCGATCGGAGACGAGGCTGCGGTCGCCGTGCTGCACGCCGCCACCCGCGGCATGCTTGAGGAGCTGCAGCCGAATCTCTGGGAGAGCGAGCTTGAGCGCTGCGTCGACTACGGGCACACCTTCAGCCCGACGATGGAGATGCGTGCGCTGCCCGCGTTGCTGCACGGTGAGGCGGTCTGCGTGGACATGGCTCTGACCACCGTCATGGGCTGGCGTCGTGGGCTGCTCACCGAGCAGGAGAGGGATCGCGTGCTCGCGGTCATGTCCGCGCTGAAGCTACCGAGCTGGGATTTGATACTCCATCCGGAGGTGCTGTCGCAGGCGTTACAGGACACCGTGCGGCACCGCGACGGAATGCAGCGCCTGCCGCTGCCGGTCGGAATCGGCGGCGTCACCTTCGTCAACGACGTCACCGAGGAGGAGATCCGCGTCGCGGTGGCCGTGCAGCGTGAGCTGCACGAGGCACGCCTCGCAAGCCACGACCACTACGCAGAGGCCGACCCGAGGTCGAGCGCTGCCGTCTGAGCCGTCCGGAAGAAGCGAAGTTCCCGGTCAAGGGAGATGCGATGTCAAAGGATCTACGAGCCGACGTCGTCGTGGTGGGCGGCGGCGCCGCAGGCTGCGTCCTGGCAGCCCGACTCAGCGACGACGAACGCCGCTCGGTGGTGTTGATCGAGGCCGGACCGGACTACGGCCGCTACGAGGACGGCCGGTGGCCGGAGGACCTGCTCGACTGCCGTAACCCGGCGCGCAGTCACGACTGGGACCCCGAGTTGCCGCCGTACTACTCGCGGGCCCGGGTGATCGGCGGGTCGTCGGTCAGCAATGCCTGTTGGGCCCTGGCCGGTGCGCCGCCGGACTACGACGCCTGGGCCGCGTACTCCGGCGGCACGTGGAACCACGCCACCATCGCCCCGTATCTGACCAAGGCCATGCGGGAACTGCGGGTACGCGACGTCCCCGAAGCCGACCAGGGTGTCCTGCACCAGGCGATGGTGGCCGGGGCGACACAGGTGGGTCTGCCGTTGCTGAAGGACGTCAACGACGACGCCGCCACGGAGGGCGTCGGGTGGGCGCCGCTCAACGCGATCGGCCACATCCGTTGGAACGCCGCCTTCGCCTACCTCGATCCGGCCCGCGCCCGGCCGAACCTGCGGGTGGTGGCCGACGCGCCGGCCGTCCGGCTGCCGGTGCGGGGCGAGCGTGCCGTCGGGGTGGAGATCCTGCGAGCCGGGCGGGTCGAGACGGTGACCGCGGAGTCCGTGGTGCTCGCCGCGGGCGCCTTCGGAAACCCGCCGCTGCTGATGCGCAGCGGGATCGGCCCGGAGCCGGTGCTGCGTGCGCTCGGCGCGCCGGTGGTGCTGCCGTTGGCGGGAGTGGGGGAGAACCTGATCGACCATTCCAAGGTCCATCTTCCGATGACTCCGACCGAGTCGCTGGTGATGCCCGAAGGCGGCGGGTATGTGCCGCAGAGCCTGCTCAAAGCCCGCTCCAGCTTGTCCAACGACGAATACTGGGACCTGCACATCGTTCCGACCGCCGGGCCGGGCGAAGACGAGCGTGGCCGTTTCGTCGGCCCACTGGAGGTCTCCCTGTACGTATTCGTGCTGGCACCCCGATCCCGGGGCTTCGTGCGGGCCCGGTCGCTGGACCCGCTGGCCCCGCCACTGATCGAGCCGCACTACTTCGGCGACCCCGACGGCTACGACCGCCAGGTGGCTCTGGAGGGCGTCGATCTGGCCCACCAACTTGCCGACACCGCACCGGTACGCGAGTTGGCCGTGCTCGAGTCCTGGTCACCGGCCCAGCGGAACGAGGTTGGCCAGGTGCAAGTTGGTTACTGGCATCCGGTCGGCACCTGTGCGATGGGGCCGGCCGACGACCCCAGGGCAGTGGCCGGGGCGGACGGGCGCCTACACGGGTTGTCCAACGTCTACGTCGGTGACGCCTCGCTGATGCCGGTGCTCCCACGGGCGAACACGAACCTGACCACGATGGCGGTCGCCGATCGAGTCGCGGACCTGATCCGCTGAGAGTCGTTGGCCCATGTTCCGTCGCGGCGACTGTTGCCGTTCTGTGCGTACATTCTCCTAGAAGGGCACCCCGATGCTGACTCCGGCATGGGAGGTCGAACCCGCCGCCGCCGGCGGGCCGCAACTCGTCCATGTGAACGCGACCGCCACCGGGGGAGGGGTCTCCGAGCTGATCGGAGGGCTCCTGCGCCACCAGGACGCCGGCTGGGCGGTGATCGCCGGAACCCCCGCCTTCTATCACGTGACGAAGTACCTGCACATGCTGCTGCACGGCCGCAGCGACCCGGAGCAGATGAAGGATCCGCAGTTGATGCGCGCCTACCGCGACACATTGGCGCCGCAGGTCGAGTGGTTCGCCCAGCGCCTGACGCCCGGGGATGTCGTGATTCTGCACGACCCACAGACGCTCGGCCTCGCACCAGGGCTCAAAGCCCTGGGCGTACGGGTGGTGTGGCACTGCCACATCGGCGCCGTCGTCGCACCCGAACGCGGGCCCGGCCCGGTGTGGCGCGCATTCCACACCGAGTTGGCCACACTGGACGCCGTGGTCACCACGCTGCCCGAGTTCGCCCCGCCGGGCGTACGTCACGTGTTCGTGATTCCTCCTGCGGTCGACCCGTCGGCGCCGAAGAATCGGGAGCTCACCGCAGGGGAGATCCACTCGGTGCTGGCCAGGATCGGCCTTACCGCCGACAGCGCCACGCCAGGCGTGACCGTCACGCAGGAGGCGCCGTTGCCACCCGATGCGCGCGTGGTGCTGCAGGTGTCGCGGTGGGATCCGCTCAAGGACATGCCCGGGGTGGTGCGCTGTGCTGTCAGGCTGCCGGCGGACGTACACCTTCTCCTCGCCGGAACCGACCCGGCGGACATCCCCGACGACCCGGACGGGCGAGCCGTGCTGACCGAGGTGCAGGAGCTGCTTCGCGACCTGCCGGAACCGGACAGGGCGCGGGTGCACATCGTGAACATCTCACTGAGGCGGCCGGAACTCAACGCGCTCGTGGTGAACGCGCTACAGCGCAGAGCCGACGTGGTCCTGCAGAAGAGCCTGGAGGAGGGGTTCGGGCTTACCGTGACCGAGGCGATGGTCAAGGGCCGCGCGGTGGTCGCCTCCGCGGTCGGCGGTCTGCGGGAACAGATCGCGAACGGCCGCAACGGCGTGCTCGTCGACCCCACCGACCTTGACGCGGTACGCGCCGCGCTCGCCAGGCTGCTCGATGATGCGGACTTGCGCCGAGACCTCGGCGAGCGTGCCAGAGAGGTGGTGCTTGAGCGTTACACGATGCCACGACTGGCCGACGATTACTCCCATCTCATTGCGACGATTTCGAGCGGAGAGACGACCGTACGTCCGTGAAGGTGGGGAGCCGGTCGGGCTGGCCATGACGGTGGCGGCGAGCGCTCCTCCAGGTTTCGCTTGCCGTGGATGATCCGTGGGCGGATCGCGGCGCGGCTGATCGTCGAGCTGTTGGGCTTGAGTGCCGAAGACATCGGTGACGATCAGGGAACGTGATGGTCTGGTCGGGTATGAGCGCCCCGGACCGGTCGATGATCACCTAGCCAATCGTCCACTGTGCGTCGGCATGTTGATCGACTAGCGTGCCTGCACGAGGGACCCCGAGGTCGAGCGGTTCCCGGACCCCTCTCCAACGACCGTAGGGGAGCAACATGAAGAGATTCCTGCCGCGCCGGCTCGGGCTGGCGCTCACTCCGGCACTCATCGTCGCGTTGGCGGCCGGCACCCCGGCGTACGCCGCGCAGGCCAGCGACCCGACCGGTGCGACCATCACGACCAAGCTCGTCGAACGCGCCACCGATCTTCCAGTGCCGAACATCTGTGTCTTCGCCACCCCGGTGTTGACCTTCAGTTGGCCGGACCTCTGTCCGGCTCGCAGCGACGCCCACGGTCATGTGCAGATAGAGGTGCCGGCGGCCGGTGCGTACAACCTGTTCGTGTTGCCGGACTCCGGTAGCCCGTACGGCGCCCAGTGGGTTGGCCCGGACGGTGGCACAGGAACGCAGAAGACCGCCCGGCGGATCACGCTGGGCACCGGTGAGACGAAGCGGCTGTCGCCGATCAAGCTGGATGACCGGGCAACCATCGTCGGGCAACGGCGTGCCGAACCGGGGCAGCAGATCGTGAACGGCGCCGTCGGCATCGTCAGCCCGACTCCGGACAATCGCCGCGACCTGCGCTACTCGCCGATCACCGACGACGGCTCTTTCCGCATCGACTGGCTCGGCCCGTACGAGTGGCCGTTGCTGTTCACGTCCGACCGGCACCCGTACCAGTGGAGCGGACAGGTGGGCAACCGGTTGCTGGCCGACCTGGTGCCGGCGACGATCGGCGCGAGCGAGCCGTACCTCTTCAGTCTCTCCAACGGAACATACGTTGGTGTGCACGTTCCGGATGAGCCGCCGGGCCCGCTTCGCCTGGTGATGCGTAACGTGGCGACCGGGGAAGCGGTGGCCTTCGGGGAGGACAACGACGCCAATCACCACGTTCGGCCCATGATCCTCGGCGGTCAGCAGGTCAAGTGGGAGTGTCTCTGCCCGAGCGGTGTGCGGTGGCACGGTGGCACCGACTTCGCCAGCGCGACCCCAGTGGTGATCCACACCATGACACTGCCGTATCTGACCTTCGAAGGACCGTAGAACGGCCCTACCCGATGTGGTGTACGGGGGTTGGTGCTTGGGAACCGGCCGTCGCGGTCGCGGATCAGAAATCGCCGTACGCTGCCCGGCTCTCCGAGGCCCGGGTGGCTCCTCGCCGAGGTGCCCGGGTTCGGTCGGCGCCGTCGTGACCCGCACCTGCGGTAATGGCGGCGCCGACCGTGCTCACCACGCTCGCGGCGGTGCCGGGTGGCCCGGTATGGGATCAGATCGCGGCGATCGGGGTGCGAGGCCGTGCCTTGCAGTAGCTCGGCTACCTGACGCGGCGTGACCGGTGACATGCCTCGGGCAGGGACCTGAGCGAGAATGGGGAAGCCCGGACTCTGCTCAACTCTGGAAGGACCATCCCCTTGGCCAGTGGACTCGTAGCCCTGCTGGATGACGTGGCGGTGCTGGCTCGCGCCGCTGCCGCGTCGGTCGACGACATTGGGGCGGCCGCCGCGAAGGCCGGCGCCAAGGCCGCGGGCGTCGTTGTCGACGATGCCGCCGTCACGCCGCAGTACGTGCGGAGCCTGGCGTCCGAGCGCGAGTTGCCGATTATCAAGCGCATTGCCCTGGGGTCGCTACGCAACAAGTTCTTGATCATCCTGCCGGCGGTGCTGCTGCTCAGTCAGTTCGTACCCTGGCTGCTCACTCCGATCCTCATGCTCGGCGGCGCCTACCTGTGTTACGAAGGTGCGGAGAAGGTGTGGGCCAAGATCGCCCATCACGATGCCCACGGCGCGGGCGAGGAAAAGGTGCAGGACGAGACGACGCTGGTGTCCGGGGCCGTACGGACCGACCTGGTCCTCTCGGCGGAGATCATGGTCATCGCCCTTAACGAGGTGATCGACGAGGGGTTCTGGTCCCGCCTGGCGATCCTGGCTCTCGTCGCCGTCGTCATCACCGTTCTGGTGTACGGCGTCGTGGCGCTGATCGTGAGGATGGACGATGCCGGGCTGCGCCTGTCGCAACTGTCCGGTGCCACCGCCAGGTTCGGCCGCGGTCTGGTGCGGGCGATGCCGGTGGTGCTCACCGTGCTGACGGTGGTCGGCACCGCCGCGATGCTGTGGGTGGGCGGACACATCCTGCTGGTAGGCACGGACGAGCTGGGCCTGCACTTCCTGTACGAGGTCGTGCACCACGTGGAGGAAGCCGCTCACGACGCCACGGGTGTTTTCGGCGGGCTCGTCGGCTGGCTTGTCAACACGGTGGCCAGCGCGATCCTCGGACTGGTCGTCGGCGCTCTGGTCGTGCTGGTCTTGACTTTCACGCTTCACCGTCGCAAGCCCAAGGCTGTGGCTGCGGCGGACACGGCTGGCACTGACGGCATCATCCCCGCGACGCCGCGCCGTGCGGCTCGGCGTCCCGATGCTTCTGCCGACGGGGCACCGCGCGCCTGAGTACAAGATCATCCGCTGCTCGCCCCCGCGCTCTGGCGAGGGACCATCTCCGCGCGCGGGGTGGTCCCGCCAGGGCGGGGGACGAGCAGTGGAAGCTCGCGTGCCGCCGCGCCCAGCGCACTGTTCCTCGTGGTGTCGTTCCGGGCCATCTCCCATATCCGTCACCGTGAGTCGACCCCGCAGCACCCGGGCGGTCGCCAGCGGATCTGGCGGCAGATTCACGAGGGCCTTCGCTTCGTCGTACGCGACACCTTGTTACGTGCCGTGTCTCGCCTCGGCCGCATTCCAGTTTTCCTTCGCGGCGATGATGACCACCTACCTGCGTCGCTTGCCACCACCAGACCCGACTCATGACGACGAGCCGTGATCTGCCGTTGACCGAGCCTTACGGTAGGTGACGGGTGTGCGGCGGCCTGTCCGCCCTTCGCGGGCGAACTCCGGCGAGGTCAGCGCGAGCGGCGCGCGGCGGTTTCGGCATGCCTGGCCAGCCGTGGGCCGAAGCCGCCGGCTCCATGAGCCAGGTGCGGGTCCTGCTCATAGAGGCGCGTCACGGGTGCGCGCGAGTGCGCGTTCTGCGCCCACCTCTTGACAAGATACTCCTCCTCCCGCAACACTCTTGAAACCTGAATCGATTCAAGCCAATGCTCTCCCGCCGGCGAATACGCCACCGCCGGTGCGTCCACCTGCCGCTGTGTTTTCCGGGCTCTAAAGGCTGTTCGACCCCGTGGCGCGAATATTGGTTGCCGCGCGCCTGTAGCTGAATCGTTTGTAAGACGGGAGCGGTCCCATGGACAACCACCAGGATCAGACCACGTGCCGGTTGCTTCTCGACGGCGCCAGCGCGGCGTCGCGGTCAGCGGCGGGTCTCAAGGGTTCGCTGCCGATCAACAACCACCGGAGGATTGCCCGCCAGGCCGACCGCAGCGGTTTCCGCCGGCTCGCCACGCTGTCGTTCCCGCCGTCGATGGTGGCCGCCGGGGCCAACACGATCGCGTTCACCCGCGGCACGGAAACCACCGCCGGCACCGGGTCGGGGTAGGACGCGGTGAGGCTTCCACCCGGAGTCACGGCCACCCCGCAGGCGACCGTCGACCTTGCCGACGCACCGCACTTCATCGCATCCGACAGGGAGATCTCGTTCAGCGCCCACGGCGGCCGGTCTCGTACCACCGTCATCGGGCTTTTGAGACAGGAGGATCAGTCACATGGCCGCAGAAGTGTCCCGACGAACCGCCCTCGGACTGATGGGCGCCGCCGCAGCGGCGCCTGTGGTGATGGGCCGAGACGCCGCCTGGGCGGCGCCTACGGCGACGAACGTACGGGTCCTGATCAACGGCGTCCCGGCAGCTCCCGGCAACTACCCGTTTCCGGGTGACATCGACACTCTCGTGCTCGACAACGGACTTATCCGGTTCACGTTCGGCCGTGACGACGCGGCCGGAGGCATCGTCACCGGTTGGACGGATGTCTCCATTACCGCGACCTCCATCGTCGTAGACGGGGTGGAACTGGCCCACAACCTCAACGGCACAGAGCCGCGCGACCCTGACCGCCAGCACTCGTTCTACGTCGACGCGGGTGGTGGAACCAGCCGGCTGGTCTGCACCGAGGTGCGGGTGCTGCGCGCCAGCGCAGATCTCGTCGAGGTGGCGTTCGTGGACAACACCAGCCCTCGGCTGCGCCACGAGCACCACCTGATCATGCGGCGCGGCAAGCGGGGTCTGTACGGGTACGACATCCTCACCGCGGTGGTCGCGCAATCCATCAACGAGGTTCGGATGAACGCGCGTTGGGATCGGTCCATCCTGGACCACGCGTTCAACTGGGAGCGTGGCAAGGGCCAGCAGCCGACGTACGCCTACCTGGAAACGCAGGTACCCACCCAGGACGAGGCGCGGCGAGTCGACGGCGTCAACAACCCGGACCTGCCGTCGCCGGAGAGCAACTCCGGCAATCTGCCAGCGGGTAGCGTCTACTCGAAGTACGACTGGAGCCTGTACCACCACGAAAACCCCATGTTCGGACACTATGGGCATGGCTTCGGAGCCTGGTTCACCCCGCTCGGCGGGGTGACCGACCAGACGCTGTGTGCGTTCTACGGCGTCGGGCCCAACCACCAGGACCTGGCCATCCACCAGGACGCGCTGATCCTGAACTACTTCGGCGCCAACCACTACGGGCTGCCGGCGTATCCGCTGTTCGCCGGCTACCAGCGGCTCTACGGGCCGTGGTACACCTTCGTCAACACCGGCGACCCGGACGACCCGGACGCGATGATCGCCAAGGCGGCCAAGATCGCCAAGGCGGAGATCGAGGAGAACCGGGGTGGCTCGGACTGGATCAAGGACCCCTTCTACCCTCGGCCCCACCAACGCACCACGGTCACCGGTCGGCTGCGCATCGCGGACGGCCGGCCCGCTGGCGGCTACTGGGTCCTGCTGTCCACCCAGGACGTCACTGACGTGTACACCATTCACGAGCCGACCTATTTCGTGAAGACGGCCGAGGACGGTTCCTTCAGCCTGCCCGGGATCCCACCGGCCTGGCAGCCCGGCACCCGCACCCCCGGTACGTACAACCTCTACGCTTTTGCCGCCACCGGATCGGTCACCGATCAGCTCAAGCTGACCGGAATCACCGTCGGCGGTGCGCGCCAAGATCTCGGAAAGATCGAGTGGGCGCCGACCAACCACACCACCTTCCTCTGGCAGATCGGCTCCGCTGACCGGATGGGCGGCGAGTTCGCGCTCGCCACCGACCCGAAGACGTTTGCCAATCCCCGCAACTTCGAGAAACCGGCCCAGGTACCGGGGACCTTGACGTTCACGATCGGGGAGAGCTGGGAACCACAGGACTGGTACTACGCCCAGACGAACGCGGGTACCTGGACGGTCGCATTCGAACTGGACCGCTCGTACACCGGTACCGCGTACCTCACGGTGTCCAGTTCCATGCAACGCAGTGGCCGTCCTACGGTGGCCGTCAACGGTTCCGCGACAGGTATCACGGGTTCGCTGCCGAACAACAACGACTCGACGATCGCCCGCCAGGCCGACCGTAGCGGATTCCCCCGGCTCGCCACGCTGTCGTTCCCGGCGTCGATGCTGACCGTCGGGACCAACACGATCACGTTCACCCGCGGCGCGGGCACCGCCGCTGGCGACGGGTTGGGATGGGACACCCTGCTGCTGGAGGTGGACGAGGACCCGGCGGTCCGCCGGGCGCAACTGGCCGGCCGGGTGACCCGTGTCGTCCGCAACCGGCACGGCCGCCCGGGCCCGACGGTCTGGACGGTCGAGGTGACCAACACCGGCCGTGGTGCCGCCAACGACGTACGGCTGGACAGCTTCGCGCCGACCGGACCTGGCAAGTCCGACAAGTCCGGCTATGCCATCACGAGCCGGGACCCGGGCCGGTTCCCGGTCCCCGTCGCGGCCAGCATCCCGCCCGGCGGGACGGCGACGTTCGAGGTCGCGGTGGACTTCAGCGGTGCTCCGAATCTGTTCCGAAGCACATTCGAGGTCCGGGTCAGCGCGAACGGCGGGCGAGCCCAGGCCGCGTTCACCGGGCGTTGACGGCCGCCTCGTGCCCGCCGCGGCGGGCACGAGGCGAACCCCCCTCCCGTACGAGTCCGTCGGCACGCTCCGCACGTCGGCTCGACGTGGATTGGCGTAGGAACCCGGCTCCATTGCTGAGCGACTGGCGGGATCCGGCCATCTTCGCCGAGGGTCGTTGTCCGACCTAACTCCTGAAATTCTGATGCGTGGGCGTCTCGGCGACTGATGACAATTGGCGTGGTCGCTTGGCTCCGAATCCCCGCGCCGGTAACGATCGCTGCGGCCGTGGCCGTAAGGAGCCGCTGAGTCGCCAACCAATTGTGTCCCTGTCGCTTGAGACACAAGCGCCGATCCGACAGGAGAGAACCAATGAAGAATCCGGACATGCCAGGCCCGCGTCGCGGTCCTGATTCGGGTGGCGGTGGCGGGCGAGGCACATCGAGGCGCACTCTGCTTCGTGTCGTCGGTGTCTCACCCCTGGGCTTGGCGGTCGCGGCAGCGCCTGGCTCGGCACTCGGTTCGACCCTCCCCGCCGCGCACAGCGAAGTTGCGACGAATAAGTGTGTGGAGAAATTCGGAGCGTTTCCGACGCTGCCGATCAGCACCGTTCAGGATCGTGACCAGATGCTCTGCCAGCTTGGAATCAGGCTGCCGACCCTGGGCTCGTGGTCTGACGACCCGAACCGTCCGCCGAACGTCACAGGAGACCCGGCGGCCCGGCTCTGGTTTGATGCCCTTCGCCACCCCATGAGGAGGGGAGCGCTGGGTGGACTTTGGACGAGCTATGACGACGCGACCGGTGACGGCGCGATCGGGCTCGGCACCGGCGACAATCCCGAGGTTGACGGTTGGGGCTACACCCCGATCGAACTGCTGGTGATGAAGAACCGGACGCGTGTGAGGACGCCCGACGATTGGTGGAACAGGCGCCGCCCGGAGATCTTCACCGCAGTCCAGGAGGAGTTGTACGGGAAGATTCCGGATCGTCGTCTCTGGCCGAAGATCACCTGGGAGCTCGGGGAGGTCTCGTACGGCACGGCGGATGGTGTCGCGTACGTCGAACGGACGGTGACCGGGAACATCGACACGTCCCGTTACCCGCAGGTGCGGAACGTGCCACGGATCTTCGGCACACTCCGGATTCCACAGCACGCGTACGACGCTCGGACCACTGTCCCAGTCGTGATCGTTTTCGGTGGAACGGGAAGATGGTCGAACCTGGGACCGGAGGGGTGGGGAATCTTCGGGTTCTCCAACGCCCAGCTTCAGCCCGACAGCGGCGGGGCCAACATGTCCAGCTACATCATCGGCCTGATCAATAAGGGAAGGTGGAGGAAGCCGGACGAGTGGGGCACGTTGGCCGCCTGGAGTTGGGGTATCAGCCGACTGATCGATTTCTTCGGCGCGTCGACCACGTACGTCGGTGCCGATGCCAACCGGATCGGGGTGCAGGGGCACTCACGGTACGGCAAGGCCACGACCGTCGCCGCCGCCTACGATCCCCGAATCAAGGCGGCTTACGCGAGCTCGTCCGGATCCCTCGGGGCGAGGATGAACCGCCGCCATTGGGGACAGGATCTTGAGGTGGAGGGCGACTATCCCAACAACGCCGGCGAGAGCCTGGAATACCACTGGATGGCGGGGAACTACTTCAAGTGGATGGGCCCGCTGGTTGACGATCCGGACAACCCCGGCGTCGGCTCGGTGAGGAACGGCACCTACAAGCCGCGCAAGCTGGAGTTGATGAGCGTTGACGGCCATTCCATGGTGGCACTGGCCGCGCCGCGCGTCGTGTACATCACGGGTGGCAACGCCAATGACGCGTGGGCTGACCCGAGGGGCATGTATCTGGCTGGCGTCCACGCCACGGCGGTCTACAACCTGGTCGGCGTCGATGGACTGGTCGTGCCGCCGGGCACGGAATTCACCTCGGGCCCCGGCGAGTCGATCGGTGGGACGCCGCCGTTCGACGAGGCGTTCATTGACGGGTACGTCGGCTTCCGGCGGCAGAACGCTGGCCATGTTGACTCCCCCGGGTGGCCCGCGTTCGTCGAGATGTGCAAGAAAGTCTTTGATGTCGCGCCGTTCCCCGATGCGACTGACGTCAAGGCCGGGAAGAAGGTGAGCAGTAGGAAGTGGAAGGTCGAGGGCCTGACTGGTCCGACACTCATCAGTGTCGTCAACGGTGAGTACCAAACGCGAGGTGGCTGGAGCAGTAAGCCGGGTGTGATCAGGAACGGAGACCACATCCGGGTACGGCACACCAGTTCCCGTCTGGCCGACGCGCCGGTCGCTACCACCCTGAGGATCGGCGACGACACTTATACCTTCACCAGCATCACTGCTGCCGACAGCGGTCGCCCACCTCGAACGTGGTGAGTCTCCGCAGTTGAACGCGGAAGGCCACCTCCATGACGTGCGGCATCGGACCGGCTGGCGGGAAGGCGCGGGTCGGGTTCGACGCTGCGCGGTCGGCTGTGCCGGGCCTCATCACCTGGAGGCAGATCGCGGCCCGCCCTGGAGGCATCCAGGGCGGGCCGGCGAGGAGGAGCGGGTGGCTCCTGTGCCGACCGGGCCACTGTCACCCACAGCGAAATTGAATGGGCGGATCGAGCCGAGGCTCGACTCGTCGTTGGCCGTTCGCGTCTCGGTCGGGCCGATCTGAGTGCTACCCGCGTACGCCTGGAAGGGCAGGGCGGTCCGTCCGTGGACGTGGGGTACCCGTTGGGGCCGGATCCGCGCCTCGCCCCCTTCCCGGTGCCGCACCGGGTTGTTCAGATGTCGAGGTCCTCGACCGTGGGCTCCTCCACGACATCGACGACCACGTCGTACAGTTCGGCGGGAACCAACGCGGTAGCGGTACGGCGCCACCGGAACGACGATCCGGCCCAGGACGTCAATGCCCTGGGCCGGAGTTGTGCCGCGCTGTCAGTCTTGCCGATCAGACGATGTTGATGTCGCTGCACCACATGTAGGTCTGGTCCATGTGCGACGCCTTCCAGATCACGAAGAGGACGTGATTTCCGGTGCGTCCAGAGACCGAGACGTTGAACGAGATGTTCTGCGCTGGCGCGTAGCGCCCGGTTGTCGTGATCAAGTCGAGGTTGCCCCACCCGAGGCGCTGGGTGGTCGGGTTGAACCCCTGCTTGGTGACGTAGACCCGGAAGTAGTCAGCACCGTGGCTGGCCTGGTCGTACATCTGAACCGTGAAGTTGCGGCTGACGGTGGTCGTCTTCCAGGCTCCGAGCTGGTTCAGGCTGTCGTTCCTGGTAAGGGCGTTGCTGCAGAGCTGCCCGTCCGGGGTACGGGCTTGGTACTGGCCGGCGAGTCCGTCCCGCAGCGCGCTCATCCAGTTCCACATGGTGTCGGGGTTGGCCTGGAACGCCCGCCAGCACATGGGGTCTTGTTGCTGCATGGCTGGATTCGTGTGTTGGCTGCCCCAGGTTTTCCAACACTGATAGGCGCGACTTGCCGGGTTGATGATGGTGCCGTGAGCCTGGGCTGCGCCGGCCCAGGGCAGCATGCCGACCACCATGGCGAACAGCAGGACGAGCCCTCGGAGGGACTGACGGACGGCTGGCTGGGATCGTCCGCCGGATTGGTTGGACTTGTGTGGACGCACTGTTCATCCTCCGTTCCTCGGTACTAGAGATCGGGATGGGAACGCTCCCAACCAACTATTACATCCATGAACGTAAATATCAAATCTGATCTATCTAGGGTGGATATGGATCGAGCTGACCGGAGTCGCCGTCGAATGCGGCTCCCCGGATTGTCAACGCCGGGCAGTTGGGCCAGCCTGCTCGACGGCGCTCCGGGGGGCGCGGCAAAGGAGATGTTCGGTCTCTGGGCTCGCGGGGTCGGTCGGGCGGTCGGGTGGGTGCGGGTACGACCGCCCTGCCCGACCGTCCGGCGTGGTCAAGCCCCGGCCGCGGCGTCGTACCGGCGGCGCAACTCGGCCATCTCCGAGTCGGCCAGCGCCTCCCTGAGTGCCAACTCCGCGTACGTGCCCGGGAACATCTGCCGCAGCCGGTCGACGAACATGACGTCGGCGGTCGCCTCGACCACCTGGATGCCCGGAGGGTCGGTGGACATATCCATGATCACCGGGCCGGCAAGCTTGACCGCCACGTCCCAGGGGCGCTTCTGCTCGGCGACCCCGCAGAGGTGGAAGCCGTAGACCGTTCGCACGTCGGCGAGCGCGGTGACCTCGGTCGGCTCATAGCCGTAGACGCGGACCCCGCAGATCACCGCCGGTCTTTCCTCCTCCGTGGCCACCTGCTGGACGCCGTGTCCGGCGTGGTGGTGCTGCCCTGGATCCGCCTGTTCGAGCGTGGTACGCATCCGTGCCACGATCTGCCCCTGCAGATCCGCCGGCTCCGTCTGCGGGGCAGCCCGGTTGACCAGCATGACCGCGCCGGCCGACACCGCCAGCAGGATCACCGCCACCCACACCAGGCGGTTTCGGTACCAACCCGCGAAACTCTCCCAGGAAATCATGATTGCTTCTCATCTCGTCGCCGGTTCTGGTGCGCTGGCAGACCGCATTGGACGCCTCCGACGTGTCGGGCGCCGAGCGCGTCGGCCGTCGGGGACACGTGCCGGGGGATACGTACGGCGGGCGAGGACGCCTGCCGTCGTCGTGGAGATGGCCCGGCGATGCGGCACGCGAGCGTCCGGGGAAGCGGCGCGCTGCCGGCACTGCGATGCTCCCGTGCTGGCCGTTCTCAGCACGGTTGCCCCCGTGCTGCGGCGATGTGAGCCATTCCAACATGTTTGGACGCGCCCCGGCAACATCGACGAACCTCAGTGTTCATTCGGACCGGTCGACCTGCCGCGCGGGTGGGGGTGCTCCGCCGAGCGGGACTGCGCACGGTGCCGATTGATCGTGCGCCGCACCCTGGCACCTTGAGTCGGGCATCGTACGGGGGCGTGCCGATCGATGTGCCCGGCCGAACGCGCACGCGCACCTGGCTCAGGTGGGATCCGGCTCGGCGGGCGGCGATGGCGAGGGCGACGGCGTGTCGGTCCTGTCGACTCGAAGTGGGTCGAGGATGGCTTCGGCCTGGATGGACGCGAGGGCGACCAGGCGGCCGATCCCACTGTCGTCTGCCGGCACGTCATCCATGACAAACCATTGGTGGTCGACCACCACTGCATCTGTTGTGCCGTCATCACCAAACAGTGGAGGGGTGGCGCGTGCGTGCGCGATTGTCGTCGGCGCGCGGTTCACGCATCTCACCACCGGGGCGCCGGCGAACCGCGTCGCGGTGCCTACGGCATCGAGCCGGTGGGCAACAAGGCATGGAATGCGATCCCGCCGAGGATAAGACCTGGTTCGGGTCGGATTGCCAAATCGTTCCGGGAACGGGGTCGAGTGACAGGGGCATGGCGTGGAGGGGCCACGCGGTCGACAACACATGACCGTTCGGGGCTTTCTCTGGGACGTCGTGCGGATGTTCGTCCGCTGATGGTTTCGAGTCAGATCCCCCGATCGGGTACCAACACATCGTCATGTTGTTTCCTTTGTGAACGCCGCGGCCGGGCGAAACAGGCACGCACCTGCTGTGGTGCCACGGTCGGGGCCAGGTCACCTGTGAATCGGGAGGCTGTCTGCTCGCCTTGGGCGTTGGTCGCGAGCGTCGCCGTGCGCCCTGTCACTGACAGGTTTCAGCGCGTGACAAGTAAAGGATCTCGCCTATGATATCGGCTGACCCCGATGATATGTGTGTTCGTCGATGAGGTGGACTCGAGGTCAACTGGGGGCGGGGGCCGTGCGGGTGCTGGTGGTGGAGGACGACGAGCATCTTGCGGACGTGATGATCGAGGCGCTACAGCGCTTTGGCCACGACGCGCAGCATGTGACGACCGGTGGTGGTGCGCTGGCGGTGCTCGGGGAGGTCGAGTTCGTCCTGCTGGATCTGGGGCTGCCGGATCTGGATGGCCAGGAGGTGTGCCGGCGCATCCGGCAACACTCGTGGATTCCCATCATCGTTGTCACCGGCCGTGGTGATGAATTGAACCGAATTCTGTTGTTGCAGACCGGCGCGGACGATTACGTCGTCAAGCCGTACAGCATGCGAGAGTTGCTGGCCCGGATGGATGCCGTGGTGCGGCGGGGAACGGTCGGTGAAACGGGCCGTGTGCAGCTCGCGGCGACCGGTGGGGCGAGCGGGGAGGAGCAGCGGCGTCACGGACCGCTGCGGCTAGATCTTCGGGTACGCCGTGCCTCGTTGCACGACCGTGAGGTGACACTGACCCGGCGGGAGTTCGACCTGCTCGCGGCGCTGCTCGACGACCCGGGGGCTGTGGTCGGCCGTCAGGAGCTGATCGAGCGGGTGTGGGACGAGAACTGGCACGGGTCCACCCGGACCCTGGACGTGCATGTCGGCTCGTTGCGGACGAAGCTCGGCGACCGACGCTGGATCGAGTCCGTGCGTGGCGTCGGTTTCCGGGTCCGTACGCCTGACGACAACTGACAGCGGTGCCGCCGCGTCGAGGACCTCGGTGCGGTGTGACGATGTGACGTCGCAGTCGGCTGTCATAGCCGTCCCGCCATGGTTACCGTCGTGTCCGCTGCCGTACCGGGAGAGTCGCCCCTTGGCGCGGACCGGCCGCCGGCGCGGCTGACGTATGCGCTGGCTCACGTACGCTGCCGGTGAGCCTGCGGGCCGCGACACGCTGCTCGTGGCGACGGCCGGGCAGCACGTGTTCGTCGAACTCCTGCCGGGAGCGCGCGACAGGTCGATATCTACCAGGATCAGCAGCGCCTAACCCCCATGGCAGGCCGATCGGTCCTCCTCCATCAAATAGGACGCCCGGCTTGTGGAGCCGGCCCGGATCCGCCGGGTTTGTGGTCAGCGGGGATGCAAGCCGGATGCAGCGACGTTTATGGTTGCGTCACGCCTGCTGGGTAAGAATTCTCTTAGCCCTGCCGCCGACTGTGACGGTGGTTGTAGTCCTGCCTCCTAACGTGATTCCCGGACCTGGGGAGGGAGTGCGGCATCCCGTACGGGACGTCGGCTTCACGGTCTTCCATGCAGAAGGCTTGTTGAGTGGGGGCTCGATTATGCGGCTGCTCGATGACGCACGCGAGGTACTGGACGAGGTTCTTCCGGGATTGGACAAGCGGCTGGCTGAGGCGCCGTTGATGTCCTGGGAGCAGCCCGGTGGTCCAGGGTTGACGGTGTTCAGGGAGGCTGGGGGGCCGGCGCTGCTCGTCCCGGAGGTCCATGGTGGACGCGGGACGGATCTGTTGACCGCGACCCGGGTGCAGCGGGCGATCGGCTTCCGATCGCCGTCGCTGGCGGTGGCCACGACGATGCACCACTTCTCGGCGGCGTCACTGGTCGAGGTGGTTGCCCGGTCAACCGGGATGGAGTGGATGCTGCTGTCCGCGATCGCCCGCGACAATCTGCTGGTCGCCTCCGGATTCGCCGAGGGCCGCGCCGGTCAGGGGATTCTCACCCCGACGATGACGGCCACCGAACGCGACGGAGTGGTGGTGCTCAACGGCACGAAGAAGCCGTGCAGCCTGGCCCACTCGATGGACCTGATGACGGCCTCGGTGACGCTGCCCGGTACTGACGGCAGTCCGCAACTCGCTGTCGCGGTCGTGCCCGCGACGACACCGGGAGTGTCGGTACGGCCGTTCTGGAACACCCCGGCGTTGGCCGGCGCGGAGAGCGACGAGGTGGTCTTCACCGACGTGGAGGTCCCCCAGGACCTGGTCGTGCGGACGGAGCTGGTCGACGGGGACCGGCTGGACCACCTGCAGACGGTCGGGTTCGTCTGGTTCGAGCTGCTGATGTCCGCCAGCTACCTCGGCGCCGCCACCGCGCTGGTCGACCGCCTGCTTGCCGCTCCCCGCGCCGACGTCGGTGTGCAGGCGCAGGTCGCCAGTACCGTACGGGCGGCGACGCTGCTGCTGGAAGGTACTGCCGCCACCGCCATGGGGCCGATCAATGACGAGCGGCTGGCCGACGCGCTGGTGTGCCGCTACGCGGTGCAGGACGCCATTACCCGCGTTCTCGACCTGGCTGTCGAGGGCCTGGGCGGCTTGTCGTTCATCTCCTCGGGCGACATCGCCTACCTCGCGGGTGCCTGTCGGGCGCTGGCCTTCCACCCGCCCGGTCGCCACCGGATGGCCCCGGCTCTGCGGGACTACTTCACCGGCGGGCCCCTCCGCGTCCCCTAGGTCGCCTTCCCGCCGACCTACCGCTGGCCCGGTCGGTGATCTGTGTGCCACGCCCCGCCGACGCTGCCGTGCGCTGGTGCTGCCCTCACCCCTGTCTACTCAAGGTTGTGATCATGACGGCTGTTCGAACGGTGCTGCTGACCGGCGCGTCCGGGGTGATCGGCACCGCCCTCATCCCGCACCTGGCACCCGCCCACGTGGTGGCCCTGGTCCACCGCACCGCCTGCCCCGGTGCCAACGAGTCGGTCGCCGGTGACATCACCGCACCGAGGCTTGGTCTGGACCCGGCCTCGTACGCGTCGCTGGCCTCCCGGATCGAGGCGGTGGTCCACTGCGCCGCGCACACGGGCTTCGTCGGCGGGCCTCAGATGGCTCAGGACGTCAACGTCGCCGGCACCCGGCAGGTGACGGCATTCGCCGAGGACGCCGGCGCGCCCCTGTACTACGTCTCCACGGCGTTCGTTGCCCGTGCGGAGCTGACCCGTCAGTCACTGGGTCACGACAGCGGGGACGCCGCAGCCCGTCCCGAGGACTATCTGGACTCCAAGCGCGCGGCCGAGCAGGTCGTACGGGACAGTGGCGTGCCGTCGGTGATCATTCGCCCGTCGGTGGTGATCGGCGACTCGCGTACGGGAGCGATCAGTCGTTTCCAAGGGCTGCATGACATCTCCACCGTGCTGCTGCGCAACGTGCTGCCGCTGTTGCCGATGCCTGCCACGTCGCGGCTGGACTTCGTCCCGTGCGATGTGGTCGCCCGCGCGACTGCCGCGCTCGTGGCCGACCGGCAGCAGGAGGGAGAGGCGTGGATCACCGCCGGCCACGCCGCCCCGACGATCGACACCTTGATCGACATTGCCGTCGCCGTTGGTGCCGAGCTGGGTATCGCGGTGAACCGTCCCCGGATGGTGGAACCGGAGATGGTGGACCGGCTCATCCGACCGGTGTTCATCGACCCGCTCCCGTCGGCCGCGCGGCGGCGTTTCGACGACCTCCTCGCGATGACCGCGCTGTTCGTCAACGCGCCGGTCTTCCCCAGCACACTCGGCAGGCTGCCGCAGCAGACCCCGGCGCTGACCGCCGAGCAGATCGCCGACGCCTACCGGGCATCGCTGATCTACCTGGCCCAGACGAAGAAGCTCGTGTCGCCGCTGGCCGTTCCGGTCAAGGCATCGGCATGACCACCGCCGAGGCTCAGCTCGCGCAGGAACCCGGAGTCGACACGGCAGCGGTCTTGAACACCTACCGCCGGCACGTCGGCCGGGGGCGTGCCCGGCTCGCCGCGATGACCGGTGCGGTGGTCGAGGTGGCGTCGTTCGGCGCCCACGTCTGGGACGCGACCGGCCGCCAGTATCTCGACTGCGGTGGCTACGGGGTTTTCCTGCTCGGGCACGCCCACCCCGACGTGACAGACGCGGTGATCCACCAGATCCGCCGACACCCCATGGCCACCCGGCTGCTGCTGGAGCCGACCATGGCCACCGCGGCGGCGGCCCTGGCGGAGGTGACCCCGGACGGCCTGGACTACGTCCACTTCGTCAACTCCGGCGCCGAGGCCACCGAGACCGCGATCAAGCTGGCCCGTGCCCACGGAAAGCGGGTCCTCGTCTCGGCCTCCGGCGGATATCACGGCAAGACCACCGGGGCGCTCGCGTTGACCGCCAAACCCGTCTTCCAGGACCCGTTCCGGCCGCTGCTGGAGAGCATCCATGTCCCGTACGGTGACGCGGACGCCCTCGCCGCCGTGCTGGCCGACCACCCCGGACAGGCGTGTGTCGTGGTCGAACCTGTCCAGGGCGAGGGCGGGGTCATCGTTCCCCCCGCCGGCTACCTGCCGATGGTGCAGCAGCTCTGTCATGCCCACGGGGCGATGTTCGTCCTTGACGAGATCCAGACCGGTCTCGGGCGCCTTGGCTCCTGGTGGGGTGCCGACGCCGAGCGGCTACGGCCAGACGTGCTGCTCGTGGGCAAGAACCTCTCCGGGGGCGTCATCCCCGTGGCCGCGGCGGTCGCCACCGCCCAGGCATACGCGCCGTTCGACAGCGACCCGTTTCTGCACACCTCCACCTTTGCCGGCGCACCGGTGGCGATGGCGGCGGCGACCGCCACGGTGCGGGTCATCGCCCGCGACGGGCTCGTCGCTCGCGCCGCCGAACTCGGCACCCGCATCCGCGGCATGCTCGACGACACGCTCGCCGAACTCCGTGGCGAGGTCGTCACCGACATCCGCGGCCGGGGCCTACTGCTCGGCATCGAGCTGGCCAACGAGGCCCTCGCCGGGCAGCTCATGCTGCACCTGCTGGAGGCCGGCGTCGTGGTCAACCACTCCCTCAACGCCCACCGGGTCGTCCGACTGACCCCACCGGCCGTCATGACCGACCGCGACCTGGACGAGCTGCACCACGCCCTGACGGCCGCGGCCCGCCAGCTCACCCGCCACGTCCCCGCTCACGGAAAGGCCGCCGACCGTGCCTGATGTCACCACCGACGCCCTCGTCCCAGCCACCTTCGCTGCTGACGTCTACCGCAAGCTGCGCGACTTCGGCGCCTACCCCCGCTACACCGACGCCGTGCGGGAGGTCAAGGTTGTCACCCTTGGCGACCACAGCGTCGAGACCCGTTGGTCGGTCAACTTCCGCAACGGCGTGTTGTGCTGGACCGAACGCGACACCTTCGACGACGCCGCCCGTACCATTGCCTTCACCCAGATCGACGGCGACTTCCACCTCTTCGACGGCTCCTGGGCGGTGTGCCAGGACGGCCCGGACGTCAGGGTGCGGTTCGCGTGCACCTTCGACCTCGGTATGCCCAGCCTCGCGGCGATCGTCAATCCGATCGCCTGTGAGGCGCTGGTGGAGAACATCCAGCTCATCCTGCACGGCCTGCTCGGTGACGACGTCGCGTTCCACGACGCCAACGCACCCGTTCTCGCCGCTGCGTTGGAGGGGTGACATGTCGACCGCGGCCACCCGCGACGCCACCACCGGATGCGACCAGGCGCCACCCGCCGTGGCGGTCGACACCCAGGCCCTGCGCGAGGCGTTCGCACACCTGCCAGCCGCGGTCAGTGTGGTCACCACCCTCGCACCGACGGGGCCGGCCGGCATGACGGCCAGCGCGGTCTGCTCCCTGTCACTGGATCCGCCGCTGCTGCTGGTCTGCGCCGCGAACGGCGCCCGTACCCTCGCCCGGCTGCGCGAGCACGGTCGCTTCGCCGTCAACGCGCTCGCCGCCGGGCACACCACGCTGGCGCACGCGTTCGCCAACCCCGAACCGCAACCCGGGTACCGGTTCACGCTCGCCCCGTACCGCATTGTCGACGCGGTGCCCATTCTCGCCGACGCGTTGACCGTGTTCACCTGCGGCGTTGAGCAGACCCACCCCGGTGGCGACCACACCATCGTCGTCGGTCGGATCCTGACCGTCTCCCATCACGTCGGGCAGCCGCTGCTGTGGCACGCCCGCGACTACCGGCGACTGGCTCCGGCCGGTAGCGACCCTCTACCCGCCCAACCCAGGAGGTCCTGACCATGGCCAAACGAACACTGTCCGGCAAGGTCGTCGCGATCACCGGCGGCAGTCTCGGCATCGGCCGCGCAACTGCCGAGGCGTTCATCGCCGCCGGTGCCCAGGTCGCCATCGGCGCCCGCAACCTCGACCGTGCCACCACCGCCGCCCGGGAGATCGGCGCGCTCGCCTTCCCCCTCGATGTCACCGATTCCGGCAGCGTGGAGAAGTTCTGCCGTCAGGTGGAGGAGGACCTCGGCCCGATCGACGTCTTCGTCAACAATGCCGGCGTCATGCTCGTGGGACGTTTCGAGCAGGAGAGCGACGAGGCCAGCGCGCAGCAGCTCAACGTCAACCTGCTCGGAACCCTCAACGGCATGAAGGTCGTCGCGCCGCGCATGCGCGCCCGCGGGCGCGGCCACATCATCAACATGGTCTCCGCCGTCGGCGTGGTGGGCCTGCCCGGCTGCGCCACCTACTCCGCCGCGAAGCACGGCGTGGTCGGCCTCTCCGAGGCTGTCCGGGGGGAGCTACGCGGAGCCAAGGTCGACCTGTCCATCGTCCTGCCCATCCCCGCCCGCACCGAGCTGACCTCCGGCGTCGGCAAGGGACGCTTCGTGCCCTACCTCAAGCCCACCGACATCGCCGACGCTGTCGTACGCACCGCACGTCGCCCCCGCTACCACGTGTACGTGCCCGGTTGGACCAATCCGGTCACCCGTGCCCTCGGCCTGCTGCCGCAGAGCTGGCGCGACGGTGCCGGCCGGCTGCTGAAGGCCGACCAGTTGCTCAAGACCACGGACACGGCTGCCCGGATCCGGTACGAGGAGCGGGCTCGGGCGACGACTCTCACCCAGGAGGTGTAGTCCCATGCCAAACCGAGGAGCGATTCTGCGCGGCCGCGGCCCGGCCGTCTTCCCGTCCGCCCTCGTCGACCACATCGTCCACGTCCACCCTCTCGTTGCCCTGGCCCTCTACACACCGGTCATCGTCATCACCGCGGTGGCGTCCCTCGACCAGGCCGGCCCGCTGGCTCTGACGGCGTGGGCCGTTGGCGGCTATCTCACCTGGACCCTCGTGGAGTACTGGGGCCACCGCCTGGTGCTGCACTTCGAACCGGAGGAGGGCTGGGGGGCCTGGTTCCACCACATCGTCCACGGCCTGCACCACGAGTACCCGCAGGATCCCCGCCGGTCGATCATGAGTCCGTTGCTGTCCATCCCGATCGTCGCCACCGCGCTGTTGCTGTCGATGGTGGTCCTGCGCCTGCCGAGCATGTACGCGGCCGGGTTCGTCTTCGGGTACCTCGTGTACGACTTCATCCACCTCTACCTGCACCACTCCCACCCCAAGGCCGGTCCCTTGAAGTGGCTGCACGAGTTGCACATGCGTCACCACTTCCGTGACGACAGCCGCGGCTTCGGGGTCTCCGCACCGTACTGGGACAAGGCGTTCGGCACGTCCATCATCCGTACCCGGCGGGCGGTCCAGTGACATTCACCCATCCGCATGCCGACGGTGCCGGCCATCACAGCCCCCACGGCACCCCGGTCGCGGCGTCGGGGGGTGGGGGAGTGCCCGGTTACCGGGACATCCCCACCCCCCGGTGGGACCCGAGCGCCCCGACCGACCCCGACGAGGCCGAAGCGTTCCTGCGGCTGTTCCACGACGAGAACCCCGAGACCGGGGATCCGCACAGGAGACTGGCGGCGGTCCGCGCCGAGATCGCCGCCACCGGCACCTACACCCACACACCCGCCGAGCTGACTTTCGGCGCCCGGGTGGCGTGGCGTAACTCGTCCCGCTGCATCGGGCGGCTCTACTGGCGCAGCCTGCGCGTGGTCGACCGCCGCGACGTCGACCAAGCCGACGGTATCTACACCCACCTGGTCGAGCACCTGCGTACCGCCACCAACAACGGCAACGTCCGCCCGACCATCACGATCTTCCCACCCGCCCGGCCTGGACACCGGTTCGCCCGTGTCTGGAACGAGCAACTGATCCGCTACGCCGGGCACCACCGTCCCGACGGGAGTATCGTCGGCGACCCCCGGTACACCCAGTTCACCGCCTCCGTCAGCGCCATGGGCTGGATCGGCAAGGGCACGGCCTTCGACATCCTTCCCCTGGTCATCGACACCCCCACCGAAGGCCCTCGCCTGTTCGACCTGCCCGAGGACGCCGTTACCGAGGTTCCCCTGGCTCATCCCGAACACCCCTGGTTTGCCGACCTCGACCTGCGATGGCACGTCGTGCCCGCCATCTCGAACATGCGCCTGACCATCGGCGGCGTCCACTACCCCTGCGCCCCGTTCAACGGCTGGTACATGGGCGCTGAGATCGGCGCCCGCAACCTCGCCGACACCGACCGCTACAACCTGCTCCCCGTCGTCGCCGAGCACCTTGGCCTCGACACCAGCAACGACGCCACACTCTGGCGCGACCGGGCCCTCGTCGAACTCAACATCGCCGTGCTGCACTCGTTCGCCGCCGCCGGGGCGCGCGTCAGCGACCACCACACCGAGGCCCACCGTTTCTGCACGCACGTCGAGCGGGAAACCCGTGCTGGTCGTCCAGTTCCCGCCGACTGGACCTGGATCGTCCCACCCCTGTCAGGCAGCGCCACCCCTGTCTTCCACCGCTACTACCAGGAAGCCGACCTGCGTCCCAACTTCTATCTGGACACCGAGGCACGCGCGCTCGCCCTCGGCGGTGCTGCGGAACCCGCGGCAGCCGAGACTTGCCCCGTCACCGGAGCGACCAGGATCCCCGGGACAACCCCCCATCACGCTCAGGTCGCCGCGGCAACCTGAGCTTGTCGCTACCCCTCGTCGCCGTCACGCAAAGTTTTGCTACGATCACAAAATCAATCATCTGGTCAACCCGATTTCATCGGCTGTGTGCGATGATCGATGGCGCTCGCACCCTGGATATCCGCGCAGAAGGACGACCCATGCTGAATTGGCTAGGCCACATCACCGTGCGCGCCCGAGCGATCGTGCTCGTCGCGGCCCTCGCTGTCCTCGTCGCCGCCGGTCTGACCGCTGGAAGCGTCACCGACCGGCTCGCTGGTGGGGGATTCGGCGATGCCGGTGACGAGGTCGCAGCCGCGGAACACACCCTTGAGGTCGATTTCAAGGCCGGTGAGCCTAACCTGATCCTCCTGGCCGACGCTGGAACGGCCGGCGTGGACAGTCCGGCAGCCGCCCAGGCCGGCCAAGTCCTGACCGACAGGCTGGCCACCGAGTCCGGTGTCGTCGAGGTGGCCTCCTACTGGACCACCGGCTTGCCATCGCTCAAGTCGAAGGACGGGACCAAGGCCATCGTCGTCGGCCGCATCACCGGCGACGAGAAGGCCGTCGAGGCCCGCGCGGGCGACCTCTCCGCCGCCTTCACCGAGACGGACGGCGCACTGCGCGTCTCGGTGGGCGGCAGCGCAGAGGTGTTCCGACAGATCAGCGAACAGAGCGAGGAAGACCTCATCCGTGCCGAGGTCATCGCCCTACCCGTCACCCTGATCCTGCTGATCGTGGTCTTCGGCGGGCTCATCGCCGGACTGCTTCCCGTCGCCGTCGGGATATTCACCGTCCTCGGCGCCCTGCTCATCCTCTACGGACTCGCCGGCATCACCGACGTGTCCGTGTTCGCCCTCAACCTCACCACGGCGCTCGGCCTCGGCCTCGCTATCGACTACAGCCTGTTCATCGTCTCCCGATATCGGGAAGAACTCGCCAACGGCCTCGATACACCTCAGGCCATCAGCCGCGCCGTCAACACCGCCGGCCGGACCGTACTCGTCAGCGCGCTCGCTGTCGCCGGTTCCCTCGCGGTGCTACTGGTCTTCCCACAGATGTTCCTGCGATCCATCGCCTACTCCGGCATCGCCGTCGTCGCCTGCGCCACCATCGCCGCTGTCGTCGTCCTTCCCGCTCTGCTGGCCGTCCTGGGCCACCGTGTCAACGCACTCGCCCTGCGCCGTCGTACCAACCGCGGTGGCGGAGCCGGCTGGCACCGCATCGCCCACGCCGTCATGCGTCGTCCCCTGATCGTGGCCGCCGCCGCGGTGGCGATCCTGCTTCTCCTCGGCGCGCCCTTCCTCAACATCCGCTTCGGCGATGTCGACGATCGCGCCCTACCCCTTACTTCCACCGCACGGCAGGTCTCCGACCAGCTCCGGAGCGACTTCGACACCCGCGACACCGAGGCCGTCGCCGCCGTCGCCACCAACATTGCCGACCCCGCCACCCAGACCGCCGCCATCGGCGACTACGCCACCGCCCTTTCCCGTCTCGACGGCGTCGCCCGCGTCGATGCCCTCACCGGGAGCTACGCACAGGGCCAGCAGGTCGCCCCGCCCGGAGCCGCCTCGGCCCGGTTCGCCACCGGCAACGCGACCTGGCTGCAGATCGTCCCCAACGTCGAACCCGTCTCACCTGAAGGCGAAGCAGTCGTCACGCGCGTCCGCGACACCACCGCCCCGTTCCCCGTCAAGCTCGCCGGCCCGTCGGTCGAACTCGTTGATGGGAAGGCACTCATCGCCGACCGGTTGCCCCTCGCCGGCGGACTCATCGCCGCGGTCAGCTTCCTCGTCCTGATGATCGTCTTCGGTAGCCTCCTCCTGCCGTTGATCAGCCTGGTGCTCAACGTCCTCAGCCTCACCGCGGCCTTCGGTGCGATGGTCTGGGGTTTCCAGGACGGCCACCTCGCCGATCTGCTCGATTTCACCAGCACCGGCACCATCGAGATCTCCATCCCGGTACTGCTGTTCTTCCTCGCTTTCGGACTGTCCATGGACTACCAGGTCTTCATGCTCTCCCGCATCAAGGAGGAGTACGACACCTCCCACGACAACGCCGACGCCGTCGCCACCGGCCTGCAACGCACCGGCCCCATCATCACCGCGGCTGCCGCGCTTATCGCCGTTGTCTTCGTCGGCCTCGCCGCAGGCGAGATCTCCATCATCAAACTCCTTGGCGTCGGCCTCGCCCTCGCTATCGTCGTCGACGCCACCATCGTCCGAGCCGCCCTCGTCCCCGCGTTCATGCGGCTCGCGGGCCGGGCCAACTGGTGGGCACCTCGTCCCATCCGCGCCCTGCACCGCACGCTTGGTATCCACCACAGCGACCGTCCCGAGCCCATGTTCGCAGGAGCGGTGGCCGGATCGCACCTGTCCACAACGGCTCGTCGCGCCAACATCGAGCGATGACGATTCGGGTCGCGCCTGGTGCAGGGGACACCAGCGCCCTACGGCCCGCCGTGGTGCTGATCCGCGACCTTCCCGACCCCACCCGTCCCGCCATCGTCCAGCACCTGACCCAGGGGCAGGCCGCGCCCTCGACATCTGCACCGCACTCGCCCTCGTCCAGTCAACCCTTTCCGGCCAGTTGGCCTGCCTGCGCGAATGTGGCCTCATCGGCTACCGCCCCGTTGGCTGCCCATCCTTCTGCCTGACCGGCGCCGAACAACTCGACCTGCTCGTCACCACCGGCTTCGCCGTGGACCTGTACGCCAACTACGGCAACCACTACCAGAAACCTGAGCGCGGACGAGGTGGGACATGATGGCTCACCTCGTCCGCGGCTTGGCGCCCTCGACCGCCCCGTCGTCGACGGGTGACGTGTCGGGCTGACCGTCAATACAAGATCGTTGCCTCCGCCAACCCAGCGGCCGTTCTCGCTAATGCCGGCGATTGGCGATGATTGAATCATGACGCTATCATCGCCCCATGGCGATGAGTGATGGTCCGGTGCCTGCCCTGTCCGGCGAAGACCTGACTCCCGCGGTGGCGCTGTTTCGTGGGCTGGCCGACCCCACTCGGCTGGCGATCCTGCGCCGGCTCACCGGCGGCGAAGCCCGAGTGGTCGACCTGACCGGAGAACTGGGGATGGCGCAGTCCACGGTGTCGGCGCATCTGGCTTGTCTGCGTGACTGCGGCCTGATCGTCGGCCGACCGGAGGGTCGGCAGATGTTCTACGCACTGACCCGCCCGGAACTACTCGCACTTCTCACCGCCGCCGAGGGACTCCTTGTCGCCACGGGCCACAAGGTCGCGCTGTGCCCGACCTACGGCGCGTCGAGCACCGGCTGCGGGGGGAACTGCTGACGGGTGCCACCGTGTCGCCCGACGTTACTCGCCCCTCCGACCGAGGGCCGTGCGCTACGTTCGGTTCACCCTTGGTTACCACCTTGTCGAGGGCATCATCGCCGTCGCCGGTCCGGATCGGTGGCAGAGCGGGGTTGTTCGCTCAGAATCGCCAGCGTGTCGCGGTCAGGCCGTCCAGACCGTATCCGAACGCGGTGGTCGGGCTGATCTCGTAGAACACGTACTCGGGTGAGCCGGGCAGGCTGCTGTCGAGCACCTTGCCGTCGCTCAGGGTGAAGCGCCACTGGTACGCGGCCTCGAAGGCAGCCACGACGGCGGGCATGCGGTCGGCTCTGGTGGGCCGTGCGACGCCCTCGACGACTAGGTCGAGCTGCTCGGTGCTCACCGTGACGGCACATCGTCCGTCCCGGGCCAGGTTGCGCCCCTTGACCGAGCCAGGTCGGGTGCTGACGTACAACGCCACGTCGAGCCAGACCGCGAGCACCGGTTGGACGTGTGGTTGGCCGCTGGCCCGGCTGGTCGCGAGCCACACCTTGCCGGCAGCGGCCAATCGCTCGACCGCCTCGGTCCACGGCACGATCGTGCTGGAGTCGGTGCTCATCGGTACCGCGTCTTCGGGGGCGAACAGCAGCTCGGCGACCGGCTCGATCCGGGCCGTCACGGCCGACCCTTTCGAGGTCGCCGCTCGTACTCGTCGTGCAACCGCCACCATGCGTAGGGCTCGGTCTGTGGCCAGCCCTCCGGCGAGTCCTCCCAGGTCTCCTGGCGCCCGAACGGCGTGAGGTCGAGCAGGTTGAGGTCCAGGCGGAGCCGGTCGACGCCGCGGGCGGTAGTGAAGTACGTGCGATAGACCTGGGTGCCGTCGCGGAGAAAGACACTGAGCCCGAACCCACTGCCGGCACCGCACTCCAGGCTGAAGTCGCCGCCCCGGGACGAGTACACCGGCACGGTCCAGCCCATCCGCTGCCAGTACTGCTGTAGCTGCGCGTACGGCATGTCGGAGACGACGGCGAATGTGGTGTCGCGGGCCCGCAGGTGGGCCTGGTGGCCGACGTTGTCGACGACGGCGGCACAGCCGGAGCAGTACTCGTCCGGGCCTCGATCCATCATCTGGTAGACGACGAGCTGGCGCTGCCCTTCGAACAGGTCGGGCAGCCGCACCGAGCCGCCCGGCCCGGTGAACGTGGTATCGGTGCGGAAACGAACCATCGGCAGCCGGCGACGCTCGGCGGCCAGCGCGTCCAGGGCTCGCGTGGCGACCTTCTCCTTGGCTAGGAGGCGGTCCCGGGCCACCTGCCACTCTTCGGCGGTCACGATCGGTGGAAGGGTCACGACCATTCCTCTCGTCGGTTCCTTAAGAAGACTGACGATACAGTTGGTTGGTTCCCTGAAGCAACCGACAGGACCGTGACCATGCAGAGAACCTCGTTCGCCGACATGACCTGCTCGATCGCCCGCACCCTGGATATCGTCGGCGAGCCGTGGTCGCCGCTGATCCTGCGTGACGTCTGGGTGGGCATCACCCGGTTCTCGGACATCCAGCGCGACCTCGGCATTTCGCGCAAGGTACTCGCCGAGCGTCTGCGCTGGCTCGTCACCCACGGCGTGCTCGAACGCCGCCAGTACGCCCACCACCCGCCGCGGCACGAGTACACGCTCACCGACAAGGGCTACGAACTCTGCGACATCCTGCTCGCCGTCACCGCCTGGGGCGACCGCTGGACAGCCGGCGATGCCGGCCCGCCGGTGCTGATCCGCCACCACACCTGCAACCACCACGTCCACGCCGAACTGCGCTGTTCCCACTGTGGTGCGCCGCTGCGTGCCGCCGAAGTCGACGTCGAGGACGGCCCAGGCGCGGCCGGACCCACCCCGCGCTAGTCCCGTGACCGCTCAGGTTCGCCGGGTTGCCGGTCGGGACGGGTGGCCCGGTGCGCTCTCGGTGCGGTAAGGGCACGATCATCGGCCTGGCCGCGGCTGAAGCCGATTTCCTCCTATGACCGCGGTGTGCTGTCCGAGCGCCATGTGGTGAGACGAGGGTGCCCCGGCAGTTCGGCGCGGCCGGTGGCCCACAACAGGGTGAGCCAGGGATCCGCGCCGCCCGGAGCCTCTGGAAACAGGCGGGCGAGCACGCGCGAGCAGAGAGCGGAGGGCGGGGTCCAGGCAAGCCCGAAGCCTTCCGCCAGATCGTGCATGTGTACCAGCGTCTCTTGCAGCCCCAGCGCCGCGAAGCCTTCGGGGTCCGACACCCCGGCGGCGTGGTGGGCGCGGACCCGGGGCGGCGTGGTACGCACCATGGCGACGAGCAGCGCGCCGCACGCCTCCAGCACCTGCACCAGGCCGGCCGGACCCGCGTCACGGTCCGCGTAGAGGAAGACGGTGGGGCCGGCCGGCCTCTTCTGGTTCAACGCGATGGGCACATGGGTGTCCAGCGGCGGGCTCTGCGGCCCGAGCTGCACGGCGTAGTAGAACAGGTCGTTGGCGAGGTGCTCGGCGGTCTCCCAGCAGTCCCACTCCAGCGAACCGGCCTTACCGCCCCACCCCTCCGGGGGCGCGTCCCGAAGGATGCCCACGGCGAGCCGTACGGCAAGGTCGACGTCGTCCGCGGTGACGGGAGACAAGACTGGTCCAGTTTCGACTGATCGAGACATGGCAGCACCGTACCGGGGGAAGAGGGGAGCGTGATTTTGTCCGCGAGAACCGGAGCCAGACGTTCGCCACTTCGGCGCCACCTCGCGCTCCCGGTCCCCCCGGATGTTCGTCAGGACGAGCGCCACGTGTTGACCATCGGGAGTCAGCGGCCAGATTGACACCGAGGGCCGCTACGTCACCCTGCGCAGACGCCGATCGCAATGCTGGACCGAACGTCGACGCGCGCTTCTAGCCGCTGAGAAAGCGTCGCCTACACCTCCACTGCATCTCGAACTCATCGCAGCGCCGCTGCGAGGTCGGCAGCGATCTCGAAGGTCGGTGCCGCCCTTCCGGTCTCGTCCGCGTTCAGCGCGATGTGCTCGACGCGGGCCAGCATCTCCGTTGCGGTTTCCCGGTCATGGAGCGCCAACGCCAGTTCCGCGCGGTACACCAGAACCTCTACGTGTGTGACGGGGTCGTCGTCGGCCTGTGGGCGAGCCAACGCGCTGTCGAGAATGCGAACTGCCTGGCCGACGTCACCCTTGGAGTCGGCTAGCACGACGGCGTTCGCCAGCACTTTGGCGAGTCGTCCGGCGGGTGCGGGTGCTGGCGTGGGCATCGTGGCGGCGTTCTGGAAGACGCGGATCCAGTTGCCGCCCGGGTCGATGATGCTGAATCCGCCCAGCCCGTCGGAGTTCTTTCGAGCCCTGGGCCGGGTCATCCGCGGCATTCCGGACACCAGGACTTTGCCGTATGCGGCCCGCATGCCGGTGGCGAAAGCCCGGTGCAGCTCCGCGATGTCCGAGGTGAGCACGAGACAGGAGCCGTACGACTGCTCTGGGTTGAACCCGGCAATCTCGAAGAAGTGCAGGTGCAGGTCTTCACGTTGCAGTGCCACGCTGGGGTTGGGTTTGCGCTGCTTGTACGTGGTGCTGAAGCCGAGAACCCCGTAGAAGGTTTCGATGTCGTCAATCGACGCGCAGGGCAGCAGGGGAACGGTCACCTCGTTGGTCATGGCTCTTTCCTAGGCGTAGTGGGTGGTCCGTCGCACATGGAAATAGCCGATCATCGCCTGGTCCCATCCGATCAGCCGATGCGACCGCAGTCGGCGTGCAGCCCGGCCAGGGGCGCGCAGGCTTCCGCAGCGTCACCCTCATTCGCCGTCGACAACGCACGCGCGACCGGAGACCTGCGGGCGAAGGGAACCGGCGGATTTTTTCTTCGGCGACAGGCAGATGGGGATCGCCGGGGATAGGAACAGTCCGGTGCCGACACCGATGGTTTCTCTTGTTCGGCTGGGCGAATCCGGGCAAAGTGGGGTGCTTCACATCACAACCGAGGCCGGAGACTACCTAATTTTTCCGGTACGGCGATACCGTATTTCCGTACCGGCGGCCCGGTGTGGAACTCGGGCAGGCTGGCGCGGTCGACGACGAACCCGCGCGGTTCACGTACCCGTGGCGCCGACAGGTCCGGTGGCGACGTCCACCTGCGGTTGACGAGGAACTGGGCCCCGTCCAGCGCCGTAACGAGGCAAAGGAAGGCTTGACATGTCTCACCCTGCACGCATCCCACCGAGGCTTGCCTCGGTACGAGGGCCCGTCCTCTTCCCGGGTGACGACGGTTTCGCCGGTGAGGCGGCAGTGTTCAACACCACCGTCGCCCACAACCCGTACGTCATCGTCGGGGGCACCGACGTGGCGGACGTACGACTCGCCATTCGCTTCGCGCGAGAGGGTATGGACAGCGAGCAGACCGCCCGGGGCGAAGCGGGCGTCACCTGGGGGCAGACCAGCCGGCTCACCCGGCTCGACGGCCGGAAGCACCCCGGTTATCTGTCACCGGCAGACGCCGCCGTCGAGAGCGTGCGGCTGGCGTATGACGAGGCGACCTATGAACGGCTTCGCACGGCGAAGACCGAGCGGGACCCGCGAAACATGTTCCGTTGGAACTACAACATTCCACCTCGGGCATAACGCCGTGCCGATTCGAAAGAGGCGTGCGGGCGGGGCGAAGCGGATGGTCGTTCTCGAAGCCGTGGCAGGTGTGCTCGCCGCTCGCGGATACGAGAACACCCGGTTCACGGACGTGTCGGCGGCCGGTGGCGTCGCGATCAGCACCCTGCAGACCTACTTCGGTTCGCGTGCGGACATGGTCATCGAGGCCATGGAGGTTTTCACCGACCGGGAGGTGGATGCCCTCCAGGCGGCGGCTGCCGCCGAAGTCGATCCGTGGCGACGGCTGGTCGCGCTGGTGGACCGGAGTCTGCACAACTCGGAGAGCACCAGGCAGATCCTCGTCGAATTCTGGCGGTCCGCCATGCGGGACGACGACCTCCGCGAGTACAGCGCGGAAGTGCGGACGCGCTACCGGGCGCCTTTTGTGGCCGCCGTGCGGGAAGGCGCCGAGCGGGGCGAGTTCAAGCTAACCCACGACGCCGAGGACGTAACGGATCTGCTGCTCTCGGCCCTGGCGGGGCTGATCATCTCTCGCGTCCAGCACCATCCCACGCCGTCGCCCACGGAGTTCCGCGACGTCCTGCTCACCCAGCTCAGGCTGATGCTGGGCGTCAACGGCTGAATGTCCACTACCCGAACGGATCGAGAACCGATGATCACCGTCGAGATCACCCGTTTCCGCGTCTCCTCGGCACGCGCCGGCGCTCTGCTGGCCGCGCGGCCGGCGATGCTGCATGACTTCCAGACCGACCGCGTCGGCTTCCTCGGCGCGCGACTGATTCGGTTGACCGCCGGGGAATGGCTGGACATCGTCTATTGGCGCTCGCCCGAGGACTTCGCCACGTCCCGGAGCCGGGGCGGCGACCGGCCCGGCATCCAGGCGTTCTTCTCGCTGATCGACGAGGTGGTCAGCGTCGAGGAGGGCACCACGACCGAACCGGTGGGTGCGTGATGCGTGCGGCGTGGTACGACCGGCAGGGCCCGGCGCGCGAGGTGCTCCATGTGGGTGACCTGCCGGATCCGTCGCCGGGCGAGGGCGAGGTCCGGGTGTCGGTTTGCGGGATCCACGTCGGCGACTGGGCAAGCGGCAGGGCTGGTGGGGGTCCGCCGTGTCATTCTCCCGGGTCGTCCCGCACGGTGACGGCGTCGGGATGATCGACGACGTCGGACCGGGCGTCGGTCCGTCCCGGATCGCACAGGCACACGAGCTGGCCGAGCGCAGTTCGGGCGGGGGCCGGATCGTCCTGGACATCGGCAGCGCCTAGCACGTCAGAGGCGGTGAGCCGGCTCGACACCACGCCCGATACGTACCGCCGCAGAAGCGGCATGGACCAAGGGAACAACCATGATCTGGACAGCCGGTTTCCGTACCGCGGTGATCAGTCCCTACGAGCAGCTCCAGCTCAGCGAACCCCGTGGATTCGCCGGCCAGACCGTACGTCAGGTGCTGCACCTGGCCGGCGGCGGAGAAGCTTTCCGGGTGCGATTCACGAACCGTTACGGCCGTACGTCGTTGGCAATCGCCGCAGCGGGGGTCGCCGTCGGTCACCGGCGGGCTGCCCTCACCTTCGACGGCGCCGAGCAGTGCACCATCTCCGCAGGCGAAGAAGTCGTCGCCGACCCGGTCGATCTTCCCGTTGCCGCCGGTACGGACCTGGTCGTCGACCTCTATCTCCCGAGGAAGACCGGGCTGGCCACCTACTCCCACAGGCCGGCGGAAGTTGCTCGAATAGCTGACGGGAACCACGTCATGTCTCCGGCATTCCCATGGTCCGATCAGGTGGAGGGCAGGTTCTACATCTCTGGTGTCGACGTGCTCGCCCCAGCAGACACCCCGATCGCCGTGGCCTTCGGTGATTCCTGGTTCGAAGGAGTCGGCACCACGACCAGCGCGAACCATCGTTCTGTCGACTTCCTCAACCGGCGCCTCACGCGAGGATGGGTCGTCAACCAAGGCATCGCCGGGAACCGCCTCCTACGCGACGGGGTCGGCGAACACGCGCTGGCGCGCTTCGACCGCGATGTTCTCTCGATACCCGCCCTGACCCACGTGCTGGTGCATTTCGGCATCAACGACCTCGGTCTTCCCGGGATGCTGGGCAAACCTCCCGCGCCCGCCGACGCCCTCGTCGAAGGCTTCACCGCTCTGGCTGACCGCGCTCACCGGGCCGGCCTGAAGATCCTCGCCGCCACCATCGGTCCCTTCGCGGGCGCCGGTCCTGGAATCAGGACACCGGAGGGCCTTATCATCCGGCGCGAGGTGAACGACTGGATCCGTACGACCGACGCCTTCGACTCTGTTTTTGATGTGGCCCGAAGCGTCGGGAACCCTCATGCCCTCGACTACATCCACCCCGTGCTGGACGCTGGCGACGGCATGCACCTGAACGACAAGGGTGCCGAGGCCATGGCCGGCTCCGTCAACGTAGGCGACCTTGAGCCCTGAGCTACCGGCAGCGTCGTTATAGCCGACCCTATCTGGTGGTTCGGGATGGTTGGGCAGCCAATGGCTGCTCTGCCTTTGATGACCGAGTTCTGTTGGTCGCCCGTACCGGAAGTTGGGTTTGCTCGGTACGAGACTTTCCGTGGCTCGGACGAAAGTTCTGTTGATACATGCGGATGTATGGACAGCGGGAGCAGAAGTCCTTAGTGTTTCGGTCACGACGCGTCGAAGTTTCATGCATGTGAATGCGCGGTCGACCTCTGGATCCGGGTCGACCACTCGACCGCGACGGGGTGGTTCGGTGCCCACCGCCGTCTTCTGATGCCTCGTCAGGAGGACGAATGGATCCACGGCTGTATCGACAGCGTCGTAGCAGGCTTGGCGCTCTTCTTGTCGCCACCGTGCTCACCAGCAGTTTCTTGTCACCGACCGCCGCCCGGGCCAGCGCGGACCTACCGCCCCAGGAGCCCGGCGTGACCCTGCGCGTCTTCGACGTGCAGGCCCCGGCGAGCGAGATCTGCACCCTGAAACCCGGGCAGACGCCGAACGTCGACAAGCTGGTGTCCACCGTCGACCTCTCCTCCGGCGGTTTCGGCCTGGGCGACTACTTCGTCGCCGAGGTAATCGGCAACATCGACGTCCCACGGGACGGGGCGTACACCTTCCGGCTGACCAGCGACGACGGCTCCCGGCTGTTCATCGACGACCAACTCGTCATCGACCACGACGGCCTGCACGGCGCCACCTCGAAGGACGGCGGCGTCACCCTGACCGAGGGGTACCACTCGCTGCGCATCGACTATTTCGAGAACACCGGCGGCGAGCAGCTCACCCTGGCCTGGCAGCCACCGGACGCGACCGGTTTCGCGGTCGTCCCGAACGCGGTGCTGAGCACCGACGCCGGGGTGGTCAGGGTGACCGCGCCGGGACGCAAGGAGTGCGAGGGCATCGCCGACACCCCCGGTGACGGCCTGCCGCTGACCGAGGTTCACCCGAACTACACCCTGACCAACCTGCGGCCGGCAGGGTTCGAGCCGCAGGTCACCGCGATGGACTGGCTGCCGGACGGGCGCCTGGCGGTGACCACGTGGGGCGGGACCGACAACACGCTCGGCGAGGTCTACCTGCTCGGCAATGTCACCGGGGCAACCGACCCGAGCCGGGTGACGACCCAACTGGTGGCCAGCGGACTCAAAGAGCCGATGGGCATCACGTACGTCGACGGGAAGCTGTACGTCTCCCAGAAGCGCGAACTGACCGAGCTCAACGACCACGACGGCGACGGCGTCACCGACCAGTACCGAACCGTCGCCACCTGGCCGTTCGGCGGCAACTTCCACGAGTTCGCCTTCGGTCTGCTCTACGACGACCCGTACTTCTACCTGAACCTCTCGGTCGCGATCGACTACGGTGGCGCGACGACCAACCCGCAGCCCGCACCGAACCGGGGCAGCACGATCAAGGTGCACAAGAAGTCGGGCAAGGTCACGTACATCGCCGGCGGCCTGCGTACCCCCAACGGCATCGGCTGGGGGCCCGGCGGCGACATGTTCGTCCTCGACAACCAGGGCGGTTGGCTGCCCACCTCGAAGCTCGTGCAGATCAAGCAGGGACGCTTCTTCAACCACTACACCAATCCGGAGGGCCGGTTCGACACCAAACCGGTCACCGCGCCGGTGCTGTGGTTGCCGCACAACGAGATCTCTAACTCGCCGAGTACGCCGCTCTACCTCACCGAGGGGCGGTTCGCGGGGCAGATGCTCTTCGGTGACGTGACGTACGGCGGAATCCAGCGGGCGTACCTGGAACAGGTGCAGGGCGAGTACCAGGGTGCGGTGTTCCGCCTCACCCAGGGACTGGAGGCCGGCGTCAACCGGATCAGCCTCGGGCCGGACGGCGCGATCTACGCCGGTGGTCTCGGCGCCGGCGGCAACTGGGGGCAGACGGGAAAGCTGACGTACGGTCTGCAGAAGCTCACCCCGAACGGCAACGACGCCTTCGACATCCTGGCGATGCGGGCCAAGCCCAACGGGTTCGAGTTCGAGTACACCCAACCCCTCTCGGCCCAGACAGCGAGCGAGTTGGCCAGCCGCTACCAGGTCGAGCAGTGGCGGTACGCCCCGACCGACCGCTACGGCGGCCCCAAGTTCGCCGAGGAGACGCTCACCGTACGGTCGGCCAGGCTGTCCCACGACGGCAGGCGGGTGACCCTCCAGATCGACGGACTGAAGCCCGACCGGGTGGTGCACGTCCGGTCGCCCCGCCCGTTCAGCTCGGCCAGCGGTGAGTCGCTGTGGAGCACCGAGGCGTGGTACACGCTCAACGCCCTGCCCGGCAAGCAACCGCCGGCCGGGCCGACCAACGTCTACGAGGCGGAGCAGGCGAAGATCAGCGGCGGTGCGGGGGTGACCGTCGAACACGCCGGATACTCCGGCTTCGGTTTCGTCGACGGGTACGGCACCGTCGGCGCCACCACCACCTTCACCGTCGACGTGAAGCAGAGCGGCCGGTACGACGTCGGCCTCCGCTACTCCAACGGGCCGAACCCGTTCGTCGGACCGAAGACGATCAGCGTGTCGGTCAACGGTCAGAAGATCAAACAGACCACCCTGCCCGCCACCGACGACTGGAAGAGCTGGTCGACCCAGACCGAGGCGCTGCGACTGCACAGCGGGACCAACACCATTACGTATCGGTACGAGACCGGCGACACTGGTCACGTGAACCTCGACCGCATCACCATTGACGAACCCGGGGGCGACAACCGGGTCGTGCTCTTCGACGGCACGGACACCTCGAACTGGCGGCACACCGACGGGCGCGCGGCGCAGTGGCCGGTAGCCGACGGCGCGATGGAGGTCTGCTGCGGCGACCTGCGGACCAAGGACGCCTACGGGGACTTCAAGCTGCACCTGGAGTTCTGGCTGCCGAAGATGCCGCCGGAGGTGACCGGGCAGGCCCGTGCCAACAGCGGCGTCTTCCTCCAGGACCGGTACGAGATCCAGGTGTTGGACTCGTACGGCAAGAACCCGCTGGCCTGGGACGACGCGGCGGCGATCTACCAGAAGAAGGCAGCGGGGAGCAACGCCGCCCTGCCGCCCGAGACCTGGCAGACGTACGACATCACGTTCCGCGCCGCCCGCTTCGCCGCCAACGGGTCCAAGACCGAGGACGCCCGGGTGACCGTGGTGTGGAACGGCACCGTGGTGCACGACGACGTGGCCGTCAACGGGCCGACCGGCTCCGGGCGGCCGGAGGGCCCGTCGTTCGGCGCGATCCGGTTGCAGGACCACGGCGACAAGGTGCGCTACCGCAACATCTGGATCGAACCGCTGAACTGAAGGTGTAAGGAAGGGCCCCTTCTACAACAGAAAACGATAAGAAGGGGCCCTTCCTTACCCCCGACCCCGACGAATTCACCGTGGGGCTAAGGGCCGTCCGGTGCGCGGTCCTTGTCCATGAGCGTGAGGGCATCTCTCAGGCCAGCCCGCGAGGTGATACCGAGTTTGGGAAAAATGCGGTAGAGGTGCGCTCCGACGGTCCGCGCCGAGAGGAAAAGCTCCTCGCCGATTTCCTTGTTGGTCATGCCGGTCGCGGCCATCTGCGCAATGAGAGACTCGCGGCCGGTCAGGACCTTGTTGCCTGACTGCGGGGCTGTCCGCTGGCCGGCTGCCCTGAGTTCCTGGTGCGCTCTCTCCGTCCATTTTGTCGCACCGAGGCGTTCGAACGCCGCGCGGGCCCGACCGAGGTGTTCCCGAGCGACGCGCCGCGACCGGCCCCTCCGCAGGTGTTGGCCGTACAGGAGTTCAATGCGGGCTCGGTCGAACGGCCACCGGTCGGCCTCCGGCGTCGCGAGAGCCCGCTCGAACAGACTCGACGCGTCCTCCTCGGCAGAGACGAGGGCTTCGGCGGCCGTCACCAGCATGTTGAGCCTGCCGGAGATCGTCTCCACCCGCCCGGCACGAGCCGCCGCGACATGGGCCCGGGCCTCCGCGTGGCGATTGGTCCGGACCGCGGCCTCGACGATGTCGAGCACAGTCCAGATCGCCACCGGACGGAAGGGCGGGATGGTGCCGGCGGGGCCGATCGAGGTTGCCTCCCGATATGCCTCCTCGTAGTCCTGGCGGCCGAGTGCGACCAGGGTACGGGTGTAGTGGCAGAGATGGCTCACCACGACCACACCTCTGGGGACAGCCCAGTAGATCAGCTCGTCGGTGATTCGTCGCGCCGTCTCGTCATCGCCGCGTACGGCAGCGAGTGTGGCGATCCAGTGTTCGGTGGCCCAGCGGAACAGCCGGAGCCCGTTCTGGTTGGTCAAGGAGAGCGACTCGACCAGATACCGCTCGCTGTCCTGCCACTGCCCCATGAAGTACGAGTCGAGCGCCAGCAGTGCCAACGTCTGCGTCATGACGTTCGTGTCGTCCGCAGCGCGTCCCAGCTCCAGCGCACGGTGCAGGGCGGCGCGACAGCCAGGGAGCCGATCCACCCAGGAGCTGGCGAGCCCGACCAAGACGATCTCGCCGGGGTCGTCGACCCGATCCAGATTCTCGACGAGCCGGTCGAGTTGTCGGTACGCGGCGTCGCCGGTGTTCGCCGGATCTGAGTGGGTGTGCCGCATCAGGACGACAACGTCGATTGCCGGGTTGTTCAAGCGCGATACGAGGGCGTCGAAGACCGGCCAGAGCTGGCTTCGCCCACCGAAGAAGCAGACGTACAGCAGGGTGAGCAGGGCTGCCCTGATCTGGAAGATGGGATGCGACTCCTCGCTCACCGCGTCCAGCGCGCCTGCGAGGATGCGGTGGGCGGTGTCGACGTCACCGTCCGCGTTGAGAATGACAAATGACGTGGCAACCGCCGTGTCCAGCGAGCCCGCGTGCGCGGAATCGAGTTGGCGGACCTCACGCAGAGTGTCGCCGGCGAGCGCAATGCCGCCTCCCAGGTGAGCACCCACGTATGCGGCGGCAGCCAAGCGCCGGGCGCGGTCCGGTGTGGCGGGGCTGAGCATCGAGGCGTTCGTGAGCGCGACGACCGCACCGACCGTGTCGCCCCGACTGACCAGCCGATAGCCCGCCTCTTCCAGCGAGGACGCTGCTCGTTCGTCCGGTCCGCCACTGCTCTGCGCGAGATGCCAGGCCCGTCGGTCCGGGTCGTCAGGTACGGCCTCGGCCAGCCGGCCGTGGACAAAGCGTCGCTCCGCCGCGGTGGAGGCGTTGACAACGGCCGATCGCGTCAGTGGATGTGCGAACACCACTCGCGTGCCACGGTCCGCGATGTGGATGAGTCGAGCGCGTTCCGCGGGTTCGAGTGTCTCCAGCACCCGCTCGCCCGATCCGACCTCAAGGACACGAAGGCTCCCGGTTGCCTCAAGAGCGGCGAACAGCAGCGACTGTCGCGTGGCATCTGGCAGGTTGTCGATCCGGGATGAGAACGCCGCCTGGAGTCGCCGGTTCAGTGGGACGACGGTCAGGTCGACTGCCTGACTGTCGTGGCCAGAGTCAGCGAGAATCGACGGTAGTTCGACGAGGGCCAGCGGGTTTCCGGCCGCCGTAGCCAACACCCTTCGTCGGATCGCCGGTGTCAGGTCGGGATAGCGAGCTGTCAGTATTTCTGTCGCCGCCTGCTCGGTAACAGGGGAGAGCACGTATTCGTCCAGCCGTGCTCGCTCAAAGAAGCCTTCGGCAGCCGGGCGCATCGACCCCAGAAAGCCGACGCGCGTTCCGGTGAGGCGCCGGGCCAGGAGCGTGAGCACTGCGGCGCTCGACCGGTCCAACCACTGGAGGTCATCGACAAGAACGAGAACCGGCGATCCGCGAGCTGCGGCACGAAGCAGGTTCCGCAGCGCTTCGGTGACGGCCAACCGATCCAGTGTCACCGATGTGTTCGGATCGAGCAGGGCTTCCAGGATGGAGGCGTGCGCGCCCGCGAGGGTGGGGATCGAGTCGACGAGCGGACTCAGAATCTGTTGTAGGCCGGCGAAACTGATGTCCGCTTCGAACTCGACTGCGGTCGCTGTCAGGACTTGGCCGCCCTCTTCCGTCCAGAGCTGGGCTGCGTGTTGGAGGAGAGTGGTCTTCCCGAGACCGGGTTCGCCGACAATGACCAGCGAATGCCCAGATTCGCGTGAGTGCTCGCAGAATCCTTCGATTATTTCGAGGGCGTCATTTCTGCCGACGATGTCTGGCGTCATTTCCCGTCATGCTTTGTTTCGTCATCCGCGGCCATGTCGGTGGCATCTCGGTCACGGCAGGGTCTAGCTCCGGGATTTGGCGAACCTCGTCCAGGAGATGCTCCCTCCGGTCCACACCTTAGTCCCCGCACCGCCGCTACGGGTCCAACACAAGGCACCTGAACGGCAGGAATCAGACTTTCTGCACATAAGGCGACGTACGAAGGTGTGAGGAGCGCGCTGAGCCGGTCGGCGTCGCTGGGCGGTCGGCTGGCAATGTCGCCGCTCGGTTGCCCTGTGGGGCGTGGCCACTTGGCACACGCCCCACACGAGGCGCGCCTACGCGGAGGCGAGTTCGTCCCTGATGAGCCGGGCGAGCGCCGTCGGCTGGGACAGGAACGGGGAATGAGACGTCGCCATCCGCGTGACCCGGCCGGCCCGGTCGGCGAAATGCTCCTGCGCGAAGGGCGGAAGGGCGTTGTCGGCCTCGCAGATGACGTACGTGCTGGGGATGGTGAGCCACGCGGCCTGGGTCTGTTCCTGGGTCTTCGAGCTGTAGGACTGGTAGCCCAGTTGCGCCACGGCCTGCCGTGCGATGTCGGTGTCGACGTCACCGTAGAACACGTCCACTGGGTTCATCGCCTCGACATACTCGCCGATACCGGTGTCGTGGTGGATCTTCCACCACGGCGCCGGCGACCCGCCCGCACTGGACAGCAGTGATTCGCCGACCTCGATCTGGAATGCGGCGAGATAGACGACCCGCTGTACGTTGTCGACGCCCGCGAGGCCCTGGCTCGTGGGGATGCCACCGTACGAGTGGGCCACGACGACGACAGGGCCGTCGATTGCGGCGACAGCGTTCCGGATGAGCGACGCATCCTGGTGCATGTCACCCAGTTTCGCCGGGTCATTTCCGCTGCTGGCCAGGGCGACGGTGTGAACGTCGACATCCCGCAGTTCGTCGGTCAGAAGTGCCAGGTGCTCGGGCTTGTGCCAGGCACCCGGGACGAGGACGAGTGACGGTAGGGACAACGAATCCTCCAGATGTGCATCACGTGACGGTCGGTTGACTCGTGAACCGCGTCCACGGGATCCAGGCGATCGAATTGGTGTGGACCGATCGGCTGAGTTGTGCCGCAATGCCGGGTGCGGAGTTGGCGATCTCATCCGACCGCACCTCGGTCTTGGTCCTGCGGCTGTCCACCGGTTCGATGTCAAACAGGTACTGCGGATTAGCCTTGTCGTTGATCGCCCGCACAGTGGGCGTCACCGAGACGCCTTCTCGGTGATGGACGACGCGTTCACTCGTCACACCGAGTCTGACGCGCCGCAGCCCCCTGCCGCGTCAGTCATGTGACTGCATCACCTACGACTTGCCGTGGTTCCTGATCCGCGCCGCGAGCGCAGCCCAGGCTCTACGTCAATGCCCTGTCGCCGGCGTACCCGGGGACGTCAACGGCGCCGACCAGGTGCGCCGCGCTCCGACCGCTGACGAGTTCCCGGCCGTGTCCGACGAACTCGTCGTGGGGCCCGACCCGTCGCTCGAACAGCGCCGGTTGACTCGGGACGTGTACACCTTGTCAGCCAGGACGCGGGCCGGGAGGCTCCTGACCCGGTTTGGTCGAGGTGACGGGTGGGGGCATGGCCGCCAGCCCCCTGACTGTCGAACCAGACAATCAGGCGTACGTTGTCGTCGCGGTGCCGCTCGGCGAGATCGCGCATCGTGTTCAACAGTGCGCCGTGCTCCCGGGTTACCCTAGCGCCCGCGCGTTTCTCCTGACGGGTGTCTTGTCGAAACCAGTGCGTCTCAGATGGGTGTCGTCCAGCGAGAGTCGTGGATGGGATGGCCCGATAAGCGCCGGTGGGTTCGCACAGTCGTCGGAGGATTTCATGCCGTATTTCCCTGATCTCACAGCGGTGTTGGTCGACGGTGCTCGGATTGTCCGAGACAAAGTCGAGTACATCGTCGAAGCTCATCCGATTGGCGTGGTGACATTGCCGACCGGACAGGTTGTCGGATGTGATCCGTTGGCCGGCGCGGACGCAGCAGCGCCGTTCACAGTCACCGTTGCGCCGGGCAGGTATGGCTTGCGCGCATGGGTGGCCGGAGTCCACCGGGGCAACAGCGAACGGCAGCATCGCACCACTGCTCTCCAGCTCGTTGTCGCCGATAAGCCGACGGTGCACTGGGAGTTGGCGTTGACCGACGGACAGGAGCCCGCCGGGCTGGGGGCGGAGGGCTTCCTCGGCTATCCCGTTGATGCGGGCGTTGGCACGCTGGCAGACCTGGCGGCTGTGCGTGCGCTGGCCCGTTGGGAGTTCGACCAATTGGACGAGGTCTTCATCCCGGCACAGGTGTCTCCCGCTCCCGCCGCCGCCGATGCCGTTACGGACGAGATCACCGGAGCGAACGTGATCACCGTCAGCTCCGGCTGGGGTGACGGCATCTATCCAACCTTCATTGGTTATGCCGCCGACGGGCAGTTGACCAGCTACGTCACTGACTTCCTGGTCATCCCAGCCGAGGCGTCAGCGGTCGGATGAAGCCGCGTCTGCCGACGGTCTTGTCGGTGGTGGCTACTCACCGAGCCACGCCAGGGACGTCGCCGGCCGTTCGTCTACGGATCCATCACGGATTTGCCACACTGCGGCCCGGCCGCGTTCGTCGGTGTTCAGGACTCGGTGTCCTGCGGTCGGCTCTGGGCCGCGTTCGGTCCGGGGCTGTCACGTCGTGACCCCGGCCTCCTCCCAGGCGCGGGTGCAACTCCCGTCCTCGCCGCCAAGTCTCCGATCTTCACTGACGCCCCGACCTGCCCTGTCCGGTCGCGATCCGGGACGACGGGCCGTCTCTGCTTGACCTTGACATTAATGGCAAGGTTTACGGTTTTGCCAGTTCGTGGCCGGCTGGCTCACGCCGGTCGATGTCACGAAGAGGACGAGGGTGACGATTTTCCATGAGAGGTCCCAGATGAACCGCAGTACGTCTGCCGCGCCCGGATGGACCGCCGACAGGATGACCAGCCAGCAGGGGCGCACCTTCGTGGTCACCGGGGCGACCAGCGGCCTCGGTCTGGTCACCGCACGAGAGTTGGTCGCGCACGGCGGGCGGGTGCTGCTCGCAGTGCGCGACGTTGCCCGGGGCGAGACGATCGCGTCGTCGCTGCGCCAGACGTATCCCGGCGCGCAGGTCGAGGTACGCCAGGTGGACCTCCTGAACCTGGACTCGGTCCGTCGGGCCGCTGAGCAGATCGGGCAGGAGGCAGCCGTCGACGTTCTGATCAACAACGCGGGAATATCGGCCGCGGCGCACTCCGTCACGCCGCAAGGCGCGGAACTCCACCTGATGGCCAACCATCTCGGCCACTTCGCGCTGACGGCGTTGCTGGAGCCGGCGTTGCGTCGGTCGCCCGCGCCGAGGGTCGTCACCGTCACGTCGTTCATGCACGAGAAGGGCGAACTCGATCTGGACGACCTTGCGTGGCGACGGCGGAAATACACACCGCTCGCCGCCTACTCGGCCTCGAAGCTCGCGAACGCCGTCTTCGGAGTGGAACTCGCCCGCCGCGAGCAGACGGCGCCGAGGCCGATCAAGAGCATCCTTGCCCACCCCGGCTACAGCAACACCCCCATGCAGCAGAAGGGAACCGGATTGATGGGCGTCGCCATGCGCGTCTCCGGCCGCCTCTTCGCGCAAGGTATAGAGATGGGTGCGCTTCCCCAGCTCTTCGCGGCCACCGAAGCCGAGCTGGCGGCCGGGGCCTACATCGGCCCGGACGGCAAGGGCGGGCGGTCAGGGTATCCGCACCTCGCGACGCTGTCGTCCGGCTCACAGGACCGGGTCCTCGGACGCCGGCTCTGGGAGCGCTCGGAGGAAATCACCGGCGTCCGATGGTCCGGCACCCCCACCCAACGGCCCCGCACGGCGTGAGTCGGACGACAGCGCGGATGCCTGGGCCGCGCGCCCCACGGGCTGACCTGGCCAACTGCGCGAGCAGTCATGACATCGATCCCGCTCGTCGTGGGTTTGGTTCGCGTACGGATGTGAGCGCGGATCTTCGCCGTCTTCCACGCCACCACCGGCGGCGAACGGCACCGCGGCCCGACCAGGCTGGTCGGGCCGCGGGCCCTGGGGTGGAGTAGGACTTCGCGGGTCAGTCGGCCGGGTCACCCGGGTCACCCGAGTCGCCACCGTCGGCACCTCCGCGCTCGCGAACCGGGCGGGGGGAGTCGTCCGGGCTGTCGGACGCGGAGTCGAACGGCGACGGGTGCGGACTGAGGCGTACAGCCGTCGCGTCTTGATGAACGCCGTCTTCGATCAGAAAAGCCGGCGTAGCGACTCCAAGCTTGTGCTCGCCGAGCTACCCGAGGCGCCGAACCGTCGGCCCGACGACACCGTGGAACTGCACGTTGCCCTGCTGCGGGCCCTGGCCACCCTGCCCATCCGCGACCAGGCCATCGTGGTGCTCCGCCATCGGGAGGATCAGAGCGTCGAAGCCGTGGCCAGCACCCTCAACGTGTCCGTGTCGGTGGTCAAGACACAGAACGCCCGTGCGCTGAATAGGCTGCGGGCGTTGTTGGGCGAGGATTTCGTACGGATCTGACGTCGCCGCCGTGGCCGAGGACGTCGCCCCGGCGTTCCGCCGATGTCAGCGGGTGGGTCGCGACGCCTCGCGCTCTGCGAACGCCTCCTCGACCGTGGGATGCGGTTCGCGCCATGGGCCTGGATCAGGGGGTACTCCCAGTTCAAGGGAGGTGTCGTACCGCGCCACCAAAGTGATCAACACGGTCCGGAGGTCGGGGCAGCGCCCACATTGTCCACCTTGGACCTGGGCGAACCGGAACGCGTCGCCCTCGATGAACCTTCCGGGTGTTTGCTGATTCCTTATGGTTTCTTCACCTGCCGTCCTCGATGGCAGGCCCCCGCGATGGGAGGATCCCCGGCGCGCTTCGCGTACATCGACGATTCAGGGGACGCACGAATGCCCGGGTTAGGCGACAACTACAGGCAGCCCATGGCGGGTCAGCTTGGCATTTGGCACGCTCAGCGGCTCCAGCCGGACAACCCGGTCTTCAACATCGCCGAGTACGTCGACATTCGTGGTGTCATCGACGCCGCGCTGTTCGAAACGGCTGTTCGGAAGGTTGTTTCCGAGTTCGACGCGCTCCACCTGCGCTTCGACGAGGACGCCACCGGACTCCCAGTTGTCCGCTTCGATGATTCGGACGACTGGGAATTCTGTGTCATCGATATGAGTGGCGCCGACGACGCGGGCGAGGCCGCGATCGCGTGGATGCGGGCAGACGCGGCCCGACCGGTTCCACCGCACGGCGGCGAGCTGTTCACGTTCGCGTTGCTCAAGGTCGCTGACGGTCGTCACTTCTGGTACCAGCGCACCCACCACATCATCGGCGACGGCTTCGGTGGCTCTCTGCTGGCCGCTCGCGTCGCCGAGACCTACACCGCGCTGGCCACTGGCGAGGAACGGGCGACACCGGCGCCGCAGTCGGTGACCGTCCTGATGGACGCCGACGCCGCGTACCGCGCCTCGGTGGACTTCGAGACTGACCGTGCGTACTGGGCCGAGGTGCTCGCCGACCTCCCCGCGCCGGTGAGCCTCAGCGGCCGGCGACCCGGCGCGACGCCCTACCAGCTCATCCGCCGTACGCGGGACCTGGCGCCGGACGCCGCGCGGCTGCGCCGGTCCTCGGCCCGGCGGTACGGCACCAGCGTCACCGTCCTGGCCGTGGCGGCCGGGGCGCTCTGCCTACAGCGCGTGACGGGCACGAGGGACGTCGTCATCGGCCTGCCGGTCATCGGCCGCGTCGGCAGCCTGCTCCGGGCCGTTCCCGGCATGACCGCCAACGTGCTGCCCATCCGCTTGACCGTACGCCCCGGTACCACCGCTGCTGAGCTGGTGAAACAGACCTCGCAGGCGATGCGGGGCGCGTTGCGGCACCAGCGTTACCGGACCGAGGACATGCTGCGCGACCTGCGGCTGATCGGTCGGGGCAACCTCTACTCGCTGCTGGTCAACGTCATGTCGTTCGACTACGACCTGACCTTCGGCGGCGCCGGCAGCACCGCGTACAACATTGCCGGACTGCACTTCAACGACTTCTCGGTCTCCGTCTACGACCGGTCGACCTCCGGCGGGATGAGCGTCGTCGCCGACGCGAATCCCGACCTGTACGACGAGGACGCGATCGGCCGCCAGGCCGCGAACTTCCTGGCCGCGTTGGACTGGCTCGGTCACGCCGCGTCCGGGGACCGCATCGAGCACTTCGAGTTGCTCGACGACGCGGAGCGCGCGCTGATCCTGCACACCTGGAACGACACCGCTCACGACCTCCCCGCCGCGACCGTGGTGGACCTGTTCGAGGCCCAGGTGGCAGCCACCCCGGACGCGCCGGCCGTCGACGCGCTCTCCTATCGGGAGGTGAACGCCAAGGCGAATCAGCTCGCGCGACTGCTCGTCGATCGCGGTGTCGGCCCGGAATCACTGGTGGCGGTCGCACTGCCACGCTCCGCAGACCTGATCGTCGCGTTTCTCGCGGTGCTGAAGGCCGGTGGCGCCTACCTGCCACTCGACCTCGGCAACCCCGCTGACCGAATCGAATTCATGGTGGCGGACGCCGCTGTGTCCGTGGTGCTCACGGCCGAGATCCTCGCCGAGGCGAAAGGGTCGGAATCCAATTTCGGAAGAACAGTGTCACCGGATCATCCGGCGTACGTCATATACACCTCGGGCTCGACCGGCCGACCCAAGGGCGTGGTCGTCACACACCGGGGAATGGCCAATTACGTGGCGCGTTCGAAAGAGGTCTATCCGGGCCTCACCGGGCGTGTTCTGTTCCATGCGTCGGCCGCGTTCGACACGAGCGTGACCACCGTCTTCGGCGCGTTGGTATCCGGTGGCCACGTCATCGTCGGTGACGTGGAATCGGCCGGCGACCTGTCGTTCGTGAAGGTCACGCCGGGGCACCTGCCGATGCTGACCGACCGCCCGTCCGAGCTGCTGATGGTCGGGGGTGAGGCCCTCCACACCGAGCAACTGGGTGGGTGGCGGCACAAGGTCGACGTGATCAACAGTTACGGCCCGACCGAGACGACCGTCGCGTGCGCCGACTACCCGCTCGCCGACGACGAGGGCCCGGTTCCGATCGGCCGGCCGGTGTGGAACACCCGCCTCTACGTCCTGGATGCGGGACTGCGGCCGGTCCCGGCGGGGATTGCCGGCGAGCTGTACGTCGCCGGCGCGCAGCTCGCTCGCGGCTACCTGAACCGGCCCGCGCTCACGGCCGAACGCTTCGTGGCCGACCCCTTCGGCGGACCGGGGGAGCGGCTGTATCGCACCGGCGACCTGGTGAAATGGCGTGGCGACGGAAATCTGGAGTTCGTCGGCCGTACCGATGACCAGGTGAAGGTGCGCGGTTACCGGGTCGAGCCGGGCGAGATCGAATCGGCCCTGTTGGCGCTTCCCGAAGTGGCGCAGGCGACGGTGGTGGCGCGCGACGGGCGGATCGTCGCCTACGTGGTCGGTTCCGCGGATGTCGAGGCGTTGCGGGCGCGACTGCCGGAGTTCATGATCCCGGCGGCGGTCGTCGTCCTCGACGCGTTGCCGCTCACCGTCAACGGCAAGGTGGACCGGAAGGCATTGCCCGCGCCCGAGTTCGTGTCGGGTGATGTCTACCGGGCCCCCGTCACGGCGAGGGAGGCTCTGGTCTGCCGGGCGTTCGCTGACGTGCTCGGCGTTGCGCGGGTCGGCGTGGATGACGACTTCTTCGCGCTGGGCGGGCATTCCCTGCTGGCGGTGGCGCTGGTCCAACGCCTGCACGAGCAGGGTCTTTCGGTCGACGTCCGCGAGATCTTCCGTACGCCGACCCCGTCCGGGCTGGCGGTCGGCCCGGTCCGGGCGGAGATCGTGGTGCCGCCCCGACGGGAGTTCACGGCGCCGACCCCCGACGCGTTCCCGCTGGCCGAGTTGACCCAGGAGGAGATCGACCGGATCGCCTCCCGGGTCGCGGGCGGGGCCGCGAACATCGTCGACATCTATCCGCTGGCACCGTTGCAGGAGGGGATCTTCTTCCACCACCTCATGAGCCGTAGGAACGGCTCGGACGACGTCTACGTGCTGCCGGTGGAGCTGGGTTTCGACTCGCAGGACAGGCTCGTCGACTTTCTCGGCGCCTTGCAGAAGGTGGTGGACCGGCACGAGATCCTGCGTACGTCGGTCGTCTGGGAGGGCCTGCGCGGGCCGGTCCAGGTGGTCCAGCGCACCGCGCGGATCGAGGTGTCCGACCGCGACGTCGACATCGACATCAGCGAGGCCCCGCTGATCCGGGTACGCGTCGCCGACAACCGGGCCCTGATCCGGATCCACCACATCGTCCAGGACCACACGGCCCTCGACGTACTCCTGAACGAGGTCCGCGCCATCGTCGCCGGGCGCGGCGGCGAACTGCCGGTGCCGGTGCCGTTCCGCGATTTCGTCGGCCGGGCACTGCTCAACGTCTCCCGTGCGGAGCACGAGGCGTACTTCACCACGCTTCTCGGCGACGTGGCGGAGCCGACCGCACCGTACGGCCTGACGGACATCCAGGGCGACGGCAGCGGCGTCACCGAGGCAACGGTCCCGCTGTCGCCAGCACTGGCGGCCCGGCTGCGGAAGGTCGCCCGCCGGCAGCGCATCAGCCCGGCCACGTTGTTCCACGTCGTGTGGGCGCGAGTCCTGTCGGCGATCTCCGGTCGTGCCGACGTGGTGTTCGGCACGGTCCTGTTCGGCCGCATGAGCGGCGGCGGGGACGTCCCCGGACTGTTCATCAACACATTGCCGCTGCGGGTCGACACCCACGCCGCCTCGGTCGCGCAGGTGCTCTCGGGCGTACAGGGGCGGTTGGCTGATCTGCAGGCCCATGAACATGCCCCGCTCGCGGTCGCCCAACGCGCCAGCGGCGTCCCCGCCGGGACCCCGCTCTTCACCACCCTGCTCAACTACCGGCACAGCGTTCCCGGCACCGCGGCGGCCAATCTCGACGGCGTCACCCTGCTGTACGTCCGCGAGCGCAGCAACTACCCGATCACGGTAACCGTCGACGACCTGGGCGCGGACTTCTCGATCACCGTCCAGGCCACCGCCCCGGCATCCCCGGAAGCACTCGGTGCCATGCTCGGCATCGCCACGGAAAGCCTGGTCGCCGTGCTCGACGCGGACGCCGCAGATCGGCCGTTCGCGCACGTCGACACCCTCACCGCCGCCGATCTCGACCACATCCTCCACCGGTGGAACGACACCACACAGACCCTGCCGGAGACGACCGTTCCCGAGCGGTTCGAGGCCCTGGCGGCGACCGCCCCGGACGCGGCGGCGGTCCTGTTCCCTGGAGGCCGGCTCTCCTACGCCGACCTGAACGCGCAGGCGAACCGGCTGGCCCGGCTGCTGGTCCCGCTCGGGGTCGGCCCGGAGTCACTGGTGGCGATCGCGCTGCCCCGGTCACCCGAGCAGATCGTCGCGTTGCTCGCGGTGCTCAAGGCCGGCGGCGCCTACCTGCCGATCGACCCCGACTACCCGGCGGACCGCATCGCCTACATGCTCGGCGACGCCCGGCCCACCGTGCTCCTGACCTCCCGATCGCTGGCCGAGGTGATCGGCGCACCGGCCGTGGCGCACGTCGTCATCGTCGACGATCCGGCGACGGCCGCGGCCTGCGGGGCCCTCGCCCCGACCAACCTGACCAGCGTCGACCGGACCCGTCCACTGCTGCCCGACCATCCCGCGTACGTCATCTACACGTCGGGCTCCACCGGGCGACCCAAGGGAGTGCTCGTACCGCAGCGGGCGATCGGCCGGCTGGTCCGCGACACCAACTATCTCGACGTCGGCCCAGACGACGTGATCGGCCAGCTCTCCTCGACCTCGTTCGACGCCGCCGCGTTCGAGGTCTGGGCGGCACTGCTCAACGGAGCCGCGCTCGCCGTCCCCCCGCAGCGGGTGCTCTCCGGTGCCGCGCTGCGCGACCTCGTCGCCGCGTACGACGTGACGACCCTGCTGCTGATCGCCGGGCTGTTCCATGAGGTCGTGGACACCGACATCACCGCGCTGCGCGGTGTGCGCACGCTGCTCGCGGGCGGGGACGCGCTCTCGGCCGAACACTGCCGACGCGTACTCGACGAGGTGCCCGGAGTGCGCCTGGTCAACGCGTACGGGCCGACCGAGAACACGGTGATCTCGACGGCGCACACCGTACGGGCGGAGAGCCTGACGTCGATCGGTGGCCCGATCTCCGGCAGTCGGGTCTATCTGCTCGACGCGTCGCTGCGGCCGGTGCCGCCGCATGTCCCCGGCGAGCTCTACGTGGCCGGCGCCGGGCTGGCCCGCGGCTACCTGGGACGGCCCGCCCTGACCGCGCAACGGTTCGTGGCCTGCCCGTTCGGCGCGCCCGGCGAACGGATGTACCGCACCGGCGATCTCGCCCGGTGGGACGCCGAGGGCCGCATCGAGTTCCTGGGACGTACGGACGACCAGGTGAAGATCCGGGGCTACCGGATCGAGCCGGGCGAAGTCGAGGCCACGATCGCGGCACATCCGTCGGTCGGTCGGGTGGCGGTCGTGGTCCGTGAGGATCTCCCCGGCGACAGGCGGCTGGTCGCCTACGTGGTGCCGGCCTCCGGGGCGGTCGTGGACGGTGCCTCCGTACGGGCACAGGCCGCGCTGGGACTGCCGGACTACATGGTGCCGGCCGCCGTCGTGGTGCTCGACGAACTGCCGCTGACGGTGAACGGCAAACTCGACCGCGCCGCCCTGCCCACGCCCGGGTACACGGCAGCAGCCGCCCACCGCCCGCCGACCACCGCGCGCGAGGAGGTGCTCTGCCAGGCGTTCGCCGACGTTCTCGGCCTTGACCGGGTCGGTGTCGACGACAATTTCTTCGAACTCGGCGGGCACTCGCTGTTGGCGGTCCGGCTCATCGAACGGCTCCGGGTGCGCGGGCTGCCGGTCGACGTACGAGCGCTGTTCGCCACGCCGACCGTGGCGGGGCTTGCCGCCGTGGTGGCTCACGACGAGGTGGACGTACCGCCCAACCTGATTCCGGCCGGTGCGCAGCGGATCACCCCGGACATGCTGCCGCTGGTGGACCTCGGCGAGGACGAGATCGCCCTGATCGTGGCACGGGTGCCGGGCGGGGCGGCGAACGTCGCCGACGTCTATCCGCTGGCCCCGCTACAGGAAGGCATCTTCTTCCACCACCTGATGAGTGCCGGCGGCCCGGACGCGTACGTGATGCCGGTCGTCCTCTCCTTCGACACCCGTGGGCGCCTCGACGGGTTCCTGTCCGCCCTTCAGAAGGTCGTCGACCGGCACGACATCTTCCGGACGGCGATCGTCTGGGAGGGGCTGCGCGAGCCCGTCCAGGTGGTACTCCGCGAAGCGCGGATCCCGGTGGAGGAGGTGGACCGGCTGCCGTCGTCGGCCGGCACGACCATGGACCTCGGCGTCGCGCCGCTGTTCCGCGTCACCGTGGCCGCCGATCCCGCTTCGGGACGGCTCCTCGCGCTGCTCCGGATCCACCACCTGGTCCAGGACCGGACGGGCCTGGACGTGGTGCTGGGAGAGGTGCGCGCTGTCCTGGACGGCAGTGCCGACCGCCTGCCCCCGCCGCTGCCTTTCCGCGGATTTGTCGCCCAGGCCCGCCTGCGGATGTCGCGGGAGGAGCACCATCGGCACTTCGCCGCGCTGCTCGCCGACGTGACCGAGCCGACCGCCCCGTACGGTCTCCTGGAAGCCCGGGGCGACGGCAGCGACGTCCGGCAGGCGTCCCACCGGCTGGACGGGCGGCTCGCCGAGCGGCTGCGCGACCAGGCACGCGCCCGTGGGGTCAGCCCCGCGACCGTCTTCCACGTGGTCTGGGCACGGGTGGTCGCCGTCCTCGCCGGCCGTGACGACGTGGTGTTCGGGACGGTGCTGTTCGGTCGGATGCTGGCCGGCGCGGGTGCCGACCGCATCCCCGGGCTCTTCATCAACACCCTTCCCGTACGCGCGCGGATCCGTGTGGTCACCGTGGCGCAGGCGGTGACCGCGATGCGCGACCAGCTCGCCGACCTCCTTCGGCACGAGCACGCACCGTTGTCCGTGGCGCAGCAGGCGAGCGGGCTCCCGCCGCAGAACCCGCTGTTCAGCACGATCCTGAACTACCGGCACAGCCCTGATCCCGGGCGGACCGGAGACATCCTGCTCGACGGCGTCGAGATCCTGCACCACGGCGGTGCGACCAACTATCCGCTGACCCTGTCGGTTGACGACACCGGCACCGACTTCGTGCTGAGCGCCCAGACCGCCGCCTCCATCGACCCGAGCGCGGTCTGCGCGATGGTGGACGCCACCATGGGCGAGATCGTCACCGCTCTGGAGGCGGAGGCCGGCGACCTCGGCGACGTGGACGTGCTCGGCGCGGACGAGCGGCGCAGGGTGTTGGCGGAGTGGAACGAGACCGCCGCCGAGGTGCCGCCGGCCGTCCTGCCCGATCTCGTCGAGGCCCAGGTGGCGGCCACCCCGGATGCGATCGCGGTGCGTGACGAGGGCGTCGATCTCACGTACGCGGAACTGAACGCCCGCGCGAACCAGCTCGCCCGGCACCTGATCGCGCAGGGCGCCGGCCCGGAAAAGCTTGTCGGTGTGTTGCTGGAGCGCTCCGTGGACCTGGTCGTCGCCCTGCTGGCAGTGATCAAGACGGGCGCCGCCTACCTGCCGATCGACCCGTCCCTGCCCGCCGCGCGCGTCAGTTACCTCGTCGCGGACGCCCGCCCGGTCTTCGTGGTCACCGCCGACATGGTCGGCGCCGAAATGTCCGCGCCCACGGCCGACCTCACCGATGCCGACCGTCGGAAGCCGTTGCACCCGCGACACCCGGCGTACGCGATCTACACCTCCGGATCCACCGGCCACCCCAAGGGCGTCCTCGTGGACCACCGTGGCCTGGTCAACCGGCTGGCCTGGATGCAGCACGCGTACCGGCTGACCCCCGCCGACCGGGTGCTGCAGAAGACCCCGTTCGGGTTCGACGTCTCCGTCTGGGAGTTCTTCTGGCCGCTACTGCACGGCGCCACCCTGGTCGTGGCCCGGCCCGGGGGTCATCAGGACCCCGCGTACCTGGCCGATCTGATCCGGCGGGAAGGCGTGACCATCACGCACTTCGTGCCGTCGATGCTGCGAACCTTCCTTGAGGAACCGGCCGCCGCCGGGTGCGACGGTCTCCGGGCGGTCATCTGTAGCGGCGAGGCCCTGCCGGCTGACCTGCACGCACGCTTCCGCAAGCTGCTGCCCGCGATGTTGCACAACCTGTACGGGCCGACCGAGGCGTCGATCGACGTCACGGCGTGGACCGCCGACCCGGGCGCCGAGCCGGCGGAGGTGCCGATCGGCCGCCCGGTGTGGAACACCCGCGCGTACGTCCTGGACTCCCGGCTGCGCCCGGTTCCTTCCGGCGTCGCCGGGGAGCTGTACCTGGCCGGCGTGCAACTGGCCCGGGGCTACCTGGACCGCGCCGGCCTGACAGCGCAACGGTTCGTCGCGGACCCGTTCGGCCCGGCCGGTGAGCGGATGTACCGAACGGGCGACGTCGTCCGCTGGTCGCCGCAGGGTGACCTGATCTACCAGGGCCGCGCCGACGACCAGGTGAAGGTGCGTGGGTTCCGCATCGAGCCGGGCGAGATCGAGGCCGCCCTGAGGGCGGCGCCGGGTGTACGCCAGGCGGCCGTCGTCGTCCGCGAGGACGTTCCGGGCGACCAGCGAATCGTCGCCTACCTGGTGCCCGAGGGCGCGATGGACACCCTCACGCTGCGGAGCACGCTCGGCCAGGCCCTGCCCGCGTACATGGTGCCGTCGGCGTTCGTGCCGCTGGACGCCTTGCCGACGACCGTCAACGGCAAGCTCGACCGCAAGGCGTTGCCGGCGCCGGACTACGTGACGGTCGTGGCGCGTCGTGGGCCGCTCACGGCCGACGAAGAGTTGCTGTGCCAGGCGTTCGCCGTGGTGCTCGGCGTCGACGAGGTCGGTGTCGACGACAACTTCTTTGACCTGGGTGGGCATTCACTGCTCGCCACCCGGCTGGTCAGCCGCGTGCGCGCCACCATGAACGTCGAACTGACCGTACGCGCTGTCTTCGACGCGCCGACCGTGGCAGCGCTCGCCGCTCGGCTGACCGGGGCGGCACCCTCTCGTGCCGCCCTCACCGCACGGACCCGCCCCGAGGTGCTGCCCCTCTCGTACGCCCAGCGACGCCTCTGGTTCCTGAACCAACTGGAGGGACCCGGCGCCACGTACAACATCCCGGTCGTGTTGCGCCTCACCGGCACCGTCGACCGGGCTGTGCTCGCCTCGGCACTGGCCGACGTGATGGCCCGGCACGAGGTGCTCCGTACGGTCTTCGCCGCCACGGGTAAAGAGCCGCACCAGGTGATCCTCCCACCGGATCCGGGCCTGGTGCGCCTGTCGAGCGAGGGGGACCCGCGCTCCGCAGTCGGATACACCTTCGACCTGGCGCGTGAGGTGCCTTTGCGTGCCTGGATCTTCGACGACCTGCTGGTCCTCGTTCTGCACCACATCGCCGGTGACGGCTGGTCGTGGGCGCCGCTGGCGCGTGACATGTCGATCGCGTACCGGGCTCGGTTGGAGGGGGTTTCCCCTGGTTGGGAGCCGTTGCCGGTGCAGTATGCGGACTACGCGCTCTGGCAGCGTGAACT
>NZ_JBITIH010000026.1:0-94140 GCF_044458865.1 Micromonospora sp. NPDC050417
GCCCGGGGGTGGGGGGGGCCCGGGGGGCCGGCGCCTCCGGGTCGGTGGCGCGGGGCCCCCCGGGGCTCCCCCCCTCGTCCCCCCCGTCTTTGTCCGGAGGGCCCCCTTATTACCCCTTCGCTTTAATCCGGGGCCCCTCCTTACATCTCTCGCAGGTGGAGGTGGAGGAAGTCGAGTTCCAGCCGGAGCAGACGTTCGGCGGCACCGTCCCCGGCCAGGTGGGTCGCGCCGGTCAGTGGGATCACCGAGTGCGGACGGCCGGCGGCGAGCAGCGCGGCCGACAACCGCAGCGTGTGCGCGGCCACCACGTTGTCGTCGACCATTCCGTGCACCAGCAGCATCGGCCGGGCGTCGTCCGGGGTGACCGGAGGCTCGCCGGCCAGCTCCAGTAGGCAGTGGTGGGCGTACACCTCCGGGCTGTCGTCCGGCAGCCCGAGATACCGCTCGGCGTACGCGGTGTCGTACATGGCCCAGTCGGAGACCGGCGCCCCGGCGACGGCGCAGCGGAACAGGTCGGGGCGGCAGAGCGCGGCCAACCCGGCCAGCCAGCCCCCGAACGACCAGCCCCGTACGGCGACCCGACCCAGGTCGAGGTCCGGGTGCTTCTCGGCGAGCGCGGTGAGGGCATCCACCTGGTCGAGCAGGATCACGTCGGCGAGCCGCCGGTGGATCACCTTCTCGAACGAGGGCGCCACTCCCGGCGTACCCCGGTTGTCGACGGTGACCACCGCGAAGCCGGAGTCCGCCCACCACTGCCGTTCCAGCCAGCGGGCGCGGCTCGCCAGCACCTCCTGGACTCCCGGTCCGCCGTAGATGTCGAGCAGCACCGGCAGCCGGCGCCCGGCGACGTGGCTGCGCGGATAGAGCACGGCCGTGGGTAGCCGGCGGTCGGTGACCCGTTCCAGCACCGGGCGCGGCGAGTACGGCGGGGTCGCGGCGAGCGTGCCCAACGTGCTCAGCTCGCGTTCGCCGCGCCAGACGGTCCACCGGGTGCCGGCGTGGTCGAGCGAGGCGGAGCCGACCACCAGTACGTCGCCACCGACGACCCCGGTGTGCCAGCCCGGGTCGGCGGTCAGCCGGCGGGACTCCACCCCGCCGCCGATCGCGGTCCGGACCCGGAACAGATGTTGCTGGCTCGGTTCCCCGTCGCTCGCCTCGACCAGCAGGTCGGTCGCTCCCGGGCCGGCTGGGAGGGGGCCGACCACCCGGCGGATGTAGAGCGACGGCGGGGTGAGCAGGGTGCCGTCGGCGAAGAGGCAGCGGGCGTCGTAGCCGTCGTGCGCGAGTTCGCCGCCGACCAGCACCCGCCCGTCGGGCAGGTGCCGGGGAGTGCCGGCGACCGGCTCGACCCAGCGGGGGTCGGCGAGTTCCGCGTGCACCTGGGTCTCCCCGGTACGGGGGTCGACCGCGAGCACCAGGCCGTGCTGTTGCAGCCGCCGCAGCACGGTGATCAGCGGTCCGGTGTCGGCCCAGTGCACCGACACCAGGTAGGGGTAGGTCTCCCGGTCCCAGTGCACGTCGACCCAGCCGCCATCGAGGTCGAGCAGGTGGAGGCTGACCTCGGCGTTCGGCCCCCCGGCCCGGGGGTACGCGACGCTGCGCGGCAGGCTCGCCGGATCACCCGGGTCGTGCAGGTACCAGCGGGGCAGCCGGGACTCGTCGACCCGGGCGGCGAGGATGGACCGCCCGTCCGGCGCCCACCAGTAGCCGCGGTACCGGGCGAACTCCTCGGCCGCGATGAACTCGGCCAGTCCCCAGCTGACGCCCGCCTCCTCACCGGCGAGCAGGTTGTCGGTGCCGTCAGCCTCGATCACCCGTAGTTGCCCGCCGCAGCGCCCGCCGTTGCCGCCGTTCGGGCTCTGTGGGCGGCCCGGGAGGCCGGTCCGGTCGGCGCTGGCGGGCCCCTCGGTGACGTACGCGAGCCGTTCACCGGTCGGGTCAGGGCGGGGGTCGATCACCGGCCCGGTGACCGCGACCTCGACCACGTCACCCTGCACCAGGTCGGCCCGGAAGAGGCGACCGGCCAGGGCGAAGACCGCCACCCGGGCGGCCGGGTCGGTGGCGTAACCGCCGATGCCGCTGGCCTGCAGCCGCTGCCGTTCCCGCAGGGCGCGCTCGGCCGGCGGCAGCCCGACGGTGGTGAGCGGGTCCCTCGGATCGCTCTCCAGCAGGATGGCCGGGTCGGCGACGAGTCGTTCCGTCGCCGACGCGACGTCGAACAGCCAGAGCGCGTCGGCCGGATCCTCGGGGCCGCCGGACCGGAGGAAGACCACCCGGGAGCCGTCGGAGGCCACCGTCACCGACCGTGGTGCGCCGTGGCTGAACCGGCGGGTACGGGCGGCCAGTTCCGGATATTCCACATCGCCGATCGTAGGCCGGCGCGATCGATGATGGGGCTGAGCTGCTCATCGTGTCCATACGTCGACCTGCTGGGTGATCGATCGCGGACGCGTAGAGTGACTGCCGTGACGAACCTGGCCGCCCGGCGGCTTCTCCTGGTACACGCACACCCGGACGACGAGGCGATCGGGACCGGGGCGACGATGGCGCACTACGCGCGCGCCGGGGCACAGGTCACCCTGGTGACCTGCACGCTCGGCGAGGAGGGCGAAATTCACGTACCGGCGCTGGCCGGGCTCGCCGCGGACGCCGCCGATCAGCTCGGTGGCTACCGGGTCGCCGAACTCGCCGCCGCGTGCGCCGCCCTCGGGGTGTCGGACCACCGGTTCCTCGGTGGGGCGGGCCGTTACCGCGACTCGGGCATGATGGGGCTCGCCACCAACGACCATCCACGGGCGTTCTGGCAGGCGGAGCTCGACGAGGCGGCCGGGTACCTGGTCGACATCATGCGCGAGGTACGGCCGCAGGTGCTCGTCACGTACGACCCGAACGGCTTCTACGGACATCCGGACCACATCCAGGCACACCGGGTCGCCATGCGCGCGGCGGAGCTGGCCACGGCCGAGGGGTTCGGACCAGTCAAGATCTATTGGACGGCGATGCCGAAGAGTGTGCTGGAGGCGGGGATGGCCGCGTTCGGAGAGTCCTCGGACAACCCGTTCGCCGGTATCGACCGCTTCGACGACCTGCCGTTCGGCACCCCGGACGAGGAGATCGCGGCCCGGATCGACGGCACCGACCAGCACGCCGCCAAGGAGGCGTCGATGCGGGCACACGCCACCCAGATCCCGGCCAGTTCGTGGCTCTACTCGATCGCCGGCAACTTCGGCGGTGAGTTCATGGGCGTGGAGTACTACACCCTGGCGGTCGGCGAGCGGGGGTCCGGATCCGGCCCGTACGGCTGGGAGGACGACCTCTTCGCCGGCCTGGAGCCCACGGCGGCGGAACCGGCCACGGAGGCCGGAGCCGAGGCGCTGGCGGAGAGCGGAGCGCGGTGACGCTGTCCAGTCCGTCGACGCCGGTTTCCGGCGAGATGCCCGTCGAGCCCCGACCGCCGCGTCGGGCGGGGCTCGTCCGTCTGCTCGACCTGCTGTTGCGGATCGCCGGGGGAGTGCTGGCGGTGATCGCCGCCCTGGTGACCGGGACGCTGGAGTTGCTGCTCGCCACGCTCCGCGTCGGTGGTCAGCTCATCGGCGTGTCCGTGCTGGTCGCGATCGCGGCAAACCTGGTGCTGGGCTGGTTCGCGTACCGGACGGTGGGGCGGCGGTGGGCGGTGGCGCTGCCGGCCGTGCCCTGGTTCGTGCTGATGGCGGTGGCCGCGATCAAGACCACCGAGGGGGACGTGTTGCTTGCCGGGGACAACTGGGTCGGCGTCGTCATGATCTTCGCCGGCTCGATGGCCTTCGCCGCGATGGCGTTCAAGCTGATCGTCTCCCGCCCGCTCGGCCCGCTTCCGCCGCCGAGCCGACCGGCTAGCTGATGGAGCCTCCCAGCTACGGGTGGTAGATATCTTCCAGCGGTACGGGACTCGGCTGTTTCTGGAGGCGTGCGATGAAGGACCGTTGGTTGCCGGTCGGCGTACTCGCGGCGGTGTTCTTCCTGATCAACGTGATCGCTCGACTGGTCATCCAGTTCGGGTTCGAGGACGACGTCGAGGCCGCGGACCGGGTGTCGTTGATCATGTTCGGTGTGATCGGGTTGATCCTGGCCGTGATCGCGTTCGTGTACGCGCGGCGGCAGCCGGTCGCCCGCTGGGGCGGGGACGTCGCGGTCGCGGTACTCGGCGCGATGGCGCTGACCGTCATCGTCGGCCCGTTCATCAGCGGGAGTTACCCGTTCGCCAACGGCGCCGGGGAGTTCTTCTCCCAGATCTGGCTCTATGCCGGATTCGCCGGTGCCGGCACCCTGCTCGGATTCCTGCTGGTGACCGCGCTGGGCCTGGACTACCGCTCCCAGTCGCTGAAGCGGTACGCGGAGACCAAGCTGGCCAAGCCGCGTCGGGTCGTCCGCCGCTGACGCGATGGGTGTCGCACCACCCGCCTACAAGGCGGGTGGTGCCACCCGGGTCAGGTACGTGTGGTGGGTGGTGAACCCGAGCTGGCGGTAGAGCGCCACGGCGCCCGAGTTGACCTCCTCGACCTGGAGGAACACGTCGGTCGCGCCGCGCTCGGCCGCCCACCTGCCCAGTGCGCCGATCACGTGCTGGGCCAACCCCTGTCGGCGGGCCTCGGGCACGACCTCGATGCTGGTCAGGCCGAGCCAGCGGCCCGCTCCGGTCACCGTGCCCCGGCCGACGGCGATCAGTTTCCCGCCGTTGTCGCCGGTTGGTGCGTAGTTGTCGCCGGTTGGTGCGTACAGGTGGGCGAAGCGGACCTGGTCGACGGCGGTGAGGACGTGTCGGGCCGCGGCCGGAAGCAGGTCGAGCGGGTCGGGCCCGGGTGCGACGCCCGCGTGGGCGGCCTTGCGAGCCGCCGCGAGCCGCAGCCACTCGTCCGACGGGCTGGTCGCCAGCTCCACCTCGGCCAGATCGGCCCGGACCGGCGTACGGGCCACCAGGGCGGTCAGCGGTGTGGTCTGCACCAGGACCGGACTTCGGCTGGTCCAGCCGCGTTCGTCGAGCGCTGCCCCGACCGGAGCGGCGAGCGGTAGCGGCGTGTTGATCATTGCCGTCTGGCCTCGGTCGGCGTACCACCTGGAGACCGCGTCGATCGCCGCCTCCAGGGGACGGTCCGGGTCGCCGACCGGTAACGCCGAGTTGGCCCGGCCGGTCCAGCCGTCGGCGGCGCGGAGCAGCCAGTCGCCGAGCCGTTCCTGTACCGGCGCCGGCCAGGCCTCGTTGGCCGCGAGTTCCAGGGCGACGACCGTTGTCGCGTTCGGCCGCCGGGCCGCCGGCACCCGCTTCGCCCGGTGCACCTCGTCCAGCGGCACCCGAAGTTTTCCGCGTGCGGTGGCGAGGGTGAGGTGTGTCTCGGTGAGGTCGACCAGCTCGCCGAGGGAGTCGGTGAAGAGCGGTCGGTTGTCACGAACCCCTACAATTCGACGGACTACCACGCGGTGTCCCAGATCCTGCCGTCGGAGCACGATCGCCCCCCTCCTCGGCGAGATACTAGGCTCTTACCGTCGCGGTTGATCGCGGCGTAGCTTGCGGAGGAGAGATCGGTGACCTACATCATCGCCGAGCCGTGCGTCGATGTGCTCGACAAGGCATGCATCGAGGAGTGCCCGGTCGACTGCATCTACGAAGGCAACCGGATGCTCTACATCCACCCCGACGAGTGCGTGGACTGCGGGGCATGTGAGCCGGTCTGCCCGGTAGAGGCCATCTTCTACGAGGACGACGTGCCGGAGCAGTGGAAGGACTACACGTCGGCGAACTACGAGTTCTTCGAGGACCTCGGCTCGCCCGGCGGCGCGTCCAAGATCGGCAAGGTGGAGAAGGACGCGACCTTCGTCGCGGCGCAGGAGCGGCGCGGAGAGGGACACTGAGCGGCGTACCGACCGGTGGGGGGACGACCCCCGGTGGTGGGAGCGGAGGTGGGCCGGTGGGTGCGGCGGCAAGCCGGATCAACGGCCTACCCGATTTTCCCTGGGACCTGCTGGCGCCCGCCAAGGTGGTCGCCGGCAGGCATCCCGACGGGATCGTCGACCTCTCCATCGGCACCCCGGTCGACCCGGTGCCGGAGCTGATCCGGGACGCGCTCTCGGCCGGCACCAACGCGCCGGGTTATCCGCTCACCGCCGGCACGGCGGCGCTGCGGGCCGCGATCGCGGACTGGGCGGGGCGTAACTGCGGTGCCGACCCCGCCGGGGTTGGCGTACTGCCCACGATCGGTTCGAAGGAACTGGTCGCCTGGCTGCCCACGCTGCTCGGCCTCGGGCCGGACGACGTGGTGGTCATCCCCGAGGTCTGTTACCCGACCTACGAGGTCGGCGCCCGGCTCGCCGGGGCCACCGTGGTCCGGGCCGACTCGCTGACCGCGATCGGTCCGAATCCCCGGGTACGCATGATCTGGGTCAACTCCCCGTCCAATCCGACCGGGCGGGTGCTGCCGGCGGCGCATCTGCGCAAGGTCGTCGACTGGGCGCGGGAACGCGGTGTGGTGGTGGTCAGCGACGAGTGTTACCTGACCCTGGGTTGGGAGTCGTCGCCCGTCTCGGTGCTCGCACCCGAGGTCAGCGGCGGGTCGTACGACGGGCTGCTGGCGGTGCACTCGCTCTCCAAGCGTTCCAACCTCGCCGGCTACCGGGCCGGTTTTGTCGCCGGTGACCCGGCGTTGGTGGACCGCCTCCTTGCGGTACGCAAGCATGCCGGCATGATCGTGCCGGAGCCGGTCCAGACGGCGATGGTCGCCTCGTTGAGCGACGAGACGCACGTGGCGGAGCAGCGTGACCGTTACGCCGCCCGCCGTGAGGTGCTGCGCCCGGCGTTGCAGCGGGCGGGCTTCACGCTCAGCCACTCGACCGCGGGCCTCTACTTCTGGGCCACCCGCGACGAGGACTGCTGGGCCACCGTCGACTGGCTCGCCGCGCGCGGCATCCTGGTCGCGCCGGGCACCTTCTACGGGCCGTCCGGTTCGCGGCACGTCCGGTTCGCGGTCACCGCGACCGACGAGCGGATCGCCGCCGCCGCCGAGCGCCTCGCTGGCTGAACAGCCGCCAGCGGCGCCCGGCGGCCCGGCCGCCGTTCCGGAGGTCCCGGGAGTTCGTCGTCGGTCGATTTTGTGACCGGAAATCTGTAATGGATCTTCGCTGGTCACGTCCATCGCGGCCGATTGGAGAGCGCTCTCAGGATTGCCGAAACAATCCTTGACGAGCCCGCAACCGAGCCGTAACGATGTATGCGCATACCTCGCACTCTCACCGGCCGTCGGCGCGTCGGGGAGGTGCGAGAGAGCGCTCTCGACGGCACCACCGGCAAGGGCGTGATCGGCGCACGCCGTCCTCCATCGGATCAGGAAGGGACTCACGTGCGTAGATCACTGCGATCGTGGCTCGGCGGTGTGCTGAGCGCGGTCCTCGTGGTGGGCGGCATCGTCGCCGCACCACCGGCGGCCAGCGCCGCCGCGTTCAATGTGCTCGTCTTCTCCAAGACCGCCGGGTTCCGGCACGGCTCGATCACCCCGGGCATCGCCGCGATCCAGGCACTCGGTGCGGCCAACGACTTCACCGTCGAGACCACCGAGGACTCGGCCCAGTTCACCGATGCCAACCTGGCCCGGTTCGACGCCGTCATCTGGCTCTCCACCACCGGCGACGTACTCAACGCGGCGCAGCAGGGCGCGTTCGAGCGCTACATCGCGGCCGGTGGCGGTTACGTCGGCGTGCACGCGGCCTCCGACACCGAGTACGACTGGCCCTGGTACGGCGGGCTCGTCGGTGCCTGGTTCGCCTCGCACCCGGCCGAGCAGACCGCGACCGTCAAGGTCGCCGACCAGGTGCACCCGTCGACCACGGGTCTGCCGCAGCGCTGGTCGCGCTTTGACGAGTGGTACAACTACCGGACCAACCCGCGCGGCAACGTACACGTGCTCGCCACTCTGGACGAGACCAGCTACACCGGTGGCAGCAACGGTGCCGATCACCCGATCAGCTGGTGCCACAACTACGGCGGCGGCCGGTCCTGGTACACCGGAATGGGGCACACCGACGCGTCGTACGCCGACGCGAACTTCCGCCGGCACCTGCTCGGCGGGATCCGGGGCGCGGCCGGCGCGGTGCAGGCCGACTGCGGCGGCACGGTCAACAGCAACTTCCAGCAGGTCACGCTCGCCCGTGGGGTGGCCGAGACCGGCGAGCCGATGAGCCTGACCGTGCTCCCCGACCGGGGCGTGTTCCACACCTCGCGGGACGGCACGATCCGGCACACCGACGTCGCCGGCAACACCAAGATCGCCGGCACCCTGCCGGTCTACACCGGTGACGAGGAGGGCTTGCAGGGCATCAAGGCCGATCCCGGCTTCGCCACCAACCGCTGGGTGTACGCCTACTACGCCCCGCCGCTCAACACCCCTGGCGGAGGTGCCCCGGCAACCGGTACGCCCGCCCAGTTCGCCGCCTGGAACGGGGTCAACCGGCTGGCCCGGTTCACCGTCAACGCCGACAACACCATCAACCTGGGCAGCGAGACGCTGATCCTGGAGGTGCCGACCAGTCGGGGCATGTGCTGCCACGTCGGTGGTGACATGGACTTCGACGCGGCCGGCAACCTCTACCTCTCCACCGGCGACGACACGAACCCGTTTGACTCGTCCGGGTTCAGCCCGATCGACGAGCGGGCCGACCGCAACCCCGCGTTCGACGCCCAGCGGACCTCGGCGAACAGCAACGACCTGCGCGGCAAGGTGCTGCGGATCAAGCCGAGCGCGGCCGGTGGTTACACCATCCCGGCCGGCAACATGTTCCCGCCCGGCACCGCGCGTACCCGGCCCGAGGTCTACGCGATGGGCTTCCGCAACCCGTTCCGGATGAGCGTCGACAAGGCCACCGGCGTGGTCTACCTCGGTGACTACGGACCGGACGCGGGCACCGCCGACCCGAACCGGGGACCGGCGGGCAACGTGGAGTTCGCCCGGATCACCCAGCCCGGTTTCTACGGCTGGCCGTACTGCACCGCGCGCAACGACGCGTACAACGACTACACGTTCCCGAGCGGGCCGTCGGGTCCGAAGTTCAACTGCGCGGGTGGCCCGGTGAACAACTCGCCGAACAACACCGGTATCACCCAGCTTCCGGCTGCCGTACCGGCCTGGTTGCCGTACGGCGGCTCCGGCTCCCCGCCGGAGTTCACCGGCGGCGGGCTCTCCCCGATGGGTGGGCCGGTCTACCGCTACAACCCGGCGTCCACGTCGGACGTGGCCTTCCCGCAGTACTACGACGGGACCTACTTCGCCGGTGAGTTCGGCCGACGCTGGATCAAGAACATCAAGATCGACGCGGCCGGCGAGCCGTTGAAGATCAATTCGTTCCCGTGGACCGGCACGCAGGTCATGGACATGGAGTTCGGCCCGGACGGCGCCCTCTATGTCCTCGACTACGGCACCGGCTGGTTCAACGGCGACGCGAACTCCGCGCTCTACCGGATCGAGTACGCCCGCGAAGGGCGCGCCCCGACCCCGAGGGTCACCGCGACCCCGACCAGCGGGGTGGCGCCGCTGACCGTGGCGTTCTCCTCGGCCGGAACACTCGACCCCGACGGCGACCCGATCACGTACGCCTGGGACTTCGACAACAACGGCACCACCGACTCCACGGTGGCGAACCCGACCTTCACGTACACCACGAACGGGGTACGCAGCCCGACCCTGACGGTGCGGGACAGCACCGGCAAGACGGCCACCGCGAGCGTGGTGGTCACCGTCGGCAACAGCGCGCCGGTGGTCACCATCAACACCCCGCTCAACGGGTCCACGTTCAACTTCGGTGACGCGGTCCCGTTCACCGTGACCGTCACCGACGCCCAGGACGGCGCGATCAACTGTGCCCGTGTCAAGGTCAACTATGTCTTGGGCCACGACTCGCACGGGCACCAGCTCGGCAGCGTGCAGGGCTGCACCGGGGTCATCCAGACCTCGGCCGACGGCGAGCACGACACCGCCGCGAACATCTTCGGCATCATCGACGCCGAGTACACCGACCTTGGCGGCGGCGGCCAGCCCGCGCTGACCACGCATGCCCAGGCGGTGCTGCAACCACGGGTACGCCAGGCGGAGCACTTCGGCGACTCCAGCGGCATCCAGATCACGAACCCGGGCAACGCCCAGGGCGGTGGGGCGATCGGGTACGTCGACAACAACGACTGGATCTCGTTCACCCCGTACAACCTGACCGGCATCCAGTCGTTCAGCGCCCGGGTCGGCGCCCCGGCGGGCGGTGGCGGAACCCTCGAACTGCGGGTCGACTCACCCACCGGACCGCTGGTCGGATCGGCCACGGTGGTACCGACCGGCGGGTACACGACGTGGGCGACGGTCACCGGCGGCGTCACCGCTCCGACCGGCACCCGCACCCTCTACCTGGTCTTCAAGGGAACCGGTCCGTACTTCGACGTGGACCAGTTCACCCTCTCGCCCCAACCCGGGGGCCCCGGGCCGGACCCCGACCCGGATCCGGAACCGGAACCGGGCAGCAACCTGGCGTTGAACAAGCCGGCCCGGTCCTCCAGCATCCAGGACGCCTTCGTCGCCGGAAACGCCTTCGACGGGGTGGCCGGCAGCCGTTGGGGCAGCGCGTTCAGCGACCCGCAGTGGATCGACGTCGACCTCGGCGCCACGTACGACATCAACCGGGTGAAGCTCACCTGGGAGGCGGCGTACGGCAGCGCGTACCAGATCCAGACCTCGCCGGACGGGGCCACCTGGACCACCATCCGGAGCGTGACCGGCGGTGACGGCGGGGTCGACGACCTCACCGGCCTCACCGGCAGCGGTCGTTACGTGCGACTCAACGGCACCACCCGGGGTACCGGGTGGGGCTACTCGCTCTTCGAGTTCGAGGTGTACGGCGGCACCGGCGGGCCGAGCAACCCGCCGACCACCAACCTGCTGCTGAACAAGCCGACGCTCACCTCCAGTAACGAGGCGGCCGGCATGTCCGGCGCCCAGGCGGTCGACGGCAGCCTCACCACCCGCTGGTCGTCGCTCTTCGCCGACCCGCAGTGGATCCGGGTCGACCTCGGCACCCCCACAGCCATCGGCCGGGTCAAGCTGACTTGGGAGGCGGCGTACAGCAGCGCGTACCAGATCCAAACCTCCAACGACGGCAACACCTGGACCACCGTGCGCTCGGTGACCGGGGCCAACGGCGGAGTGGACGAACTGACCGGACTCGGCGCCAACGGCCGCTACCTGCGGATCAACGGCACCGCCAGAGGGACCGGCTACGGCCACTCCCTCTGGGAGGTCGAGGCGTACAGCAGCTAGCACCACCACGCTGTGGCCGGCACGGGACCTCCCGTGCCGGCCACACCGGCGTTCGACGGTCACCCGAGTTGCCGCCCACCGTCCTATGCTGGCGGCCATGCCAACGGGACTGATCGACGATGTTCGTGCCCGCTCCGCCCGGATCCGGGCGCTCGCTCCGCAGATCGAGCGCGACCGGGCAATGCCGGAGGACCTGGTCGACGACCTCATCGGCCTGGGCTTGCTCCGGCTCGCCGCACCGGGCGCGGCGGGTGGTGTCGAGGCCGACCCGTTGACCATGTTCGAGGTGTTCGAGGAACTGGGTCGAGCCGACGGCTCGGTCGGCTGGTGCACGATGATCGGCGCCGCCACCGGTGTGACCCTCGGATACCTGGACGAGACGACTGCGGCGAAGCTGCTCGCCGACCCCCGGTTCCTGATCGCCGGGGTCGCGGCGCCGTCCGGCCGGGCCACCATCGTGCCCGGTGGCTACCGGGTACGCGGTCGCTGGTCGTTCGCCAGCGCCAGCCGGCACGCCACCCACCTGGTGGGCGGTTGCGTGGTGCTCGACGAGACGGGACCGGTCACCGGACCGGGCGGGATGCCGCAGGTACGGCACGTGGTCATGCCCGCCGCCGACCTCACCATCCACGACAACTGGGACGTGGTCGGGCTCGCCGGCACCGGCAGCCACGACATCGAGGCGGTCGACGTCTTCGTCCCGGACGCGTACTCGTTCTCGATCTTCGGGCCGGCACGTCAGGACCGGCCGCTCTATCGGTTCCCCGTGTTCGGGTTGCTGGCGTTCGGCATCGGTGCGGTGGCGCTCGGCATCGCCCGCGCCGCGTTGGACGAGTTCGCCCGGGTGGCGGGGGAGAAGCATGACCCGCTGACCGGGCAGCCGGCGGCCGGCAAGCCGATGATCAGGGCCACGCTCGCCGAGGCGGAGGGAATCCTCGGCGCCGGGCGTGCGTACCTGGTCGGTGAGATCGCCAACTGCTGGCGCCGGGCAGCGGCCGGGGAGGTCGTGCCGGTCGAGCAGCGCGCCCGGCTGCGGCTGGCGATCGCGTACGCGACCAGGAGCGCGGCGCACGCCGTCGACCTCGTCTACCACGGGGGTGGGGCCGCCTCCATCCGATCGTCGAGCCCGTTGCAGCGCTGCTTCCGGGACGTGCACGTGGCGACCCAGCACGCGTTGGTCGGCCCGGAGGTGCGGGAACTGGTCGGTGGGGTGCTGCTCGACCAGCCGGTCGTCACCGTACGGCTGTAGTAGGCGGCCCGTCAGTCACCCGCCAGCGCCGGGATCGCGGTGCCGCTCGGCATGTCAAAGTCCGGCGGTTGCCCCTAGGGTGGGGGCCATGGTCGAAGGTCCGGTGGTGGCGGTACGGGGCGAGGCGTTTCGTGAGGTGCCGCCGGAGCTGGCGCGTTTCGCGGTGACCGTCAACGTGCGGGAGCGGGACAGGCCGACCACCCTGACCCGGCTGGCCGAGCGAGCCGAGGCGGTTCGTGTGCTGATCGACTCGTACGGACCGGCGATCGAGCGACGGGAGACCGGCCAGCTCGGGGTCTACCCCCAGACCAAGCGCTCCGGTGAACGGGTGATCGGCTACAACGGCAGCGTGACCACCACGGTGACCGTCACCGACTTCAGCGTGCTGGGTGAGCTGATGCTCCGACTGGGCGAAGAGGACCAGACCCAGATCGCCGGCCCGTGGTGGGCGCTGCGACCGGAGAGCCCGGTGTACCGGGAGGTCCGCCGGGCCGCGATCGGCGAAGCCGTCGACCGGGCCCGGGAGTACGCGGACGCGCTCGGCGCCCGGGTGATCGCCCTGGTCCAGCTCGCCGACCCCGGGGTGGAGCAGCACCAGCCGATGATGATGGTCGGCTCGGCGCAGGGCTTCCGGGGCAAGGGCGCGCTGGACAGCGTGCCCGACCTCGACCTCGACCCGCAGGTGCAGACGATCCAGGCCGCGATCGAGGCACGGTTCACCATCAGCGAGCCGACGGTGCTCGCCGAGCCCCGCGACTGAGCCGGCCGCCGTGTCCGTACCGGCGCAGCCGCACACTTTCGACGAGTTGGTGGCGCGGGCCCGTGCCCTGGCCGACGCCGGCCCGCGACAACTGCTCGGCATCGCGGGTGCGCCGGGCGCCGGCAAGTCCACCCTGGCCCAACGACTGGTTGCCGCGCTCGGCCCGGTGGCGGCGCTGGTGCCGATGGACGGGTTCCACCTCGCCGAGGCAGAGCTGCGCCGACTCGGCCGGCACCACCGCAAGGGCGCCCTGGACACGTTCGACGGTGCCGGTTACGTGGCCCTGATGCGTCGGATTCGTACCGGGGGCGACGACGGGGGCGGCGGCACGGTCTACGCGCCCGAGTTCCGGCGCGAGCTGGAGGAGTCGATCGCCGGTGCGATCGCCGTACCGCCGCAGGTGCGGCTGGTGGTGACCGAGGGCAACTATCTGCTGGTGCCGGCCCCGCCCTGGGACGAGCTGCGCGGGCTCCTGGACGAGGTGTGGTTCCTCGACCTCGACGCGGGGGAGCGGCTGCGCCGGTTGACCGACCGGCACATCGGCTTCGGCCGGTCGGCGACCGAGGCGGCCACCCGGGCCCGGGGCACCGACCAGGTCAACGCCGATCTGATCGAGACCACCGCCGGTCGCTCCGATGTGGTCGTACGACTCGCGGGTTGACGTCCCGGTTGCCGGGTGATCGTTGACTGGACCGATGACCAGTGTTACGCAGGTAATTGTCGTACGCGGGGGAGTCGTGTTCGCGACCCGGACACTCATCGTCGCCAACCACTGCCCACCCCGGCGATAGCGAACCGCATCGAGGACTGGTAAACCGGGCGGACGACGTCGATTAGGCGAGTTCGGTACGTTGGTTTCGAACATCGACAGGAGGCCCGTGTCCGCTCGGAAGGTATTGACCCGGTACGCGGTGGGAATGGGCGTACTGGTCGGCTGCTTCTTCGCCGTGCCGGCGCTGCGTACCCTCCTGTTCGCGCTGGTGGGGCTGGCTGGGGCCACTGCGGTGCTGGTCGGCGTACGGTGGCATCGCCCGCAACGCGGATACACCTGGTGGCTGCTTTCCGCGGGCATGGCGCTGCTCGCCGTCGGCGACACCCTCTACAGTCTCGATGCGTCGTTGCCGAGCGACGCGCCGGCATCGGCCGCGGATGTTTCCTATTTGTTGATGTTCCCCTTGATCGGCGCCGGACTACTCGGACTCACCCGTTCGAACATTGTCGCCCGTGACCGATCACAGTTCCTCGACTTTCTGATCTTCTGTACCGCCGGCGGATTCCTGCTCTGGATCTTTGTGCTCGGCCCCTACCTCGACGGCCCCGGGCTCAACCCGTTCAGCCGTTCGACCCTGGCCGCGTTCGCCTTCGCCGACCTGCTGGTGCTGGCGGCCACCGCGCGGCTGCTCACCGCCACACCGATCAACCCGGCCGCGGTACTGCTGCTGGTCGGCGCCGCGGGCATGCTCGCCGCTGACCTCGGCTACGGCATCGCCCTGCACAACGGCGGCTGGCAGCCGGGTGGACCGGTCGAACTGGGCTGGTTCACCTTCTCCGTCTGCTGGGGCGCCGCCGCCCTGCACCCCCGGATGACACGGCTGACCGTGCCCGCCCAGCCACGCCAGACCGAGGTGGGACGGCTCCGACTGGTGCTGCTCGGGTTCGCCGCCGTACTCGCCCCGGCGGTGCTGCTGCTTGAGGCGGTGACCGGCGAGGTGCACGACGGCACGGTGATCGCCGTCGTCTCCGGAGTGATGTTCGTGCTGGTGCTGAGCCGCCTCGCGGACGCGGCGGACGCACACCGACTCGTGGTCAGCCGCGAGCGGAGCCTGCGCAAGGCCGCCGCCGACCTGGTGTCGGCCACCGCCGCCCGCGAGGTCGACCGGGCGGTACGGGCCGCCGTCGCCCGGCTGGTGCCGAAGCACGCCCCGCACCGGGTGGTGTTCACGGTCAACCGGGCCGACGGGGTGCCGGCCACCGCGACCAGCATCTGGGGGCCGGCGGTCGCGGAACCCTCCACGTACTACCCGGCGCCGAGCGCGGCCACCGCCCGCCGCACCAGACTGCTGCGGGTCGGCATGCTCCAGCCGGCACTGGCCGGACAGTTGGGCCAGTTCAGCACCGCCGTGCTCTGTCCACTGGTGCTCGACGAGCGGGCCACCGGGGTGCCCCGAGTCGGCGCGCTGCTGGTCGCCGCCGACCAGACCGTCCTCGCCGGGCTGCGCGACTCGCTGGAGGTGCTGGCCGCGCAGGTGGCGCTCGCGCTGGAACGGATCGGGCTGAGCCAGGAGATCAGCCGGCGGGACACCGAGGCATACTTCCGCAGCGTGGTGCAGAACGCCACCGATGTCATCCTCGTCGTCGACGACGACCGGTCGATCCGGTACGCCAGCCCCTCGGTCCGTACCGTGATCGGCATCGAGCCGGCGGACTGTGCCGAGCTGAACTCCGTGGTGCACCCGGACGACCGGGAGCTGATCGACGACCTGCTGGATCCGGCCCGGTCGTCGGGCGGCGAGTGGGCCGACTGGACCGTACGGCGACCGGACGGTGAGCGGATCCACCTGGAGGTGAGCTGCCGCGATCTGCGCCGGGACCGGACCGTGCGGGGCGTGGTGGTGACCATGCGGGACATGACGGAACGGCGCCGGCTGGAGCGGGAACTGACCCACCGGTCCCTGCACGACGTGCTCACCGGGTTGGCGAACCGGGCCTCCTTCCAGGACCAGGTGTACGCGGCGGTCGGTCACGCCCGCCGCAGTGGCCGTACGGTCGGCGTGCTCTGCATCGACCTGGACGAGTTCAGTTCGGTCAACGACGCACACGGGCACGCGGTCGGCGACGGGCTGCTGATCGCGGTCGGGCAGCGGTTGCGGGAACTGGTCGGCGCGACCGGCATGGTGGCGCGACTCGGCGGCGACGAGTTCGCCGTACTGGTGCCGGACGCCGAGAACGCCGAGCAGGCCGAGCGGATCGCCGACGATCTGGTCCACGCGCTCGCCGAGCCGCTCGCGGTCGGTGACACCCTGGTCAACGGTTCGGTCAGCATCGGCGTGGCCACCAGCGCCGACGCCACCGACGCGGGGGAGCTGCTCAAGCACGGGGACCTGGCGCTCTACGTGGCGAAGGGTGGTGGCAAGGGGCGCTGGTGCCGCTACCAGTCGGAGCTGCACACCGCGATCGTGCAGCGGCTGGAACTGCGTACCGCCCTGGCGGAGGCGGTCGAGCGGCGCAGCTTCATGGTCGAGTACCAGCCGATCGTCGACCTCTACAGTGGTGCCGCCTCCGGTTTCGAGGCGTTGGTGCGCTGGCACCACCCCGGTCGGGGTCTCGTCCCGCCGGATCAGTTCATCGCGCTCGCCGAGGAGACCGGTCTGATCGAGCAGATCGGCGACTGGGTGCTCCGCGAGGCGGTCGCCGCGGCCGGTCGCTGGCGGCAGAACCGGGACCCGTCGGCGACGCCGTACGTCAGTGTCAACGTCTCCGCCCGGCAACTGCGCGCGGGCGGCTTTGTCGACCGGGTCCGGGCTGCCCTGGGCGTCGCCGACGTACCGCCGACCCTGCTCATGTTGGAGATCACCGAGAGTCTGCTGCTCCGCGACGACGACCAGGTGTGGGCCGAGCTGACCGAGCTGCGCACCCTGGGCGTACGGGTGGCGATCGACGACTTCGGCACCGGCTTCTCGTCGTTGAGCTACCTCCAGCAGATGCCGGCCGACGTACTGAAGATCGACCGTTCGTTCACCGCCACCGTCGCCTCCTCCCGCCGGCAACTGCTGCTGCTGGAGGGCATCATCCGGTTGGCCGGAACCCTGAGCCTGGACATCATCGCCGAGGGGGTGGAAACCGAGGTGGTACGGACGCTGCTGATGGACATGGGCTGCGCCTCCGGCCAGGGCTACCTTTTCTCCCGCCCGCTGGCGGAGGAGGATGCCACCCGGTGGGGCCCCGAGCGGCGCAGCCCGGCCCCGATCCAACGCGCCTGACCGGCACCGACGGAGTTCCTAGCACCTCCCTCCTCGATCAGGCGGTTGTCCACAGCCTCGTGTCTGTATCCACAGCACCGGCGTCGCGGGTCGCCGACGTGTCGTTGTCCGAGGAACCTCGTCGTCATGGACCATCGTCTTCGGGCGCTACTGGTGGTGGGTGGAGGCATGGTCACCCGCGTGGGAAGTGAACGGGTCGCGCCGAGGTGGGCGATCGACAACGCCTGTCGGTCCGGCAGTCTGCGGCGGATCCTGCCGGGGGTTTACCTGGACGCGGGCCGCGCGGACGAGGTCGCGCTCCGGCACCGGGCGGCGCTCGCCTACATCGGAGGGCGAGGGGCGTTCAGCCACACCACCGCGCTCGCGCTCTGGGGTCGTTGTCGTCCGGCACCGGATGCTCCGATGCACATGACCGTGCCCGCTTCGGTACGGCTGCGGGCGTCCTCGGCCCTGGTGTTGCACCGGGTGGACGGCTTCGAGCCGGCACCGCCGCACGTGCTGCGTCGGCAGGGCAGGCCCGTCACCCGGTTGGAACGCTCGATCGTCGATTGCTGGCCGCTGTTACCGGCCGACGAGCGGCGAGCGGTGGTCATCGAGGCCGTCAACGGTCGGGTGACCACCGTGGCGAGACTGGGAGAGGCCCTGCTGGCCGCCCCGAGGTTGGTGGATCGCGCTGAACTCCGGGCGCTGCTGGAGCGGTTGGCGATCGGCTGCCGCAGCCCACTGGAGATCTGGGGCCACGAGCGTGTCTTCAGCGGCCCGGGCATGCCGGCCTTCCGACGTCAGAAGCGGTTGCGGGTCGGTGGACGGGTTTTCGACCTGGACGTGTACGCCGAACGTGAGCGGGTGGACTTCGAGCTGGATGGCGCCGCCTGGCACGGTGACCGGCGGCAACGGGAGATCGATCTGCGCCGGGACGCGTTGCTGGCCACGCTCGGTGTGCTGGTGGTCCGGTTCAGTCACCGCCGGTTGGTCCACGAACCCGCCGAGGTACGCCGCGAGGTCCTCGCCATCCTGGCTGCCCGTCGACTGGACCGCGGCGGAGCTTGATCCATGCGGCGCTAGCTGTGTTCAGGGGCCTCGGGAGAACAGCCAGCGACGCAATGATCATGGGAGGTGTGCCGACCCTCCGAAGGGGGTGGCGTCAGGTGAGGCGGCGGGTGATCCGGGCCGGGTTGCCGAGGGCGACGACGTTGGCGGGAAGGTCACGGGGGACGACCGAGCCCGCACCCACCACCGTGTTCTCGCCGATCGTGACGCCGGCGAGGACGATGGCGCCGGCGCCGAGCCAGACGTTGTCGCCGATGGTGATCGGCTTGGCCGCTTCCCACTTGGCCCGGCGTGGCTCCGGCTCGATCGGGTGGGTCGGCGTCAGCAGTTGCACGTTCGGGCCGATCTGCACGTCCGCGCCGATCATGATCGGTGCCACGTCGAGCAACACCGCGCCATAGTTGACGAAGGTGCCGTCGCCGATGCTGATGTGGTAGCCGAAATCGCAGTAGAACGGCGGCCGGATGCCCACTCCTTCGCCGACCGCGCCAAGCAGTTGGGTGAGCAGGTGCCGCCGCCGCTCCGGTTCATCGACGGTGGTCGCGTTGAACTGTTCCATCAGTCGCGCCCCGCGTTGTGCGTCGGCGACGATTTCCGGGTCGTCGGCGAGGTAGAGCTCCCCCGCGAGCATCCGTGCCTTGTGCGAGGCCACAGCCTCTCCTCTGCCGGTGCCGTGGATGATCCACATAGGCTGATCTCGATGGATGGGATGATCGTTTGGTGAATGTGGGTAGAGCGTTCGGAAATGATCACAAGCGATTGAATGGTCTAATTCTAGATAGTGTCAGGGGTATCAGATACATACTCGGTATGCAATGCTGACCGGTGTCCATGCAGGACCTGACATCCACGAGATGTCGACCGGGGAGGTTTCGTTGCAGGTATCGAGGAGATTGACCGCAGTCGCACTGGGGGTCGGGTTGGTGCTCGGCACCGGCTCGGCCGGCTTGGCCAGTCCCGTACCGGCGGCCACGTCGCCGACCGCAGAACCGACCACTCGGGCGCAGGCCCGACCCGTCACCGTCACCCTGCTCACCGGCGACCGGATCACGCTCGCCTCGGCCGACGCCCTGACCGGCTCGGTGCAGCCGGCCAAGGGACGGGAAAAGATCCAGTTCATCGTCCAGCGCGACGCCGACCACCTGTACGTGATCCCGCGCGACGCCGCACGGCTGGTCGGTTCCGGGCAGCTCGACCGCCGCCTCTTCGACGTCACCGGGCTGGTCCAGGCCGGTTACCACGACGCGGCGCGGGACAACCTGCCACTGATCGTCACCTACCGCGACGGAGCCGTGGCCTCCGCCACCGGAACCCTGCGCGGCACCGGTGCCCGGGTCACCCGGGATCTCCCGGCGATCGGTGGCGCCGCGGTCACCGCCGCCAAGGACCAGGCCACGGACTTCTGGGCCGGGGTCACCACCGGTCAGGGCAGCGCCCGCACCGCCACCGCCGCCGGGATCGAGAAGATCTGGCTGGACGGCAAACGGCAGCTGACCCTCGACCACAGCGTGCCGCAGATCGGTGCGCCCGCCGCCCACCAGGCCGGGTTCACCGGCAGCGGGGTCACCGTCGCCGTGCTCGACTCGGGTGTCGACGTCGAACACCCGGACCTGGTCGGCAGGGTCGCCGAGGCGCGGAACTTCAGCGAGGAGACCGATCCCCGCGACCTGGTCGGGCACGGTACCCACGTCGCCTCGATCATCGCCGGCAGCGGCGCCGCCTCCGCCGGGAAGTACCGGGGCGTGGCGCCGGACGCCACCCTGGTCTCCGGCAAGGTCTGCGAGATCTACGGCTGCACCGAGTCGGCGATCCTCGCCGGTCTCCAGTGGGCGGCCGTGGAGAAGCAGGCGGACGTGGTCAACATCAGCCTCGGCGGATACGACGGGCCGGAGATCGACCCGATCGAGGAAGCGGTCAACACCCTCACCGCGCAGACCGGCACGCTCTTCGTGATCGCCGCCGGCAACGACGGTTCGGACGCCTCGGTCGGCTCGCCGGGCAGCGCGGACGCCGCCCTCACCGTGGGTGCGGTCGACCGCGACGACAAACTGGCGGGCTTCTCCAGCCGGGGACCCCGAGTCGGGGACAGCGCGGTGAAGCCCGACATCACCGCACCCGGTGTGGAGATCGTCGCGGCCAAGGGCGCCGGAACCCTGCTCGGTACGCCGGTCGGCGAGCACTACGTCACCGCTTCCGGCACCTCGATGGCGACCCCGCACGTGGTCGGTGCCGTGGCGCTGCTCGGACAGCAGCACCCGGACTGGAGCGCGGCACAGTTCAAGTCAACCCTGACGGCCTCGGCCAAGCCCGATCCGACGCTCACCGCGTACCAGCAGGGAGCCGGCCGGGTCGACGTGGCCCGCGCCATCACCCAACCGGTGACCACCGACCCGGCCAGTCTCTCCTTCGGGCGGGCCGTCTGGCCGCACGCGGACGACGCGCCGGTCAGCCGGACCGTCACCTACCACAACTCCGGCAGCGCCGCCCGCACCCTCGACCTGGCGCTCCAGGTGATCGGCCCGGAAGGGGCGTCCCTGCCGTCCGGCCTGTTCAGCGTCAGCGCCAACCAGGTGACCGTACCCGCCGGTGGCGAGGCGACGGTCACGGTGACCGCGGACACCAGCGTCGCCGGCCCGGACGGTTACTGGTCCGGCCGCCTGACCGCCACCGCCGGGTCGACCGTGGTCACCACCCCGATCGGCGTCGACAAGGAGGTCGAGAGCTACGACCTCACCTTCACGTACATCGACCAGACCGGTGCCCCGACCGCCGAGTACGGCAGCTCACTGATCGGACTGGACCGGTTCTCCTACACCAGCGTGTACGACGACGACGGCACCGCCACCGTCCGGGTGCCGAAGGGCCGCTACGGGTTGGACGCGGTGCTGTTCTACCTGCGCGGCGAGGAGCAGGTGGACGCCACGATGCTGGCGCAGCCGGAACTGGTCGTCGACCGGAACCTGAGCGTCACTCTCGACGCGCGCCAGGGCCGACCGGTACGGGTGACCGTGCCCGATCCGTCGGCCGCACCGGCCCTGGTCGACATCTCCGCCAACTGGACCGTCCTGGACGGCGGCTTCGGCTCCAGCCTGCTCGCCTTCTCCTTCGACGGCCTTCGTACCGCACATGTCGGGACGGGCAGCTCCTCGGCCTTCCGAGGCGGTATCGGCAGCCAGTGGGCGGATCCGGGCGTCGACGGACAGTTCGCGCAGAGCCGCTACCTCTACGGGCTCAGCGACGTGATTCCCGGCCGGTTCCCGACCGGCTACGCCCGGCACTTCCGGGACCGGGATCTTGCCACGGTGAAGAACGACTTCCGGGGTGCCGCGCCTGGCCAGACCGTCTACCGGTTCGCGTTCGCGGACTACCCGGAGCCGACCGGCGGCTGGGCGGTCGGGCTGCCGGTCGCCGTACCGGGGCAGCGGGTCGAGTACTACAACACCGACGACGGTGTGCGGTGGGACCAGGCGCTGGAGTTCAGCCTGCCGGACGCCGACGGATTCCCGGCCACCCAGACGGTGTTGCAGTTGCCGGTCGCGGCGCGGTACCAGGCCGGACGCCACTACCAGAACGTGTGGAACGGCGCTCCGTACGGTCCGTCCTTCCCTGAGCCGCGCTGGCCGGACCAGGGCCTCTTCCGTCAGGGCAACACGATCGGGGTCGACCTTCCGATCTTCAGTGACGCGGCGGGGAACCCCGGTGGTTCGCTCACCGAGACGGCGCGGACCGCGCTCTACCGCAACGGCACGCTGGTCGACGAGGTCGCGGACCCGGGTTGGGGGAAGTTCGACGTGCCAGCCGGCAAGGCCGACTACCGGTTGACGGTTTCGGCCACCCGGAACGTCGCGGAGTTGGCCACCGCGACCGAGGTGGCGTGGACGTTCCGCTCCGGCGAGGTGCCCGCCGACGAGATCGCCAAGCTGCCCGCGATGGCGATCCGGTACGCACCGAAGCTCGACGCCGGCAACGCCGCCCCGGACGGTCGGGAGTTCGACATCCCGATCACCGTCGCGCGGCAGCCCGACGCCCCGTCGGCACAGGTGCGGCAGTTGACCGTGGAGGTCTCCTACGACGACGGGCGGACCTGGCGCAACGCGTCCGTGAAGGCCGGCAAGTCCGGTTGGACGGCGAGCGTACGGCACCCGAACGGGGCCGCGTACGTGTCGCTGCGCGCGAAGGCGACCGATGCGGCCGGTAACACCGTCACGCAGAAGGTGATCCGTGCCTACAAGCTGAAGTAACCGGGAGGCGGGTGCCGGCCGATGGTGGCCGGCACCCGCCTCCGCCGTTGTTCGGGTGCCGGGTCAGTCGTTGGCGTGCAGGGCGGCGTTGAGTTCGATGCCGTGACCGGTGCGGGGACGGGCCTCCAGAGCCCCGGTCAGCGAGTTGCGCCAGAAGAGCAGCCCGGCCACGCCGGAAAGCTCGCGGGCCTTGACCACCTTCCCGTCCGGCAGGCTGATCTTCGAGCCGGCGGTGATGTAGCAACCCGCTTCGACCACGCAGTCGTCGCCGAGCGAGATGCCGATTCCGGCGTTCGCGCCGAGCAGGCTGCGCTCGCCGATGCGTACCTTCTCGGTGCCGCCGCCGGAGAGGGTGCCCATGATCGAGGCGCCCGCGCCGACGTCCGAGCCGTCGCCGACCACGACCCCGGCGACGATCCGCCCCTCCACCATCGAGGTTCCGAGCGTGCCGGCGTTGAAGTTGCAGAAGCCCTCGTGCATGACGGTGGTGCCGGAGGCCAGGTGGGCGCCGAGCCGGACCCGGTCGGCGTCGGCGATCCGGACGCCGGAGGGCACCACGTAGTCGGTCATCCGGGGGAACTTGTCCACCCCGTACACGGCGAGGTGACGCCCGGCGGCGCGCTCGATGACGCGCAACTCGTCGACCCGGTCCGGCGGGCACGGCCCGGCAGAGGTCCAGGCCACGTTCGCCAACTGCCCGAAGATGCCGTCGAGGTTCAGCTCGTTCGGGCGGACCAGGCGGTGGGAGAGCAGGTGCAACCGCAGGTACGCGTCGGAGGCGTCCTTGATCGGGTCGGCCAGCGAGCCGATCTCGGTGATCACCACCACGGTACGGAGTCCCGGCAGGGCCCGTTCGCCGACCGCCCCCGGCGGCAGGTCGAGTACGTCCGCCTGCTCCTCGCCGGGCACCAGTGGCAGCTCGCCCAGGCCGAGTTTGCCGGTCGGGTACCAGGTGTCGAGCACCTGGCCCTCGGCGGTGATGGTGGCCAGGCCGATACCCCAGGCGGGCTGCGCGGTCGTCACTGAGTCATCCTTCGTGTCTGTGGGTCTCGGGCCGGCTTCGCCCAGACGGGGAGCTTCGGACCCTGGCCGATTGTCGCTCGCGGAGGGCAGGCCCGGTGTGAACTCGGGGCCGACAAGTCACGGACAGCACAGCTCGACAGCTCAGTCCGCGCCCGCACAATCTTGACGGTACCGTGCCGAGCATGGAGAACCCGCTGACCCCCGAGGTGTTGGCCGATCCGGTCGCGTTGACCCGCGCCCTGGTCGACATCGAGTCCGTCTCGCTCAACGAGAAGGAGATCGCGCACCACGTCGAGGAGGTGCTGCGGTCGGTTCCGTACCTGGATGTGCGGCGGCACCAGAACACCGTGATGGCCCGTACCGACCTGGGCCGTTCGCAGCGGGTGGTGTTGGCCGGGCACCTGGACACGGTGCCGTTGAACGACAACTTCCCGTCGACCCAGGACGGCGACCTGATCTACGGCTGCGGCACCTCGGACATGAAGTCCGGGGTGGCGTACGCCCTGCACCTGGCGACCACCCTGGCCGAGCCCCGGTACGACGTGACGTACCTGTTCTACGAGGCGGAGGAGATCGACAGCCGGTACAACGGGCTGAACCTGGTCGCCCAGGCGCACCCGGAGTGGCTGACCGCCGACTTCGCGGTGCTGCTCGAACCGACGTACGGCGTGGTCGAGGCGGGCTGCCAGGGGACGTTGCGGGCGATGGTGGTGACCACCGGCCGGCGGGCCCACGCGGCCCGGTCCTGGCGTGGGGTGAACGCGATCCACGCGGCGGGCGCGGCGCTGGACCGGTTGGCCGAGTACCAGGCCCGTACGGTCACCATCGACGGATGTGTCTACCGCGAGGGGCTGAACGCGGTGGGCATCCACGGTGGGGTGGCCGGCAACGTGGTGCCGGACCGGTGCGAGGTCGAGGTCAATTTCCGGTTCGCGCCGGACCGCTCGCCGGCTGAGGCCGAGGCACACGTACGCGAGGTCTTCGCCGGTCTGGAGGTCAACCTGGTCGACGTGGCCGCTGGTGCGCTGCCCGGCCTGACCGCGCCGCCGGCCCAGGAGTTCCTGGAAGCGGTCGGCGAGGCGCCGGTGGCGAAGCTCGGGTGGACCGACGTCTCCCGGTTCGCGGCGCTCGGCATTCCGGCGCTGAACTTCGGACCGGGCGACCCCAACCTGGCCCACGCCCCGGACGAGCATGTCGAGATCGGCAAGATCCGCGACGGTGCCGCCACCCTGCACCGCTGGCTCGCGCCGGCCTGAGCCGGCTGGCTCAGGTCACCGGTGACTCAGTTGACCTCGCCGTGACCGCCGGGGCTCTCCGCCGCGACGGTCGAGTGGTCGAACGTGCGGTCGTCGGGCAGGTCCTGCTGACGGGCCAGCCGCCGTTCGGCCACCACGGCGCGGATTCGCTGGTGCATCTGTCGCCGGAGCCGGAGGATCTCGTTGTTGTTGATCACGGTTGCGCCTCCCCCCAAAGGTGTCCGGCGGCGCTGCCGGACTCGGTGCATACCTGGTATGTGAATAGTAAGACGCATTGGAGGCGTATTCGGTTGCGCTGCTCGCCACACTTTCCTGCCGGAAGCCCTGATCGTCGTGGTTTTCCCGGCGACGGGGTGAGTGGCGTACGGCACCGTGCCCTCCCACTACCGTGGAGCGCATGAGCCACAGCAAGGGACGAAGCGGCAGGGCCCGTGGGCCGGAACGGAACGCCGGTGGGGTCACCCTTCGTCGGGACGCCATTCCGGGGAGTACGGCCGACCAGCGCCTACTCGACTCACGTACCCGGGGCGACTGGAAGACCAAGGACGCCTGGCGCGCCCTGCGGATCCTCTCCGAGTTCGTCGAGGGCTTCGACACCCTGGCTGACCTGCCGCCGGCGGTGAGCGTCTTCGGCTCCGCCCGCAGCCTGCCGGACAGCGACGAGTGCAAACTGGCCGAGGAGTTGGGTGCCGCCCTCGCCCGAGCCGGTTACACGGTGATCACCGGCGGTGGGCCGGGCGTGATGGAGGCGGCCAACCGGGGCGCCACCGAAGCCGGCGGACTCTCCGTCGGACTCGGCATCGAGCTTCCGTTCGAGCAGGGCATCAACGACTGGGTCGACATGGCGATCGACTTCCGCTACTTCTTCGCCCGCAAGACCATGTTCGTCAAGTACGCGCAGGCGTTCGTCGTACTGCCCGGTGGGTTCGGCACCATGGACGAACTCTTCGAGGCGCTCACCCTGGTCCAGACCGGCAAGGTCACCCGGTTCCCGGTGGTGCTGATGGGCGAGGCGTACTGGAGCGGGCTGCTCGCCTGGCTGCGTGACACCCTCGCCACCAGCGGCAAGATCGGTGCCGCCGACCTCGAATTGATACTGGTCACCGATGATGTCGCCACCGCGGTCGGGCATATCATCGATGCGGACGCGGCACTCGCCGCGGAGCAGGAAGCGCTTCAGGAGTCGGCCATCGCCCAGGCGGGCGCCGACCAGCAGGCCGCTTCCACCACCCGTCGGGAGGACTGAGTCGATGGCCGCGATCTGCGTCTTCTGTGCTTCTTCCCGTACGCTCGACCAGCGCTGGCTCGACCTCGCCACGGTGACCGGCGGTGAACTGGCCCGGCGCGGCCACACCCTGGTCTCCGGCGGGGGTTGCGTCGGCATGATGGGCGCGGTGGCCGACGGGGCGCGCGCCGCCGGTGGCCACACCCTCGGCATCATCCCGCAGGCGCTGGTCGACCTGGAGGTCGCCGACCTGCACGCGGACGAACTGGTGATCACCGACGGCATGGCCAGCCGCAAGACCGCGATGATCGACAAGTCGGACGCCTTCCTCACCCTGCCCGGTGGGCTCGGCACCCTGGACGAACTCTTCGAGGTCTGGACGATGGCGACCCTGTCCATGCACCACAAGCCGGTGGTCCTGCTCGACCAGGACGGTTTCTACTCCGGCCTGGTCGACTGGCTCAACGGGCTCGCCCCCGGCAGTTTCGCCCGGAAGCCGGCGATGGACCTGCTGGTGGTGGTCAACTCGGTGCCGGCCGCGCTCGACGCGATCGAGGCCCGCCTCGGCTGACGTTCTCGGTTAGGAAGGGCCCCTTCTACAACGGAAAGCGATAACAAGGGGCCCTTCCTTCGGGGCGACGTCGGGGCGGCATGGTGTGATGGGCGGCGTGCAGGCGTACCGGCTGGTCCGTCGGCCGGCTGAGGCCGAGCCGGCGCGGATCGACGATCCCCGGCAACGGGAGGTCGTCGCGCACACGGACGGGCCGCTGCTCGTACTCGGTGGGCCGGGCACCGGCAAGACCAGCACCCTGGTCGAGTCGGTGGTCGCACGGGTGACCGAGGGCACCGACCCGGAACAGATCCTGGTGCTGACCTTCGGTCGGCGTTCCGCCACCGCACTGCGCCACCGGATCGAGGCCCGGGTGACCGGGGTTGCCGCCCGGGTGATGCACGAACCACTGGTACGTACCTTCCCCGCGTACGCGTACGGCCTGCTGCGCCGGGCCGCCGCCGAGCGCGGCGAGCCGTCGCCTCGGCTGCTCACCGGTCCCGAACAGGACCTGATCATCCGTGAGCTGCTCGACGTGGTCGACGAGCACGGGGCTGCCGGGCCCGGGGCCGCTGGGCGCGGGGTCGACGAGCGCGGGACCGGCGGGAACGGGACCGGCGAGCGCGGGACCGGCGACCCGGACGGTCCGGCCGACCGGGTCGGCTGGCCGGAGCAACTACGGCCGGCGCTGCGCACCCGAGCCTTCGCCGAACAGTTGCGCGACCTGATGCAACGCGCCGCCGAACGCGGAGTAGGCCCCGTCGAACTGGCCCGGCTCGGGGAACGGTTGGGCCGAGCCGACTGGCCGGCCGCGGCCCGCTTCCTCCGCGAGTACGTCGCCGTCCTCGCGCTGCGCGACGCGACCAGCCGAGGCTCGATCGCGTACGACCCCGCCGAACTGGTCCGGGCCGCCATCGGACTGCTCACCGACGACCCGGAACTGCTGGCCGGTGTCCGGCGCCGGCTGGCGTACGTCTACGTCGACGAACTCGCCGACACCGACCCCGCCCAGCTCGAACTGCTCGCCCTGGTGGCCGGTGGCGGCAAGTCACTGGTCGCGTTCGCCGATCCCGACTCCTCCACGTACGCCTTCCGGGGTGCCGACCCGGCAGGCGTCACCAACTTCCCACTCCGGTTCCGTACCGCCTCCGGGGCGGCGGCCCGGACCGTCCTGCTCGGCACCGGCTACCGCACCGGGGCCGGTCTGCTGGCCGCCACCGCACGGGTCGCCCGACGGCTGCGGGGACCGATCGCACACCGGCAACTCGCGCCGCTGCCCGACGTCGAACCCGGCACCGTGCAGGTCCGTACGTTCCGTTCCGCGACCAGCGAGTCGGCGTACCTGGCGCACGCCCTGCGCTCCGCTCACCTGATCGACGGAATGCCCTGGTCCCGGATGGCGGTGCTGGTCCGTTCGGCACCCCGGCAGCTTCCCTCGTTGCAGCGTGCGCTCCAGGCAGCCGGGGTGCCGACCGTCGTGCACGCCGAGGACCTGCCGCTGCACCTGCAACCGGCGGTGGCGCCGCTGTTGCTGCTGCTGCGGTGCGCGCTGGAGCCGGACCGGCTGGACGAGGAGGCCGCCGTCGCGTTGCTGCACTCGCCGCTCGGTGGTGCGGACCCGCTCGCCGAGCGGCGGTTGCGACAGGGGCTGCGGGCGTTGGCGCTGGCCGCCGGCGACCGCCGGCCCTCGGGAGAGCTGCTGGTCGAGGCGCTGCGTGACCCGGCCGAGCTGGCCGCCATCGAGCGCCGGTGGGCCGAGCCGGCCCAGGCGGTCGCCGGCCTGCTCGCCACCGCTCGGGAGGCTGCCGCGGCCCCCGGTGCCACCGCCGAGCAGGTGCTCTGGGCGGTCTGGCACGGCAGTGGGCTGGCCGAGCGCTGGTCCGGCGCGATCAGCCGGGACCGGACGAGCGCCGAGGGGGAGAACGCGCCCCGGTGGCGGGCTGCCGCCGCCGACCGGGACCTGGACGCGATCGTGGTCCTCTTCGACGCGGCGGCGAGGTTCGTCGACCGGCTGCCGGGCGCCCGTACCGAGGTGTTCCTCGATCACGTGTTGGGCCAGCATCTGCCCGCCGACACGCTCGCGCCGAGCGCCGATCCCGGCGACGCGGTCCGGTTGCTCACCGCACACGCCGCGAAGGGCCTCGAATGGGACCTGGTCGCGGTGGTCGGCGTACAGGAGGGAACCTGGCCGGACCTGCGGTTGCGGGGCAGCCTGCTCGGCTCGGAGCGGCTGGTCGAGGTGCTGGCGGGCCGCTCGGACGGCAGCGGGCTGGCGGCGAGCCTGGTCGGGCAGACCTCGGCGTTACTGGACGAGGAGCGCCGGCTCTTCTACGTGGCGGTCAGCCGGGCCCGGCGTCGGCTGCTGGTCAGCGCCGTCGCGTCGGCGGCGGTCGGCGGACTCGACTACGAGGAGCAGCCGAGCCGGTTCCTCTACGAGCTGGCACCGCCCGCCGATCCGGGCCCGGAACCGGTCGGTTCGCGCGGTGGGCCGAATTCGCGCGGCGGGCCGGGTGCGGACGGCGGCGGTGCGCCGGGATCGGACGGCGGCGGTGCGCCGGGGTCGGACGGGCCGGGCGGGGAGGACGCGGTGGCCGGGGAGGAACCGGTCGAACTGCCGGTGGAGCGCCCGCCCCGGGCACTCACGCTGCCGGCGCTGGTGGCGGAGCTGCGTACCGTGCTCGTCGACCCGGCCACGACCGACCAGCGGCGGCAGGCCGCCGCGGCCGAGCTGGCCCGGCTCGCCGCCGCGGGTGTGCCCGGTGCCCACCCGGACGACTGGTGGGGGCTGCGCGCCCTCTCGGACGACCGGCCGCTGGTCGACGAGGGTGAGCCGGTCAAGGTCACTCCCTCCACGATGGAGAGCGCGCTGCGGTGCAGCCTGCGCTGGCTGCTGGAACGACACGGCGGCGCCGCCCCGGCCAGCGGTGCGCAGGGGGTCGGGAACCTGGTTCACGCCGCCGCGATGCTCGCCGAGGACGCCAGCGCCGACCGGGCCCAGCTCATCGAGTACGTGACCGCCCGGTTCGACGTGATCGACCTGGCCGCCCGCTGGATGGTCGGCCCGGAGCGGCAGCGGGCCGAGGCAATGGTCGACAAGCTGCTCCGGTGGTTGGCCAGCAACCCGCGCCGGTTGCTCGCCATCGAGCACGAGTTCGCGGTACGGCTCGACGACCCCAGCCGACCGATCGAGCTGACCGGCCGGGTGGACCGGCTTGAGGTCGACGCCGACGGGCGGCTGGTCGTGATCGACCTCAAGACCGGCAAGTCGACTGCGGTGACCGGCACCGAGCTGGCCGAACATCCACAGCTCGGTGCGTACCAGGCCGCAGTGGAGGCGGGGGCGTTCGCCGAGTTCGGTGACTCCTCCGGCGGGGCGGCGCTGGTGCAGCTCGGTACCGGCACCAAGGATGCGAAAGAGCAGGGTCAGGCCCCGGTCGGCACCGGCGACGAGTCTGACTGGGCGCGGGCCATGGTCCGGCGTACCGCCGATACGATGGCCGCTTCGACCTTCGCCGCCGTGGCCAACAGCAAGTGTCGGGTCTGCCCGGTACGGACCAGTTGCCCGATCTCGGGCAAGGGGCGCCAGGTGGTCGAACCACCGGCCCGGCGGCCCGGGATGACGCCGCCGACCCAGCGTGGAGAGCGGGATTGAGCCAGTCGTCACTCTTCGCCGCCCCGGCACCGCCGCCGTCGCGGACACCCGACTCCGGACCGCGTTACACCCCGGTCGAGCTGGCCAAACTTCTGCGGCTGCACGCGCCGACCCGGGAACAGGCGGCGATCATCGCCGCGCCGGTCGAACCGCTGCTGGTCGTAGCCGGTGCCGGCTCGGGCAAGACCGAGACGATGGCCGCCCGGGTGGTCTGGCTGGTCGCCAACGGGTACGTCCGACCGGAGCAGGTGCTCGGCCTCACCTTCACCCGAAAGGCCGCCGGAGAACTCGCGCACCGCATCCGTACCCGGCTCGACCAGCTCGTACGGCGGCTCGGCCGGGATCGCCGCGACCCCGCCGGTGACCTGCTCGGCGGCGAACCGACGGTGGCGACGTACCACTCGTACGCGGCCCGGATCGTCACCGAGCACGGGCTCCGGGCCGGATACGAGCCCTCCACCCGGTTGCTCACCGAGGCGTCCCGCTGGCAGCTCGCCGACCTGCTGGTCCGCACGTACGACGGGGACATGTCCGAGGTCGACCGGATGCCGAGCACGATCACCGACGCCGTACTGGCACTCGCCGGTGAGTTGGCCGAGCACCTGGTCACCCCGGACGAGTTGGCCGCCTGGACAGGCAGGTTCTACGCCGAGGTCAGCTCGCAGCCCGGCAAGATCTACGCCGACGTACGCAAGGCACTGAAGATCCAGCAGATCCGACTCAAGCTGATGCCCCTGGTGCGCGCCTACGACCAGCGCAAGGACGACTTCGAGGCGATGGACTTCGGCGACCAGATGGCGCGGGCGGCCCGGGTGGCCCGCGACCATCCGGAGGTCGGCACGATCGAGCGTGAGCGTTACCGGGTGGTGCTGCTCGACGAGTACCAGGACACCAGCCACGCCCAGGTGGTCCTGCTGCGCGCCCTCTACGGCGGGGGACACCCGGTGACCGCCGTCGGCGACCCGTGCCAGTCGATCTACGGCTGGCGCGGGGCGAGCGCCGGCACCCTGGACCGCTTTCCGACCGAGTTCGCGCCCGCCGGTGGCGGTGCCGCGCGCACCCTGACGCTCAGCACGAGCTGGCGCAACCGGCCGGAGATCCTGGGCGTGGCCAACGGGCTCGCGGTCGCGTTGCGGGCCGCCGGAGCGCAGGTCAGTGAGTTGGGCGCGGCGCTGCGGGTGGACGATCCGATCCCCGGGTGGACCGCCCGCGGGGCCGCCGCCGGCACCGTGCACTGTGCGCTGCTGCCGACGTACGAGGAAGAGGCGGACTGGATCGCGGAGAGCGTGCTCGCCGCGTGGCGTGGCGCGGCACGGATGCCGGGGGTGTTGCCCGAGCACATTCCAGTTGACCGCCGCCCGAGCACCGCGGTGCTGGTCCGGGTCCGCAGTCAGATCCCGGCGATCGAGGCGGCGCTGCGCGAACGGGGTCTGCCGGTCGAGGTGGTGGGGCTCGGTGGCCTGCTCGACACCCCGGAGGTCCGAGACGTGGTCTGCACCCTGCGGGTGCTGGCCGACCCGACCGACGGGGCCGCACTGCTCCGGCTCCTCACCGGGGCCCGGTGGCGGATCGGACCCCGGGACCTGGTCGCGCTGCATCGGCGGGCGCGGGCGATCGCCGCGTCCCGTCGGGAGTTGCCGCGCGCCGATGTCGAGCCGGAGATCACCACCGACCGGTTGGACGAGGCGACCCTGGTCGAGGCGCTGGCCGACCTGGGGCCGGCGCAGGCGTACTCCGCCGAGGGCTACGCCCGGCTGCGGGCGTACGGCCTGGAGCTGGGTTTGCTGCGGCACCGGCTGGACCAGTCCCTGCCCGACCTGGTGGCCGACGTGGAGCGGACCATCGGCCTGGAGGTGGAGGTCGCGGTCCGGGCCGGTACGGACGGTCGGGGCGGGGACGCCGGCCTCGCCCGGGGCCACCTGGACGCCCTCGGCGACGTTGCCGCCCGGTTCTCCGGTGACTCGACCAACGCCTCCCTCCCCGGCTTCCTGGCGTTCCTTGCCGCCGCCGAGGAGGAGGAGCGAGGGTTGGCTCCGGGGGAACTGGAGGTGGTCGAGGGGGCGGTGCAGATCGTCACCGCGCACGCCGCGAAGGGGCTGGAGTGGGACGTGGTCGCAGTCGCCGGGCTCACCCGCGGTGTCTGGCCCGGCCCGGTCCGTAACTCCGACCACTACCTGTTCGGTCTGGGGGTGTTGCCGTTCCCCTTGCGCGGGGACGCGGACGGGCTGCCGTTGCTGGAGCTCGACGAGGTGGCCGACCAGAAGGGCGTGGCGAAGGCGCTGACCGCGTTCACCGAGCAGTGGCGGGCCCATGACGAGCGAGAGGAGCGGCGGCTCGCGTACGTCGCGGTCACCCGCCCCCGGCGGTTGCTGCTCTGCTCCGGTTACTGGTGGGGCGAGGGCGCGAAGCTGGCCCGGGGGCCGTCGGTCTTCCTCCGCGAGGTGTACGACCGCTGCCTCACCGGTGACGGTTACGTGATCGACGCGTGGGCGCCGGAGCCGGCGGGTGACGCGGTCAACCCGACGACCGAGGTGGTGGTACGGGCGGAGTGGCCGGCCGATCCGCTCGGCGGCCGGCGGCCTGCGATGGCCGAGGCGGCGGCCCTGGTGCGCCGTCACCTGACCGCCGACGTGCCGGTCGACCCGGTGCTCCCGGACCCGACGACGGTCGACCCGGTCTCCTCCGTTCCGGCGGTGGTCGAGGTGTCCCCTGTCCCGGCGGTGGTCGATCCGGATCTGGAGCGGTGGCGCCGGGAGACGGACCTGCTCCTTGCCGAACGGGCGGAACTCGCCGCGCGGGTCGGGCCGATCGAGGTCGCGCTCCCTGGGCACCTCTCTGTCTCACAGTTGGTGGCGCTGCGTCGCGATCCGTACACACTGGCCCGTACGCTGCGCCGGCCGATGCCGGCCCGGCCGGACCCGTACGCCCGCCGGGGCACCGCCTTCCACGCCTGGTTGGAGCAGCGGTTCGGGGCTGACCGGCTGCTCGACATCGACGAGCTGCCCGGGGCGGCCGACTCCGACGCCGCGCCGGACGAGGCGCTCGCCGAGTTGCGGGAGCGCTTCCTTGCCAGCGAGTGGGCAGACCGGGTTCCGGTCGAGGTGGAGGTGCCGTTTGCCACAGTGGTCGCCGGCGTGGTCGTACGGGGCCGGATGGACGCGGTCTTCGCCGGGCCGGGCAGCCGGTTCGACGTGATCGACTGGAAGACCGGCCGGTTGCCGGTCGGCCCGGCGGCGGACGCGGCGGCGGTGCAGTTGGCCGCGTACCGGCTGGCCTGGGCGGAGCTTGCCGGGGTGCCGTTGGAGCAGGTACGGGCCGCTTTCCACTACGTACGCGAGGGGACGACGGTGCGTCCGGTCGACCTGCTCGATGCGGACGGGTTGGCTGCCCTGGTCAATGCTCTGCCGGCAGCTTGATGACCTTTCCGGGTTGTCCGTGCTATGCTGACCTGGTTGCAGTTTTGGTTCCCAGAGACTCTGTGTGCGCCTGCGGGATTGTGACCCCAGGCGCTCTTTGTTATGTCCGGAGTTCTCCGGGCGGGGCGACCAGGGGGCGACACCGATCCGCGCCTACCGGCGCGGGCGATTCTCTTCGGCCCGCAAAAGTGCGGGACCGATCGTTCCGTCAAGGAGACGAAACAAATGGCAATTGGCACCGTCAAGTGGTTCAACGCTGACAAGGGCTTCGGCTTCATCACCCCGGACGGCGGCGGCGCCGACGTCTTCGCCCACTTCTCGGCGATCCAGTCCTCCGGCTACCGGAGCCTGGACGAGAACCAGCGGGTCGAGTTCGAGGTGACCCAGGGCCAGAAGGGCCCGCAGGCCGAGAACATCCGGCCGCTCTGAACCCTGTCCCACCCAGTCGCGTCCGCCCGGCCCGGGGGCATGCTGTCGCAGCCTGCTCCCCGCCGCCGGGCGGCGTGACACCTGTTCGACTCTGCCGCGCCCGCCGGGCGCGGTGACGTGACCGGCCCGCGCCATGCTGGCGCGGGCCGGCCCCGCGTTTACCCTTCGGTTCGTGCTTGCGACCGCTGGTGGAGCCCGTTGGCTCCCGGCGGCAGTGCCCCACGGGCACCTTCCTCGACACGTGCCGTCTTGAGGAAGGTCCCACCCATGACCCATGCCGTCGCGTCGTTTGCCGACGCCCCGCTGGCACCCGCACTGCATACGGCGCTCGTCGCGAACGGGATCACCGAACCGTTCCCGATCCAGTCCGCCACCCTGCCCGACTCGCTCGCCGGTCGGGACGTACTCGGCCGGGGGCGGACCGGCTCCGGCAAGACGCTCGCCTTCGGTCTGCCGCTGCTCTCCCGTACCGCCGGCCGCCGGGCCCGGCCCGGTCAGCCGCTGGCCCTGGTCCTGGTCCCCACCCGCGAGTTGGCCCAGCAGGTCACGACCGCGCTCGCGCCGTACGCCCGCGCGGTCAACCTGCGCTGCGTCACCGTCGTCGGCGGCCTCTCGTTGCAGCGTCAGGCCGACGCCCTGCGCGCCGGTGCCGAGGTGGTCATCGCCACCCCGGGTCGGCTCGCCGACCTGACCAACCGGGGTGACTGCCGGCTCGACCAGGTGACGATCACCGTGCTCGACGAGGCCGACCAGATGGCCGACATGGGCTTCCTGCCGCAGGTCACCAAGTTGTTGGAGCAGGTGGCGCCGAACGGGCAGCGAATGCTCTTCTCCGCCACCCTGGACCGGGGCGTGGACCGGCTGGTGCGCCGGTTCCTGACCGATCCGGTGTCACACTCGGTGGACCCGGGGACCGCCACGGTCACCGCGATGACCCACCACCTGCTGCACCTGGACGCGGCCGACAAGGCCGCCACCACCACCCAGATCGCTGCCCGGGACGGCCGGACCATCCTGTTCACGGGTACGAAGCACCGCGCTGACCGGCTGGCCCGGCAGTTGCTGGCCAGTGGCGTACGCGCCGCGGCTCTGCACGGTGGTAAGTCGCAGCCGCAGCGGACCCGGGTGCTGGAGCAGTTCCGCAACGGTCAGGTGACCGCCCTGGTCGCCACCGACGTGGCGGCCCGTGGCATCCACGTCGACGGTCTGGACCTGGTGGTCAACGTGGACCCGCCGACCGAGGCGAAGGACTACCTGCACCGGGGTGGGCGTACGGCCCGCGCGGGTGAGGCGGGTGCCGTGGTCACCCTGGTCCTGCCCGACCAGCGTCGCGACATGGCCCGGTTGATGGCGACCGCCGGGATCCGGCCGGAGTCGGCCCAGGTGCGCCCGGGTGACGAGGAACTGGTCCGGGTGACCGGTGCGCGGGTGCCGTCGGGCGTGCCGGTTACCGTCGCCGCGCCGAAGCCGGCCCCGGCTTCCGGCCAGGCCGGAGCCGCTGCCCGTACCCAGCACCGAGGCTCCGGGCGTCCCCGCCGGCCGCGTCGCCCCACCGCGCCTCGCGCCTCCTGACCTGGTATTACGCGTCACTCTGATCGTCTGGGGAACCGGGCCGGCCGTTTACGGCCGGCCCGGTTCACTCTGGACCTCCGACGACTGGCGTGGGGGTCCGGGGACCGGGAGTGCGAGCGCGGAACACCGATCGGTTCATCCGATTGCGTCCGATGGATGACTGCGCTGTGTCCGGTTATGCGTGATCCTGTTCCATGGGGAGTTGGCGGGCTGGTCGAACGGGCTCCCCGATGGGGAGGTCGTCATGATCTTGACTGCCGGTCCGGGGGCGGTACGCGAAATCCTGGTGGTGCTCGCGGTCGCGCTCAGCGGACTGCTCCTCGCCCTGATCGCCGCCTTCACTCCCTGGTACCAAGCCCCGATCGAGCCTGCCCGTCCGCAGGTGGCGGAGCTACAGGCGCCACCGGGTGGAGCCGGCGACATGGAGTCGGACGTCGCGGGTTCCCGCTGAACCGGACTCCCCGGTCCCGGTCGAAGTGGACCGTTGGCCGCTTCACGGCTCATCGGCCGGTGGTGTTGACTGATGAAGATGTCTGCCCCGACCCCGCCCGAACCACCGTCTCGGTCCACGCCCGGCTCGGCCCGGACGTCCGGTCCGGTCTGGACGGCGGGTCCGGTTACCCGACTCGGCGATCAGTTCGCGGTGCCTACCGTCGATCCGGTGTCGGCCCCGGTCGGGCGCTCGGTGCGGGAGAGGCTGCGACTGTGGTGGTTCGCTGGAGCGGCCGGCGGGGTGTTGGTCATCGGTCTGGTGGTGGTCCTGGCGATCACCCTCGCCGGGAACCCGCGTCCGTTCGGTGAGGACTTCTCCGCGCCGGCCGACCTCCGGCCGCCACTGGCCCGGATGTGTCCGCTGCCCGCCGTGTCCGGACCGGTCCCGGAGCCGTCCGTGCCGCTCGACCCACCGGAACTCCCGTCGCCGCCGGTCGGGTCCGCGCCCACCTCGGCACCTGCTGTCGAGCGGCGTACGGTCGACGAGGAGGCGGGCATTTCGTACACCGAGTACCCCGCGCCGTGGCAGCCGTGGGAGACGGTGTGGAACGCCGGCGCCCTGGAGGTGCCGTACCGGATGGGCCAGCACTTCGTCACCGAGCCGGCGTACGACGGGTTCAGCGACTACCACGCCTCGATCCTCTCCGCCGCTGTTCCGGCGGCCGAGAACGACGCACTCACCTTCGACCTCGAATGTGTGGGCCGACGGGTCGCGGCGGACGTACGGGCCGAGTACTACCCGCAGCCGAGCCGGATGGAGCTGTTTCGCGACGAGCGGACCATGCTCGGTGGTCGACCAGCCTGGGTGACCGTGTTCCGGTTGCACTTCAGCCGGCCCGGACTCCGGGCGACCGACGAGTTGGCTGCGGTCGCCTGTGTCGACGTCGGGCGGGCGACCGCCGCGATCCTCTACGTCTCCGTGCCCGGCACGCATCGTCAGTGGGACTGGATCGTCGAGGACGCCCTCGCCTCGGTTCGCCCGGTCTGACCCCATCCGGGTCCGGCCCGGCATCCACCGGTCGCGCCGACTTTCTCACCAGAGCTAGCCGACTTTCTCACCAGAGCTAGCGGTGAGGGGCGCTCATCTCCTACTTTCGGCATAGGATTTTCCGGATCAAGGTCGAGGGGCGGCGGGATGAGCCGGACGGTGCTGGTGGTCGGCGGCGGCTGTAGTGGGACGCTGGTCAGCCGGGAACTGCTGCGCGGTACCTCCGATTCGGTGGTGCTGGTCGATCCCTCGCCGGGTCCCGGCACAGGCATCGCGTACGGTCCGGCGGCCCGGCCGTGGCACCTGCTCAACTCGCCGGCCGGCACGATGAGCGCCGACCCGGATGCGCCGGGGGACTTCGTCGACTTCTGCCGTTTGCGGCGGCCTACCGCCGGCGCCGGCGACTTCATGCCCCGGAGTTGGTACGGCGACTACCTCCGGCAGACGCTCGACACCGCGTACCGGTACGGGGCCGGGCGGTTGCGGATCCGCCGCGACCGGGTCAGCCGAATCGTCGCCACCACTGGCGGGGTCGACGTCGAGTTCGAGTCGGGGGCCCGCTCGGCGGCCGACCGGGTGGTGCTCGCCATCGGCGCACCCGGCTCCGGGGACCCGGTTGCCCGCTGGTCGGTGGGGGACGACGGCCGCTCTGGATACGTCCGCGACCCCTGGGCGCCGGGTGCGCTCGACGCGGTCCCGACCGACCGGCCGGTGCTGCTCCTCGGTACCGGTCTCACCGCCGTCGACGTGGCGCTCAGCCTGGCCGAGGCCGGTCAGCGTGCCCCGATGGTCGCGGTATCGCGTCACGGTCTGCTGCCGAACTCCCAACGTCGACCGGGTCTGCCGGTGCCAGCGCAGAGCGGGCTGCCCGAGTCGGCGCCGTCGTTGCGTCAGCTCGTCCGGCAGCTCCGCGAACTGGTCCGGGAAGGTGCTGACTGGCGGGCCGTGGTCGACGGGTTGCGGCCCCGGCTGGACGGTCTCTGGGAGAGCCTCTCCCCGGCGGACCGGGAACGGTTCCTGCGGCACCTGGCCCGGCACTGGGAGGTGCACCGGCATCGGATGGCGCCGGAGATCGCCGACGAACTCGACCGGCTGCGGGCGAGCGGTCTGCTGACCGTACGGGCCGCGACGGTCGGGGCGGTCACGCCGGGGCCGGCGGGCGGACTGGAGGTACGCCTGGACCACGCTGGTCCGGCTCGGGTCGGCACCTTGGCGGGGACCGGTGAAGAGGTCACCGCGTTCGGCGCTCTGGTCAACTGCACCGGCCCGGGGCGGTTGCCGGCGTCGGCGGACCCCCTGGTGCGGCGACTGCTCGCGGACGGACTCGTCCGACCCGGGCCGTACGGCCTCGGCCTGGACGTGGACGGCAGCGGCGCGCTGTACGGGCGGGACGGGTCGGTCGACGGCGTGCTCTGGACCGTGGGCCCGCCCCGGCGGGGACGGTTCTGGGAGACCACCGCCGTGCCGGAGATCCGTAACCAGGCGCGGGCGCTCGCGACCCGGTTCGCCACCCGGGAGGATGCGCCGAGCCCACTCGCCGTCGCGGTCTGAGCCCGATCGATACGGGCCACGCGGCGGTCCCGGCCCGGACGGGGCTGGACAAGATCCCGACTTGACGAGTAGGAATTGTCGGGTAGGGGATCGGCGCCACCGCCGAGCCGACGAGCGCGCACGCTTCGCCCGGATGGACTCGGTCGGTCAGGCGAGGATGGCGGCGCTCAACGCGGGGACGACCACCGGTCTCACCATCGCGCCGAACCTCTGGGCCGGTGTCGGTCTGGTCCGGGAGGGAGCCGGCACCGCGTTGGTCGGCAACTACGCGGAGGTCGCCGCCCGGCTCGACGAGTAGCGCTCGGCGTGGACGAGTTCGTACTCTCCGCCTGGCCGCACCGGGAGGAGGCGTACCGGGTCGGTTGGGAGGTGTTGCCACTCACCCGCCTCGGCGCGGCGGCGTCGGCCGACGCGCTCCGGGAGGATCCGGGGTCGGCGGTCGGGGCAACGTCACGGCGCGCGGGTGTGGGGACGCGCTAGGGTCGGGTCGTGGCGGCACGGAGATCAAAGATTCCAGCAACGAAGTACCCGGTCGAGCGGTTCACCCTCGACAACGGCCTACGGGTGGTGCTGACCCCGGACCGCAGCGCGCCGGTGGTGGGCGTGGCGGTCGTCTACGACGTGGGCATCCGCTCCGAACCGGAGGGCCGGACGGGCTTCGCCCACCTCTTCGAGCACCTGATGTTCCAGGGGTCGGCGAATCTGGAGAAGCTCGCCCACTTCAGGTACGTGCAGGGCGCTGGCGGAACCTTCAACGGCTCCACCCACCTGGACTACACCGACTACTTCGAGACGTTGCCGAGCAACGCCCTCGAACGCGCGCTCTTCCTGGAGGCCGACCGGATGCGCGGTCCCCGGCTGACCGAGGAGAACCTGCGAAACCAGGTCGACGTGGTCAAGGAGGAGATCCGGGTCAACGTCCTCAACCGCCCGTACGGCGGTTTCCCCTGGCTGCGGCTGCCGCCGATCATGTTCGACACCTTCCCGAACGCGCACGACGGCTACGGTTCCTTCGACGACCTGGAGAGCGCCACCGTCGAGGAGGCAGCCGACTTCTTCGACCGCTACTACGCCTGCGGCAACGCCGTCCTCGCGGTCAGCGGCGACCTGGACGTGGCGCAGACCCAGGAGCTGGTCGAACGGCACTTCGGCTCGGTGCCGGCACGGCCCGCGCCGGTGCGGCCGAGCTTCGCCGAGCCCGACCTCACCGCCGAGCGGCGGCAGGCGTACACCGACCGGCTGGCGCCCCTGCCCGCGGTCGCCACCGCCTGGCGGGTGCCGGACCCGATCGCCGACCTGGCCGGTTACCTGCCGTACGTGGTGCTGGCGGAGGTGCTCACCGACGGTGATGCCTCCCGGCTGGTCGAGCGGCTGGCACTGCGGGACCGGACGGTTACCAGCATCGGCGGCTACCTCGGCCTGATGGGCGAGCCGTTCGGCGTACGGGACCCCACGGCACTGCTGGTCGAGGCGCACCTGCCTCCGGGTGGCGACGTGGACAAGGTGCTCCGGACGATCGACGAGGAGGCCGCCCGGGTGGCCACCGACGGGCTGGTCGACGGTGAACTGGCCCGGACCCAGGCCCGGATGGCCACCCACCTGTTGCGTGGCACCGACGCGGTGCTCGGCCGGGCACTGCAGATGGCCGTGCTGGAACAGCAGCGCGGCGCCCCCGACCTCCTCAACGACCTGCCCCGGCTGATCGGCGAGGTCACCGAGGAACAGGTACGGGCCGCCGCCGCCAGCCTGCGTCCGGAACGCCGGGCGGCCGTCGAGGTCATCCCCGGAGGAACGAAGTGACGCTATCCCTGCCCGCGCTGGGGCCGAACCGCAAGCTCAAGGTGCCGACCGGGGCCGAGCGGACGCTCTCCAACGGGCTGACCGTGATCGCCATCCGCCGGCCCTCCGTGCCCCTGGTCGAGTTGCGCCTCTGGGTGCCGTTCGGTCGGGCGCCGCTGGCTCGGGGCGTACTGCTGTCGCAGACCCTGCTCTCCGGCACCAGCACCATGTCCAACCTGGACATCGCCGCCGAGTTGCAGAAGGTGGGCGGCGGGTTGGCCGCCGGTGCGGACCCGGACCGGCTGATGATCTCCGGTAACGGGCTGGTCAGCGGGCTGGACCGGATCCTGGAACTGCTCTCCGAGGTGGTCGTCGACGCGGCCTATCCGGCCGGTGAGGTCACCAACGAGCGGGACCGGATGATCGAGCACATCCAGGTGGCGAAGAGCCAGCCGTCGCACCTGGCCCGCGAGGCACTGCTGCGCCGGATGTACGGCAAGCACCCGTACGCGGTGCAGACGCCGGAGCCGGAGCAGGTACGGGCGGTCCGGCCGGGTCAGCTCCGTACGCTGCACGCCGACCGGGTGCATCCGAACGGGGCGGTGCTGGTCATCGTCGGTGACGTACGGCCGGAGCGGGCGCTGGACGCGGCCGAGGCGACACTCGGCCAGTGGAAGGGTGCGGGGAGGCCGGCCGAGTTGCCACCCGCGCCGGCGTTGGCGCCCGGTCCGCTGGTGCTGGTCGACCGCCCCGACTCGGTGCAGTCGTCGCTGCGGATGGCGCTGCCGGCGGTGCCGCGTACCCACCCGGACCACGCTCCGCTGCACCTGGCGAACCTGATCTTCGGCGGTTACTTCTCGTCCCGTTGGGTGGAGAACATCCGGGAGGACAAGGGCTACACGTACGGGCCGCATTCGGTGATCGAACACGCGCTGGCCGGGTCGGCGTTGGTCGTCGCCGCGGACGTGGCCACCGAGGTGACCGGTCCGGCGCTGCTGGAGACGGTGTACGAGTTGGGTCGGCTGGCGTCGTTGCCGCCGAAGGAGGACGAGCTGGAGCAGGCCCGGCAGTACGCTCTCGGCACCCTGCAACTGGGCATGTCGACGCAGGCCGGGCTGGCGGCGCTGGCGAGTGCGTACGCCGGATTCGGGTTGCGGTTGGACTTCCTCGCCGAGCACTCGGCCCGACTGGCCCGGGCGACCCGGGACGAGGTGGCCGCCGCCGCGGCGAAGTACCTGGCGCCGTCCCGGGCGGTCACCGTGGTGCTCGGTGACGCCGCCCGGATCGCCGGGCCGCTCAGCGCGCTGACCCCGGTCGAGTCCCCGGTCGAGTCGTCGTGACCGGTCTGGTCGACCCCGCCGGTCCGCCGTTGGCCCGTACCACCCTGGACCGGGCGGCACACCGGCGCAACGATCCGGAGTGGCTGGCGCGGGCGTGGGAACAGGCCCGGGTGCTGGTGGTGGACATCGCCGAAGGCGGTCGGGCCCTGGCCGGTGCCGGACCGGGCCGGCCCACGCTGCTGCTGTTGGCGGCGGCGGAGGTGCCGGAGGGGGCCACCGCGCGGCTCTTTCTCGGGGTGGAGCCGGACGGCACCCCGGTCTTCGCGGTCGACGGGCCGTTGCCGGTCATACCGGAGACCCGGGCCGTCTCGCTGCGTGAGGTGGGGCATCTGCTCACCGACTCCGACGCCGGGCTTTTCACCACTGCCGTGGCGTTGGGCAACTGGCACGCGCGGCACGCGTACTCCTCGACCACCGGACTGCCGACCACGGTGACCGACGCGGGTTGGACCCGGGTCGACGAGAGCGGCGGTCATATCTGGCCGCGTACCGATCCGGCGATGATCGTGCTGGTGCACGACGGCAAGCCTGGTCTGGACGGGCGGTGCCTGCTCGGGAACAACGCCGCCTGGCGTCCGCACGACGGGGTCCGCCGTTTCTCCTGTCTGGCCGGTTACGTCGAGCCGGGGGAGTCGGCTGAGGCGGCGGTGCACCGGGAGGTGTCGGAGGAGGTCGGGATCGGTCTCGACCACGTGGAGTACGCGGGCAGTCAGGCGTGGCCGTTCCCTGGCTCGTTGATGCTGGGGTTCTTGGCACATGCCGATCCGGCGCAGCCGGTGCGGGTCGATCCGGAGGAGATCGCCCATGCCCGCTGGTTCACCCGTCGGGAGATCGCCGATGTGCTGGCGGGGACGCCGGTCGACGCGGACGAGGGGAACCGGGTGGGGCTGCCTCCGCCGTCGAGTATCGCGCTCTACCTGGTGCACCGCTGGCTCGACGAGTCCTGAGCCGGCTGGAGGCGAGCCCTAGGGCCCGCTCCGGGTCGGTTGTCTCGGTTGACGAATCTTGGCCCGTGACCGTCGTTGCCGCGGCGGTCACGGGCCAAGATCATTGCCGTCGCCGCCGGCTGTGGCGTGGTGCACGGCGGGGGAGCCGGGCCGGCGCACGACGGTCGTTCATCGGGTGGTGCGTGGTGGTGCGGTGGTGCCGGCCGGCTGCTCCTGCCACTCGGCCGGCGGTCGGCACTGGGTGTCGTGCAGTGGCAGAACCTTCACCCGCTGGCGTCCGGACCGTACGGCCCCGACGGTGGAGAGGGCGCGGGCCAGCACCAGTGCGGCGTCCAGGTCGTCCGCGCGGACGATCTGGCGGCGATGCTCGGGGGCGGTCTGTTCGTCGCGGAGGCGGCCTCCGTCGGCCCAGATCGCGGCCAGGTCGTCGTCGGCTGCGGTACGGATGTCGGTGCGAACGATCAGAAACCGCATGGGCGTCTCCGGGATGAACCGTGACGGATGATGTTCGTGCAATCACTGAACGGAGTCGATTGGTGGAACTTCCACGTGACCCCACACGCCATGTTACGCACCGGAGCGCCGCCGGCAAGTGATACGCGCTGATTGGTTTCGCGGGTCAGCCAAATGGGTGATGGCTGCTCAGTGCCGGTGTCACAGTGGATCACCGGTGGGCGAAGGTCATGTCGTCGGCCGAGGAAACGGCAATCCGTTGTGCCGCAAGGTGACGCAGCGCTGCTACCGGCTCCGTTGTGGAACCACGCAGGGTTGACCGGACCTCGGGACACCGGAGCGCCGCCCCGGACGAGATCCGGGCGGCCGGCCCGCGTGGTGTCGGTGCCGGCCGCCCGCCCTCGTTGATCCGGGACCCGCTGGGGAGGTACCGCTCAGTTCAGGTCGTACTCGCCCTCGGCGAGAACCAGGCCGAATTCGTTCCTGGCGAAAATCAGATCGAACTCGCCGTCCTTGGCCCCGGCGATGAAGTCCAGCCACCGGGTACGGGCGAAGACCAGGACCGGTCCACCCCGATCCTTGCTGTCGCGCAGCGCCACCGGCGCCCGGTCGTCACCGAGCGGGGCAACCTCGACGCAGTTCGAGGTCTGGCTACGTGAACTGGTCCGCCAGGCGGCGCGGGCGAGATGCTCGCCCAGCGGATCGGGCGCCGGGGACGTCCGGGCTGTCTCCATGGTCAGCTCCTACCTGACTGGTGCATCGTGACGGGTGGCCGTCCCTCCAACGGCGCCCGGCCGCGGGGAGTCACTGTCCGGTCAGGCGTTCGGTTCGCCGTCGCTGGGTCGGGGGTGTCACCGGCCCCCGGGACGGCGTCGGTCGCCCCGGTTCGCCGTACCCCCGCCCGGCCATCTCGGCCAGCCACGACAGCGTGTCCTCCGGGGTCATCGCCGCCGCCTGCAGCCACTCGAAGACCACCGTATAGCGGTCCAGTTCGTCGCGGTCGTTGAGCACCTGGTTGGTGGAGTGTCCCTCGATCGCCAGCGTTTCCGGATCCTGCGGATCGGCGAACCGGTAGAGCGAGAAGCCGGTGTGCGGCATGTACCAGTTGGCCACCCGGGCGTCCCTGGTCAGCACCTGCAAGGTCACATTCGGCAGGGTCGCGAGCTTGCAGAGCTGGTTGAGCTGCGCCCGTACGACCTCCGGCGGTCCGGCCCGACGACTCAGCGCGGACTCCTCCAACACCGCGGAGTAGCGCGGTGGGGCCACGTCTCGGACAAGGAGCGACTGCCGGGACATCCTGGCCTCGACCTCGGTCTCCGGATCGTCCACGTCCGACCCGGCGTCGGCGGTGTGGCTGCCCAGCGGGCGGAAGGAGACGATCCGGGTACGGGCGTACTCCCTGGTCTGGAGTAGTCCGGGAACGACGAAGGGACTGTACTCACGGATGTCCGCGCAGCCGGCCTCCAACTCGGCGAAGCTGCGCTGACGTGGGGTCATCGCCCGGTACGAGCGCAGCCAGCTCCGTACGTCGCCCGCCTCGCGGGTGATCGCTTCGAGTTCGTCGCGCAACGGTCCGGTGACCCCGTAGAGCTCCAGCAGGTCGCGTACGTCGCGCGGGTCGGGTCGACTGCGGCCGTTCTCCAGTCGGGAGAGTTTCGACGCGGACGCCCAGCCGATCTGTTCGATGACCTGGTCACCGGTGAGTCGGGCGGTCTCGCGTAGGCGGCGTAGCTCCAGGCCGAGTCGGCGTCGGCGCAGGTGCGGGCTCGGCGGCGTACCTTTTGGTTGGGCCGGGTTGGGTTGAGCTGGAGGCAACGGGTCCTCGCTCTCGATCGTGTCGTGCCCGGCGGTTGCCGGGCACCGTGTCGAGCCCGGCGGTTGCCAGGCGATGACCGGTTCAGACTGCCCCCCACGGTCAGTATGCCGGTCGTCGCGCTCCGCCGACGAACCGTGCGCGGCGTGTCCTAGAAAGGATCTCTTTCCAAAGAAAGCTTTTGAAAGCTACGCTTCCGCCCATGCCGCAACCGGCCGTCGGGGACATTCGGGACCCACGGATGCTGCGTGCCATGGCCCACCCGCTGCGGCTGCGCATCCTCGACGCGGTGGCGTTCTGTGGCTCGGCCACCGCCACGGAGGTCGCCGAGCAGGTCGGCGAGAGCACGGCGAACTGTTCCTGGCACCTGCGCCAACTGGCCCGATACGGCTTCGTCGAAGAAGCCGGCGGAGGCACCGGGCGTCAACGACCCTGGCGGATCGTGCTGGACCGGCACCGCTGGGGCCTCGGTGGTGCGGATTCGACCCGGGTGGGGCAGGCCGCCCACCAGGTTCTCCTCGACGTCGAATACCAGGCGTTGCGCGAGTGGCTGGGCAACCGGCACGAGGAATCCCCACAGTGGCGCGGCGCGGGCTTCCTCACCCAGGCGGTCGGCTGGTGTACGGCCGCGCAACTCGCCGAGATCGGGGCGGCCATCAACGAGGTGCTGACCCGCCGGCTACCCGACCCGATCGACCCCGAAGCTCGACCCCTCGATTCGCGACCGGTCCGCTTCATTGCCTGGGGCGTGCCGGCTCGGCCATCCGAGCCGGCCACCGCCGACGACGGCTAGCGCCGTTCCCCGTGCACGAAGGGACCCCCTCGTCATGCGTGCCATCCTCCGCCGCCCCGACTTCCGACTCCTCTTCGGAGGGCTCGTCGCCAGCATGGTCGCCGAGTCGATCCTGCTCCTCGCGCTGGCCATCTGGGTCAAGGACCTGACCGGTTCCGACGGGATGGCCGGAGCCACCGTCTTCGCGATCGTGGCGCCCATGGCGCTGGCGCCACTGGTCGGCTGGATGGTGGACCGGTACCCTCGGCGGCCCTTCTTCATCGGCGTCAACCTCTGCACCGCGTTCCTGCTCACCCCGCTCTACGCCGTCCAGGATCGGGGTGACGTGTGGATCATCTACGGGGTCGGCGCCCTCTACGGGCTCTCCTACATCGCGCTCAGCGCCACCCTGATCGGATTGATCAAGGAGATTGTCCCGGGCGACCTGCTGGCCGAGGCGAACGCCACCCTGCAAACCGTCAAGCAGGGGCTGCGTCTGGTCGGTCCGCTGGCCGGCGCGGCGCTCTACGCCGGGTTCGGCGGCTGGGCGCTGGCCACGCTCGGCGCGCTGGGCTTCCTGGCCGCAGCCGCCGCGGTCAGTCGAATGCGGGTACGGGAGTCTGCCCCCTCGCCCGCCCAACCGCGCTGGCTCGCCGAGATCGGCGCCGGCGGACGGCACATGCTCGGTGACCCGGCACTGCGTCGGGGAGTGGTCGGCACCTCGTTGACCATGCTGGTGCTCGGGTTCAGCGAGTCACTGATCTTCGCGTACGTCGACCGGGGGCTCGGCCACCCGCCCGCCTTCGTCGGCGTGCTGTTGACCGTGCAGGGGGTCGGCGGTCTGCTCGGCGGCCTGTCGTCCGCCACGATCGTGGGGCGCCTGGGCGAGGTCGGGGCCCTGGCCACCGGGGTGGGGATCTTCGCGCCGGCGGTGCTCGCCCTGGTCCACCCGAATCTCTGGCTCGGGTTCGTCGCGATGGTGATGGCCGGCTTCGCGCTGCCGATCGTGATCGTCTCGCTCAACACGCTGACCCAGCGGCGTACCCCGGTGTTGCTGGTCGGCCGGGTCGCGGCGGCCTCCGAGGCGGTGGTCAGCGGTCCGCAGTCGCTCTCCATCGGGCTCGGCGCGGTGCTGGTCGGCGCGGTCGACTACCGCCTGCTCTTCGCGCTGATGGCAGCGGCCATGCTCGCCGTGGCCCGCTACCTGTGGTTGGGACGTCGCCTTTCCCCACCGTTGGCGCCCCGGCCCGCGCCGCTCGACGACGCGCTCCCGGAGGTCCGGATCCCCACCGCGACCCCCACCCCTGAGCCCACCGCCTGAGCCCACCGCCTGATCCTGCCCGCCGGCCGCACCCCTGGTCGATCATGAAGTTGGCGGCGTGACACGCCGGGGGGCGGAGCGCCAACGTCATGATCGACAACAGCGGGCGGGACGGCCGGGCGGGGTGGCTCAGCTGGTGGGGGCGGAGGCGGCAGCCAGACGGGCCTTGACCTGGGTGATCGACGGGTTGGTGAGGGCGGTGCCGTCGGGGAAGAGGACCGTGGGCACGACGGCGTTGCCGCTGTTCACGCTCATCACGTACTGCTCCGCCGCCGGGTCCTGCTCGATGTCGACGACCTGGTAGGCGATCCCCTCCCGATCAAACTGTGACTTGAGCCGGTGGCAGTATCCGCACCAGGACGTCGAGTACATGGTCAGCATGATCAGGTCCTCCAGATGTTCGTCGATCGACAGGCTAACCGCTGTAACGCCGGAGCCGGCTGCGATGATTCCTAGCTGTGGCGGTTGACTCAAGCGCGGAACGGGTGCTGGCCGGACTCGATCCCGAGCAGCGCGCCGCGGTGACGGCGGTCGCCGGCCCGGTCTGCATCCTGGCCGGCGCCGGCACCGGAAAGACCAGGGCGATCACGCACCGGATCGCGTACCGGGCGCTCTCCGGCGAGATCGCCGCCCGGCATGTGCTCGCGGTCACCTTCACCGCGCGGGCCGCAGCCGAGATGCGGGCCCGGCTCACCGCGCTCGGCGTGGGTGGCGTCCAGGCCCGTACGTTCCACGCGGCGGCGTTGCGCCAGGTCCGCTACTTCGCGCCCCGGCTGCTGGAGGGGCGGCCGATGCCGGAACTGCTCGACAGCAAGGTGCGCCTGGTGACCCTGGCCGCCGCCCGATCCGGGTTGCGGACCGACCGGGCCGCCGCCCGGGACCTCGCGGGCGAGATCGAGTGGGCCAAGTCGTCGCTGGTCGAGCCGGCGGAGTACGTGGTGGCCGCGGCCAAGGCGCTGCGGGAGACCCCGCACGAGCCCGCCCGGGTGGCCGAGGTGTTCGCCGCGTACGAGCAGATCAAACGCGCCAACGGGGTGATCGACTTCGAGGACATGCTCCGGGCGGCGGTCTGGGGCATCGAGGAGCACCCGGACGTCGCCGAGCAGGTACGCGCCCAGTACCGGCACTTCGTCGTGGACGAGTACCAGGACGTCAACCCGCTGCAGCAGCGGCTGCTCGACGCCTGGCTCGGCGGGCGGGACGACCTGACCGTGGTCGGCGACGCCAGCCAGACCATCTACTCCTTCACCGGGGCGACCTCGGGATACCTGGTCGACTTCCCCCGTCGCCGCCGGGATGCGGTGGTGGTCCGGTTGGTCCGGGACTACCGCTCCACCCCGCAGGTGGTGGGGCTGGCCAACGCGGTGATCCGGCAGGCCCGGGGTACCGAGGCGCAGCTACGGCTGGAACTGGTCGGGCAGCGGCCACCGGGCGCCGAACCGGACCTGCGGATCTTTCCCGACGAGCCGGCCGAGGCGGCGGCGGTCGCGGCCCGCTGCCGGCAACTCGTCGCCTCCGGCACGCCGGCACGGGAGATCGCCGTGCTGTTCCGTACCAACGCCCAGTCGGAGGCGTACGAGAAGGCGCTGGCCGAGGCGGAGGTGCCGTACCTCGTACAGGGCGCCGAGCGGTTCTTCGAGCGGACCGAGGTGCGCCAGGCGATGATCGCGTTGCGCTCCGCCGTGCGCTCGACGCCGGCCGGGACGCCGCTGGTCCAGGCCGTGGTGGACGCGCTGGCGGCGGTCGGCTGGGCCCGCGAGCAACCCCCGCCGGGAGGTGCGGCCAGGGAACGCTGGGAGGCGCTCGCCGCGCTGGTCCAGCTCGCCGAGGAGTACGCGAGCACCCCCAAGCTCCTCCCCCTGGGGGATGCCACCGTGGCGAGCGGTGAGGCTGCCGGTCGTACGGTGGCGGGCGACCCGGTCGGCTGGGTGGAGCGCGCGGTGTCGCTCGCCGAGTTCGGCGAGGAGTTGCAGCGGCGGGCGACCCAGCAGCACGTACCGACCGTGGACGGGGTCACCCTGGCCTCCCTGCACTCGGCGAAGGGTCTGGAGTGGGACGCGGTGTTCCTGGTCGGGCTCGCCGACGGCACCCTGCCCACCACGTACGCGAAGACGGCCGAGCAGGTCGAGGAGGAGCGGCGGCTGCTCTACGTCGGAGTGACCCGGGCCAGGGAATGGCTCTGGTTGTCGTACGGCTCGGCCCGCTCGCCCGGCGGACGGCCCCGCCGACCGTGCCGCTTCCTGCCGCAGTTCGACCGTTCCGGCGGGGTGCGGGACACGCCCACCACCGCCGAGGGTCGGAAACCCGACTCTCGACGTCATCGGGTCGTCTCCTGCCGGATCTGCGGGGCGACCCTGCTCGCCGGGGTGGACCGCAAGCTGGGGCGGTGCGCGGACTGTCCGTCGGATCTCGACGACGAGCTGTACCGGCGGCTGTACGACTGGCGTGCCCGGGTCGCCAGCGCCCAGAAGGTCCCCGCGTACGTGGTGTTCACCGATGCGACCCTGACCGCGCTGGCCGAGCGGCGTCCGGTGGCGCCGGACGGGCTGTTGGCGATAGCCGGCATCGGTCCCCGCAAGCTGGGCCTGTACGGCGAGGCGGTGCTCGCACTCGTCGGTGGCGCGACGGTGGACGAGTTGGCCCCGGAAAAAACTTCGGTAATCGAGCCGTAAAACCGTTTGCCCTCGCCCCCGGATGAGGAATAGCCTCAAGGCACACCTCGCGAGCTGGGGCTTTCGCCCTGCTCAAGTGGGGTGACGACATGTTGGTAACGAGTGTGAGACAGGAGGCGAGACCAATGGAGATCTACCTGAACGAGCGACCGTCGGTGCAGCCGACTGTGCTCGCGCCGGTGTGGACGGACAGGACTCTGCTCTCCGTCTGCACTCCGTTGATTCCACAGGCGTACCAGGCTCCGGTTCAAGCCGAGCTGGTGCAGGCCGCCCTGGTCCAGGCCGAGCTGGTCCAGGCTGCCGTGTCCGCCGGAATCAATGGCACCAGTGGCTTCACGGGCGAAGGCATCCACCTGAGCAAGAAGCGGATGGATGTTCGCGGTGTTCCACCTCGAGGAAGGCCGGTCTGATCTACAGACCACCGGCTCACCTCGAGGCCGCGGAACCCGCTTACCGGGATCCGCGGCCTCAGTTTTTGTATCGCCACAAGTACGTAGGAACAGCGATCCACGAGATCGAAGCGCGAGAGAGAGGTGACCGGGCGATGAGTCTGGCGTTGGCCCCGCTTGACCTGAGTGTCGAGCTGGAGGCGAATCTGCCCTGCCGGAAGTTCGACCCCGACCTGTGGTTCGCCGACTCGCCCACCGAGCTGGAGCTCGCCAAGTCGCTCTGCGGGGACTGCCCGCTGCGCGTCGAGTGCCTGGCTGGTGCGGTGGATCGGGCGGAGCCGTGGGGCGTCTGGGGCGGCGAGATCTTCGAGCGTGGCGCGGTCGTTCCGCGCAAGCGGCCCCGGGGCCGTCCGCGTAAGGAGGACGTCGCACGGGACGTGATGTTGCGGGTCGAGGCCGAGGCGCGGTTGGCGGCCGATGGGCTGTCCGAGTCGCGTGGTGCTGTCCGGTTGGCGGCCTGACATGAACCCGATCGAGGTGTACGCCGGCACCCTGCCGGTACCGAACGTCTATCCGAACACCGTGAGCAGAAATCCTGTGGGAGTTGAAGAGATGTATCTGATCCACGAAGCGTTGTCCCGGGTCCGAATGCGACGGCCTCAGGCCGGTCGTCACACCACGCGCACTGAGGCAACCCGATCCGCCCGTGTCATCGCGATCGAGGCCCGCCGTCGGGCCGCCCGCGATCTGGGCTCCTTCTAATCGTTGAAGCGGTTGCGCCCGAGCATCGGGCGCAACCGCTGTACACCATCCCGCTGGTCGGTTCCCGACCAGCCTGACGAACAAGAGCGGATCCGGGTGCCACTGGCGCACCCGGATCCGCTCTTGTCATGTGTGACCGGCTGTCCCGGCCGTCGGGTTCAGGCGGGCGGGGCGAACCCGGGTAGCCACCGTTCCACGATCGCCCGGTACGGAGCCTTCGCCTCCAGTTGGGAGAGGATTCCGATCGAGCCGAGCGTGACCCGGTGGATCAGCAGGTACGACGGCGGCAGGTTGAGCTGCCGGCTGAGCTGGTACGCGGGTGACCTCGGGTTGGTGAGTCGGCCGGCCTCGACTCGTAGCCAGGCGCGGGTGAAGCGGAACTCCTCCACGGAGAGCGGCTCCAGCACCGGCATGATGAAGTCGAGGACTGCCTCCGCGTCGATCACCTCGTTCGGTTTGATGAACCCCTCGCCCCGCAGGCCGTCCACCACGGCCTCGGCCTCGCCGGCGAGCGCCAGCCGGACCAGTCGCCCGACCGGTTCGGGGTGGCCGCCGGGCAGCCGGGCCACCGCACCGAAGTCGATCACCCCGAGTCGGCCGTCCGGCAGTAGCCGGAAGTTGCCCGGATGCGGGTCGGCGTGGAGCAGCCCGGCCCGGCCGGGGGCGGAGAAGTGCAGGGTGGCGAGGTGCCGGCCGGCCTGGTTGCGCTCCTCCTCGCTGCCGCTGGCGATGATCTGGGACAGCGGGGTGCCCTCGACCCAGTCGGTGACCAGTACCCGCGGACTCGCCGCCACGACCTCGGGTACGAAGATCTCCGGGTCGCCCGCGTACGCGGCAGCGAAGGCCCGCTGCGATTCCGCTTCGAGTTCGTAGTCGAGTTCCTCGCTGATCCGGTCGCGGAGTTCGGCCAGGAGCGGTTTGATGTCGAGTCCGGGCTGGATGGCTCGGAACATGGTGCCGAGCCGGGAGAGCTGCTTGAGGTCGGCGAGGAGGGCGTCGCCGGCTCCGGGGTACTGCACCTTGACCGCTACCGGGCGGCCGGTAGCGGCGGTGCGGGCGGTGGTCTTCGCGCCCCGGCGGCGGGTGCCGGCCGGGACGACCGGGGGGCCGTTCCAGATCGCCCGGTGGACCTGCCCGATACTCGCCGCCGCAGCCGGTTTGTCATTGAATTCCAGGAAGTACGACTGCCAGTCCGGTCCGAGCTGTTCGCTCAGCACCTTGTGCACGCTCGCGGTCGGCAGCGGCGGCGCCGACTCCTGGAGCTTGGTCAGGGCCTGCCGGTACGGCGCGGCGATCTCCTCCGGCAGCGCCGCCTCGAACACCGAGAGCGCCTGGCCGAACTTCATCGCGCCGCCCTTGAGCTGCCCGAGCACGCTGAACAACTGTTCGGCCGTACGTTGCTGGATCTCGGCCGAGATCACCTCCGAGGCGAGCCCGGTGACGCGCTTGCCGACGCCGAGCACGGTCCGACCGGCGAAGCCGAGCGGCAGGGCGGCTAGCTTGGCGGTCCGGGAGACGGCCCGGCGTGGGATGTCGGTCACCAGATCATTGTTACCGACTTTCGGTGGTCACGGCCGCCGTCGCAGGGTGGCCCGGGCCACGGCGACCCCGGTGTCCGTTATTCCGTGGCGGTCGAACGCCGTCCACGCCGCCGAGACGTGCAGCCACAGGAGGGGTGTGGGGGCCAGGTCCGGCGGCGGAATCGCCCCGGTGTCCGAATCTCGACCGCCGCTCCGACGGTTTCGGGCGAGCCGCCGTCGAGAAATCCGAGCACTTCGCCGGTCGCGTATCCGACCGCGGCGATCAGCGTCGGGGTGGTGCAGGGCTGGAGCGCGGGTTCCGCGGCGAGTTGCGCGGCGAGTGCCGGCCACCCCGGGTCCCGGTCACGGCGGTGCAGGTCGCGGCAGTTGAGGCAGGGAGAGCCGCTGGCGGGCACCAGCGGCCCGACCACGGGTACGCCGTCGTGCAGGCTGAGCAGCAGGTGTGCCTGCCGGCGCTGGGCGTACCCGGCGGCGAGCAGGCCGGCTGGCCGGTCGGTGCCGACCTGGACCACCAGGCTGGCGCCGCTGCGGCGTACCGCCCTGGTCTCGGTGCCCGGGGCGGCGCGGGTGATGGCGTCGGCGACCGCCTCGGCCCGGGGACGGTGCAGGTCGGCGTTGACCGCCCCGCCTCCGACCACGTCGGTCATGTCCACCCGGCCGGCCAGGTCCGGCTGGACATGACCGACGCCGGCCTGGGCGAGGGCGACCGCGACGGGCCCGCCGAGCCGGCCCTGGCCGGTGACGACGACCCGGGCCGCCCGGCGGCGCCGGAGGAGCTGGGCGGGGGTGGCGGTCGCCTCGGGGCCGCGTAGGGCGATCGCCGTGGCTTCGCTGGCGAGCCGCTGCCGGTCCGGTTCGGGCAGGTCCGCGGGGAGCAGGGTGTGGGCACCGACGACCAGGCCCGCGCTGCGCAGGGTGTCGATCAGCGTACGGGCGTCTTCCCGTGCGATCCGTAGCCCTTCCGCGTGGTCCAGGATCATGCGTTCACTCCGGCTGCCGTCGAGCAGGTCGAGTAGGCGGGCGGCGCCGGGATCGGCCATCTCCAGCAGTACGGCGCGACTGGGGTCGAGGCCGAGTTGCAGGGTGTGCGGGTCTCGCCAGAGGCGGGCCAGGCCGGGGAGCAGGGTGGGGCGGGGAAGTGCGCTTCGTGTCATAGGTGACACGCTGTCATCGTTGCCCAACGATCGGTCGATCGTTATCCACAGGCAGTGGCGGCCATGCCGTGCACTATCCACAGAACTTTGCGGGTTATCCACAACTGGCGGGTAACTAGTGTCGTTCTCGGGACATCACAGCGGGTGTCCGTACCACGACAGAGGTGTGCGGGCCGCTACGTGGCGACAGGGCGGGAAGGGGCGGCCGATGGGCCACCCCTTCCCCGCGAAGTGATAGCGCGCAGCGGTCAGACCTTGGCCTTGCCGAGGATCCGGTTGACCGTCGTGCCGCAGACGGGGCATTTGCCCTTGGCCATGTTCATGCCCGTCTTGGACACCTCGACGTTGCCTTCGAAGTCGCGCTTTTCCTTGCACTTGACGCAGTACCCGTTGTAGGTCTGGGCCTTGTCGGCCACGGTGTCCTCCTCTTCCGTCGGGTCGCTCACCCGACGTCTGCCCGGCGGCGGGCCTCGAAGGCCCCGGCGCTGGGATTTCTCCGCGATCACCACTGTGTGACCGCCGGTCCGCGGACCCTACCCAGGTGCGGGAGGTTCCAGTCAGCAATGCGTCGGCACTGTGAGTAAGCCGACGACGAGAGTGTGCATGCCGGAATAGGTCGGATAAGTCAGTTTCGCAGGGACACGCCGGATGAACGCCTTCAGAACGGCATTCGGGGGTGCCGCGCAACGGAGCCGAGGTAGATCGTTTACCGTGGAGCCAGCCGCGCGTCGGCGGGCGTTCGTACGCCTCCGAGGGGCCGTGCCGCCCCCGCCGACGAGGCCGGTCAAATAATTTTTTCGGACGGTAGGCCGCTAACCGGGATTTTCCCGGCGCGTGTCGATGGGTTGACTCTTGCGGTCCCCTGGTCACTACGCATTAGTTTTCCTTCGTGAATGAAACCCGGGCTGTCGCGGACCGGTAATGGCTGGGGCGCGCAAGCCGGTCGTCGAGGTACGGCGCAGTGTGCGCCGGCGCCGGACGGTGTCCGCCTACCGCGACGGCGAGCGGGTCGTGGTGCTCATCCCGGACCAGTTCTCCCGCGCCGAGGAGAGCGAGTGGGTCGACCGGATGCTCGCCCGGCTGGCCGCCCGGGAGGAACGCACCGGCCGGTCCGACGACGACCTGCTGCTGCGGGCCCAACGGCTGATCGACCGTTACCTCGCCGAGCACGGTCGGGCGGCCGTCCCGGCAAGCGTCCGGTGGGTCACCAACCAGAACGGCCGCTGGGGCTCGTGCACGCCCGCCGACCGCACCATCCGGATTTCGCACCGGATCCAGGAGATGCCCGAATGGGTGATCGACTACGTGCTCCTGCACGAACTGGCGCACCTCGTCGTACCGAGCCACAACGCGCGGTTCTGGGCCCTGGTCGGGCGCTATCCCAAGACCGAGCGAGCCCGGGGCTATCTGGAAGGGGTGGCCGCCGCAGGGGTCAACCTGACCGACTGAGGCGGTCGGCGGCGGACTAGATTCGTCGGATGGCCCGACGTCTGGTGGTGACACTGTTGGGGCCGGTGCACTGGGCGCCCCCCGGCACCGACCCGATCCGCTGGCAAACCGCCCTGGCCGAGGACGTGGTCGACCTGATCGCCACGCTCAGTGAGGTCGAACCGGCGATCGCCGCCACCGCCGCCGAACGGCCGCTGGCCGACGCGGTGGCCTGGCCGGGAATGCCCATCTACGACCTGCCGGCACGGACCGTGGGCGCGGCGTTCGCCGCGGCGGCAGCCGACGGCTACGACCAGGCGGCGGTGATCGTCGCCGACGCGCCCGACCTGCCCGGCCTGATCCTGGGCAAGTTGCTCCGCCCACTGAGCAGCCGGAGGGTCGCGGTCGCCCCGGCCGGCCCCGGACTGCTCGGGGTGGCGGCGCGGCTGCCCGCGCCGGACTGGCTCACCGAGGTCGACCTGGACACGGCGGATGCCGACGCGCTTCGGGCCACCGCACCGGACCCGACCGAGGTGGCGGTCGCCCCGGGCTGGCGCCGGCTGCGCGGCCCGGCCGACCTGGCCACCCTGGACGTGGCGGTCGAGGGCTGGGAAACCACCCGGGCGCTCCTCTCCGCCGGCTGACCAGCGGAGAGGAACCGCCGGACTCAGGAAGGGTTCTTCTCCCCGGGGTGCTCCGGGCCCTCGTCGGTCTGGTCACCGCTGATGCGGTCACCGCCCTCCGGGCCGCCCGGCTGGGTGAAGTCGAACGTGTCCAGTTCGTTGAGGTCGAGCTGAGCGCGGGCGAAGCCCTCCGGGTCGGCGAACTCCTCGCCGGAGGGAAGCAGGTCCGGGTGCCCCCAGACGGCGTCCCGCCCGGCGATTCCCCGGTACTCGGTCAGCGCGGCCCAGAGCGCCGCGGCCTCCCGCAGCCGTCGGGGCCGCAACTCCAGCCCCACCAGAGCGGCGAAGGTCTGCTCGGCCGGTCCGCCCGCCGCCCGGCGGCGGCGGAACGCCTCGCCGAGCCTCACCACGTTCGGCAGCCGCTCTGCGGCGGCACTGTCGACGACGTGACAGACCCACCCCTCGACCAGGGCCAACGCTGTCTCCAGCCGGGCCAGCGACGCCTTCTGCGACGGTGTGTCCTCGGGGGTGAAGATGCCCTCCAGGGCCAGCGCCTGCACCGACTCGGGATTGGTCGGGTCGACCCGCCCCATCGCCTCCTCGATCGCCTCACGGTTGACCGTGATGCCCGCGGCGTACGTCTCGACGGCGGTGAGGACGTGTCCGCGCAGCCACGGCACGTGCCCGAAGAGCCGCTGGTGAGCCGCTTCGCGTAGCGCCACGTAGAGCCGAACCTCGTCCTCCGGCAACTCCAGGCCGGCGCCGTACTCCCGGATGTTCGCCGGGACCAGCGCGGCCGTGCCAGCCGGTCCGAGCGGCAGCCCGATGTCCCCGGCCGAGAGCACCTCGGCGGCGAGCGAGCCGAGCGCCTGGCCGAGCTGTCCGCCGAACAGGGCCCCGCCGAGGGTGGCGACCATCGACTGCATCGGGCCGAGCTGGGCGCGGGCCTCCGGTGGCACCAGGTCACCCATGGCCCCGACCATCCGGCCGGCGACCGGGTCGCAGAGTTTGCGCCAGACGTCGAGGGTCCGGTAGATCCACTCGTTGCGGTTCCACGCCACCGAGGTCTGGATGCCCGACGGAAGCGCGGAGCTGGGCTCCAGCCACAGGTCGGCGAGGCGCAGCGCCTCTTCCACGGCGTGTCGCTCGAACGGGGTGACCGCCGGGTCTCCGGTCGAGCTGAGCTGGCTGGCCGCCACCTGGCGGGCCAGGTCCCAGTTGACCGGGCCGCTGCCCGGGGCGGCGAGCAGTTGCTGCAGCTGAGCCATGAACTGCTGCATCTGCTGCGGGTCGTTGGGGTCAGGTGGCTGGCCACCGGGGAGCGCGAAGCCGAACGGAATATCAGGCACCCGTCCACGGTACGCGCGCGAAGGGGCAGAATGCCGGTCCACGAATTGTGCTCAGGGAGAACTAGGGGTTCGACCAGCGGGACCCCCATGGGGGCTCGGTACGCTCTGCCGCATGAGACGTCGCGGGGTCACAGTCCTGCTCGGTGCACTGCTCACCGCCCTGCTCAGCCTTGGCGTGGTCGGGACACCGATCCCGTACGTGGTGCTCGGACCCGGCCCGACGGTCAACACGTTGGGCTCCGAGGACGGCAAGGAGGTGATCAAGGTGACCGGCCGGGAGACCTCCAGTTCGGCGGGGCAGCTACGGCTGACCACGGTTGGCGTGCAGCCCGACGTGCGGCTGCTGTCGGCGATCTCCGGCTGGCTCTCGGACTCCGAGGCGGTGGTGCCGCGCGAGCTGATCTACCCGCCGGGGCAGACGCAGCAGCAGGTCGACGAGCGCAACGCCGAGGACTTCACCGCGTCGCAGACCAGCGCCGAGACCGCTGCCCTGACCGAACTGGGCTTCCCGGTGCAGGTCACGGTCAAGGTTGTCACCCCGGGCGGGCCGTCGGTGGACCGGCTCAAGCCCGATGACGTGATCACGACGGTGAACGGGCAGCCGGTCACCACCGCCACGAAGCTCACCGAGCTGGTCCGGGCCCAGCCGGCCGGCACCGCGCTCACCATCGGCTTCCAACGCGGCGGCGTCGCCTCGACCACCACCGTCACCACCACCGCCGCCAGCGGTCAGCCGCCGCGGATCGGGGTGGAGATCGAGCAGCGGCAGCCGCACCCGTTCGAGCTGAAGATCGACCTCAACGACATCGGCGGCCCCAGCGCAGGGCTCATGTTCACCCTGGGCATCATCGACAAGCTCACCCCCGAGGACCTGACCGGCGGGAAGATCATCGCCGGCACCGGGACCATCGACGACGAGGGCAACGTCGGGCCGATCGGCGGCATCCCGCAGAAGCTGGTCGGGGCGAAGCAGGCCGGCGCGGTCTCGTTCCTGGTGCCGGCGGACAACTGCGCCGAGGCGGTCCGCAATCCCCAGCCAGGTCTGCCGCTGTACCGGGTGGCCACGCTCAAGGACGCACTCAACGCGTTGAATCTGCTACGCACCGGAGGTCAACCGCCACGCTGTTGACCTAACGTGTTCACCTTGGGCTCATCCCGCTCAGGTGGACCCCGTACTCTGGGTGCCTGGTCGGAGCCGATCACCGTGGAGCGGAGCCAACAGTGGTCATGCGTAGCAGTCCCCTACCGAGAATGAGTCGCCGTGGCCGAGTCACGGTCGGTGTGCTGGTCGGGGTGTTCCTGCTGTTCACCCTGCTGGGCTGGGGGGTCCAGGCGTGGACCGACTGGCTCTGGTTCGACGAGGTGAAGTTCACTCAGGTCTTCACCGACGTCCTGGTGACCCGGATCCTGTTGTTCGCCGCGGTCGGGTTCGCCATGGCCGCAGTGGTCGGCGGCAATCTCTGGCTCGCCTACCGGCTGCGCCCGGTGCTGCGCCCGCACTCGGCCGAACAGGCGACGCTGGAGCGCTACCGGATGGTGCTGGCACCGAGGATCGGTGCCTGGATCAGCGCGCTCGCGGTGATCGTCGGCCTCTTCGCCGGCCTCAGCGCGCAGAGCCGCTGGAGCCAGTGGCTGTTGTTCCGCAACGGCGGCAGCTTCGGCGTCAAGGACCCCGAGTTCGGTATCGACATCGGCTTCTACGTCTTCCAGTTCCCGTTCTGGCGCTACCTGCTCGGGGTCGGCTTCACCGCCGTGGTTCTCTCGGTGATCGGTGCGCTCGCCGTGCACTACATCTTCGGCGGGGTGCGGCTCCAGGGCGTCGGGGATCGGATGACCAACGCCGCGCGGGCCCACCTGACCACCCTGGTAGCGGTCTTCGTGCTGCTCAAGGCGGTTGCGTACGTGCTGGACCGGCGGGCGATGCTGCTGGAGTTCAACGAGAGCGTCAACACCTACGGCGCCGGCTACTCCGACATCAACGCGCTGCTGCCGGCGAAGGAGATCCTGGCCTACATCTCGGTGGTGGTCGCGATCGCGATCATCGTGTTCTCCAACGCCGTGATGCGCAACCTGGTCTGGCCGGGCATCTCGCTGGCCCTGCTCGGCATCTCGGCGGTGGCGATCGGCGGCATCTACCCCTGGGCGGTGCAGACCTTCGAGGTCAAGCCGAGCCTCAAGGACAAGGAATCGCAGTACATCGAGCGCAGCATCGAGGCGACCCGGGCCTCCTTCGGGCTGGCCGCCACGCAGACCGCCCCGTACGGCGCCGGAAACCTGAAACCCCCGGCCACGCTCGCCACCGACACCTCGGTGGTGCCGAACATCCGGCTGCTCGACCCGCAGTTGATCTCCGAGACCTACACCCAGTTGCAGCAGGTGCGGGGCTTCTACGACTTCGGTCCCAAGCTCGACATCGACCGCTACACGGTCAACGGCGCCACGCAGGACTACGTCGTCGGCATGCGTGAGATCAACTACGGCGAGCTGACCACGCAGCAGAGCAACTGGATCAACCGGCACACCGTCTTCACCCACGGCTACGGCCTCGTCAGCGCACCCGCGAACCAGGTGGTCTGCGGTGGCCAGCCGTTCTTCGTCTCCGGCTTCCTCGGCGACCAGGCGCAGCAGACCTGTTCGTCGTCGACCGAGCAGATCCCGGCGGAACAGCCGCGGATCTACTACGGCGAGCAGATGGACGACAGCGACTACGCGATCGTCGGCCAGACCGACTCGAACCGCAACGTCGAGTTCGACCGGCCGACCGGCGGGGAGAGCGAGAACGGCGGCGGGCAGACCTACACGTACAGCGGTGCCGGTGGGGTGGAGATTGGCTCGTTCACCCGCAAGCTGCTCTACGCGATCAAGGAGCAGGAGAGCAACTTCCTGCTCTCCGCCGCGGTGAACGAGAACTCCAAGCTGCTCTACGTACGTAACCCGCGCGACCGGGTGGAGAAGGTGGCCCCCTTCCTGACCCTCGACGGCGACCCGTATCCCGCGCTGATCGACGGTCGGATCCAGTGGATCATCGACGGCTACACCACGGCGGCGACCTACCCCTACGCGGAGCAGGTGAATCTCCAGACCGAGACGGCCGACGAGCTGACCGGTCGGGGCACCTTCCAACTGGCCCGAGAGAACGTCAACTACATCCGCAACTCGGTCAAGGCGACGGTCGACGCGTACGACGGCACCGTGAAGCTCTACGAGTTCGACGAGGCCGACCCGGTGCTCAAGGCATGGAACAAGGCCTTCGGTGGTGACCTGGTGGTGCCGAAGTCGCAGATCCCGGCCGACCTGGCCGCACACTTCCGCTACCCGGCCGACCTGTTCAAGGTGCAGCGCAACCTGCTGGCCAAGTTCCACGTCACCGACCCGTCGGAGTTCTTCTCCGGGCAGGACTTCTGGGAGGTGCCGAACGTCCCGGACGCCCCCGACACCGGCCAGCGGCAGCCCCCGTACTACCTGTTCACCCAGCTTCCTGGGCAGGAGTCGCCCCGGTTCCAACTCACCTCGGCGGTGACCCCGGCGAGCCGGCAGAACCTGGCCGCGCTGATCTCCGGGTCGTACGTGAACGGGCAGCCGCAGTTGCAGGTGGTGGAGCTGCCGGACCAGACGGCGGTCTCCGGGCCGGTGCAGGTCCACCAGAAGATGACCAACAACGCGGCGATCCGGCAGGAACTCAACCTGCTCTCGTCGAACCAGGCCCAGGTGCAGTACGGCAACCTGCTCTCGTTGCCCTTCGGCGACGGCATGCTCTACGTCGAGCCGGTCTACGTGAAGAGCAACCAGCAGAACGCGTACCCGTTGTTGCAGCGGGTGCTGCTCTCGTACGGCGACGGCGGCGAGTACGTGGTGCTGGCCAACAACCTGCAGGACGGCATCAAACAGCTTGTCGAGCAGGGCAAGACGGCCCCCGGCACCACTCCGCCACCGGGCGGTACGCCGCCACCACCGCCGAGCGACAACCCTCCGACCACGCCGAGCGCACCGCCGGCTCTCACCGGTGAGCTGGCAGTGGCGGCGCAGAAGGTCCAGGCGGCTATCGCCGAGGTGCAGGCCGCTCAGGCGTCCGGTGACGTCGAGCGGTGGGGTAAGTCGCTCAAGACCCTGGATGCCGCGCTCACGGAGTTCCAGGCGGCCCAGCGAGCGGCTGGGATCGCCGGTGCCTCACCGACACCGAGTGCGGCCACGCCCCAGACGGCGACCACGCCGAGTGCGCCGCCCGCCACGCCAAGCGGCTGAGCGTAGGCGAATAGCAGAAAAAGAAGCTTGGCGGGCCGGAACGGTTGTCTCGTTCCGGCCCGCCAAGCTTCTTGCTTCTCGCCATTTGTCGAACGAATCCCCTGGTCAGCGTGGTGGGCAACAGTTTGTGGGGGCTCGTTTTGCGGGCACGTGTGCCAGTGCGCTAGTGTTAACAGGCCGACGCGGGGTGGAGCAGCTCGGTAGCTCGCTGGGCTCATAACCCAGAGGTCGCAGGTTCAAATCCTGTCCCCGCTACGAGAGAAACACCAGTCAGAGCCCGTCCCCGATTTTCTGGGGGCGGGCTCTTGCTCTTTGTTCCGGGAACGGTCCGGGAACATGAAAAAGAACGAGGCGAGACGAGCTGGCGGGAGGCCGATCCACTCCCGGTCCCGGGTTGCGGTAAGGGGCCGTTCCTGCGCCGGGGTTGGCGCGGTGGGTCCACGAAGTAGAACCCGAAGGCCGACCCGTGCCGTACCTGGTCAACCGGGCCTTCACTGCCGAGGCCCCGAACACGCTGTGGATGGCGGACGCGACCCGGAACGCCTGCGGTGACGGCGTGCTGTGGCCGGCCGCGGTCCGTGCCACGTCTCGACCCGGATCGTCGGGCGGAAGACCTCAGACGATGTAACCGGCCTCGTCCTGTGCGTGCTGGAGCACGGGTCGGACAACGGGATCTTGCCCATGATGGGATTGTTGGCGACGGTCGCGCCAAACGGGCCCTGCTCCACTCTGGAGATCGAACCGGCCTACCGGTCGCTGGCCGACCCGTGGCGAGGCGAGGACGCGGTCTGCGCTCACGCAGAGGTGGTAGAACCGCGAACGCACCCAGACGAACCTGGGCTGGCTGCCACCGGACGAGCGCGAAGCCGCCCGGTACGCAAAGAACATCGATGCGCCTATACCAGTGAACCTCACCCGTAAGCGGGTTCTGGCTGCTAATCAACCCTCCGCGCCATCGGGAGAAGCTCGTCCCAAGGCGCCGGCGGTCGGGACGATGGCATGGACCCGACACGATCCGCAGACATCCAACGACCGCTGACCAGACGCTTAATGCATCTGACTGGCATTTGCTCAATGTCGTGAGACGGTTCACAAGGGGCTGTGTGTTGAATTACTGAATGCGACCCCTGGGTGAGCGGCCAGCCAGGGAAATTAGATGATTTCGAATGTTGATCTCACAGTCAGTGAGCATTGTGGTGGGCTCAGGGCTGCCGCTCTTGCCGAAGTGCTCTTGGATCAGCGCGACGACTCCGATACTGTGTGCCAACAAGCGATAAGCGACAAGCGGGACACGGGCTCGTTGCGGGCATTTTCTTCATTGTGCCTTCTCGAAGGTACTGTGGCGGCATGTTCCTGTTTGGAACGTCGTGCCAGCGCCCCTCAATTTCTTTGCTCGGGGCCCGTGAGCGATGGCGCCTGATCGTTTGGAAACCGCATCGATTTGAATACGAGACTCTCTGATTGCGAAATTTTCATAGTTGTTGTCAGATGCAAGGAATCTCACCGCTCGGTGATCAGACGTCTATCTGCACGGTGGGGGCTGTAGAGCATGCGTGACGGAGCCCTGATAATGAGGTTGGAAGCCTGGATCCCAGTCATCGACCCAGATGCTTTCGTTGCTCCTACCGCAGTTGTCGTAGGTAATGTGAATGTCGGCGCCAACGCGAGCGTGTGGTATCACGCCGTACTGCGCAGCGAAAGTTCTCCGATCGTGATCGGCCCGGAAAGCAATATCCAGGACAACTGCACGGTGCACGCGGATCCAGAGTACCCGGTCTATGTCGGGACTGGGGTCTCGGTAGGGCACGGTGCGGTGATACACGGCTGTGTGATCGGTGATGGTGCTCTGGTTGGCATGGGGGCCACCGTGCTCAATGGCGCGGACATCGGAGCCCGTTCGCTGGTGGCGGCACATGCCCTCGTTCCACAAGGTCTGAAAGTGCCGTCGGAATCTCTTGTCACCGGGGTACCCGCACGAGTGAGGCGGAAGTTGACCCGGGAGGAACTCGGCCTCATTGAAGCCACCGCGACCGCCTACATGGAGCGGACACGCAGTTACCGCAATGCGGTAGCACTCTAATCCAGATCAGCCTGCCCGCACGTTTGCGGGCAAGGTAATGCCCGCAGTCGGGCAATGTGTCCCGGCCGCTAATTTTCAGGTAATGCTCGAAGCGGAGGAGTGGGTCATGAGTGATGTATACGAACAGATTGTAAAGGTGTTGAGCGAGCGGTTTTTCGTCGATGTTGAGGTGATCACGCCAGATTCGACCGTCAGAGACCTGGACCTGGACTCACTCGCCTCCGTGGAGATGGCCGACGTGCTTGAGGGAGTCATCGGGACCTCGGTCGACGAATCGGCGATAGCGGACCGCACCCTGCGCGAGATCGCGGAAATGCTCACCGCGCAACTGGAGAGCGCGAATGGCTGATCCGGTCGCGGTCACTGGAATTGGCCTCGTCACACCGGCGGGGATCGGCGCGGCTGCTAACTGGGAGCGGCTCTGTTCCGGCATCTCCACAGCGACGAGCCATGACGATATGAAGGATCTACCGGTCACCTTCGCGTGCCGGGTGCCCGATTTCGACGCCGTTGACCTGCTGGGCGGTAAGGTTGCCTGGCACCTCGACCCCGTGACGCAATTCGCGCTGGTTGCGGCCCGAGAGGCGATATCGGACGCCGGTCTTGATCCCGCGACCTGGGAAGCCGCCCGGGTCGGCGTCGTAATCGGCAGTTGCGTCGGTGGCGCCCGAACCGCCGCTGAACAAAACGACCGGTTGTTTCGTCGAGGGCCACAGGCTGTCTCGCCCATGTTCCTGCCGATGCATCTGGTGAACATGACCGCTGGCTTGGTGGGCATCCACTGCAACGCCCAGGGCCAGAACATGGTCGTTTCGACCGCCTGCGCGTCCGGTGCCAGCGCAATCGGCGTCGCGCGTGACCTGCTGAACTCTGGTCGTTGTGACATCGTCATCGCGGGCGGTGCGGAAGCCGCGATAACCCCACTTTTCGTATCCGGATTCGCTCGTATGGGCACTCTCTCCACACGCAATCACGATCCTGCTACCGCATCCCGACCGTTCGCTGCCGATCGGGACGGCTTTGTCATGGGCGAAGGGGCCGGGATGCTCGTTCTCGAACGGCCTGCCGACGCGGCTGCGCGCGGCGCCCGGACCTGGGCCCAGGTGGCGGGCTACGGGAACTCCGCTGATGCGCACCACATCACGTCCCCACACCCGGAAGGCCGGGGGGCGCGTTCGGCGGCGCGCGAGGCGTGCCTCGACGCCGGCATATCCACGGCCGATGTGCAGCATGTAAACGCACACGGCAGCGCCACGAAACTTAACGACGCGATAGAAGCGAAGTGCATTGAGGGCCTGTTTCCGCACGCGATCACCACGTCCGCCAAGGGTGTCATCGGTCATACGCTTGGGGCGGCGGGAGCCATCGAGGCCGCATACACGGCCATGACCCTGTACCACCAGGTCATCCCGCCTACCGCAAATCTGCTACTTCATGATCCTGGAGTAGATATCAACGTCGCCACCAAGGCAACTCCTGCTTCGGTCGAACTAGCCGTGAGTAATGCCTTCGGCTTTGGGGGACATAACGCTGTCCTGGTGATGTCCAAGTAAGATCCCTGCCCCATGGCAGACGAGGAGAGTTCAGAATGGTCAATGCGCTGACTGATCTTGTTTATGACCACCAGTATGAGGGGTATCATAACCAGGTTCAACAGATATTCGCGGACGAGAACTTTCGGCCCGTTGATGGGCTCTCGATGCCCGCGAGGGCGATGAATTCGTACGCGATGTTGCGTCACGCTGCGACCAGGATCGGCAAGGCCACCGAGGTCGCGCGCAACCCCAGGCTGCTGCTCGCCTTCTATGAATGGGCATGTACGCATGTACCAGACCTTCTGCCTTTGATCTCTGGTCATTACAATCTGACCGTCAGCTCATTGCTTACCCTCGGTGGCGATCGCGATGACCTCCGGCCGTATCTTGATCAATTAGACACGGCCGACAGCGTCGGTGTGATGCTGATCAACGAGTACGGGTGCGGATCGAATGTCGCTTTCCTCGAGACCACGGCTACTTACGATCATTCCACCCGTAGCTTCTTGCTGAACACCCCCAATCCTGGGGCGCGGAAGTTCATGCCGAACGTAGGGGCGGCGGTGCCCAGGGTCACTGTCGTGGTGGCCCGCCTGGTCATCGACGGTGTCGCTCACGGGATCTTCCCCTTCGTCGCGCAATTACGCGATGCGGACGGGAACCCGGCTCCGGGCGTTGACATCATGCCGATGCCGGACAAGCCGTTCTTCCCTATGGACAACGCGGTTACCTCGTTCAACAACGTGCGGGTGCCATTTTCGGGCTGGCTATCCGCAGGTATTGCGGAGATTGACCGAGAGGGCCGTTTCGCCTTCGCGCCAGGGATGGGGCCGCACAGCGCGTTCCGGCTCACCGCATCGCAGTTCACCTTCGGGCGTGTGGCGCTGTCTGCGGCTGCTGTGGCGAGCGCCCGAGCCGCAACCCTGATCTTGGCGCGCTACGTCCAGACCCGCGGGATCCGTGCCTTCCACGGTCATCGCAGACCAATGCTTGAATTCCAAAACGTTCAGCATTCTCTCTTCGGTGCGCTCGCGACCACCTACGCCTGCACGTTCTTCGTGAACGACATGAAGGCAGACCTGGTGCGCGCTTCGAATCTCGGTGATCCGGACATTCAGCTCGCCGGAATCGTGGCAAAATCCTACCTGGTCACCGCATCCCAACGAGTGATACAGGAGTGCCGTGAACGCTGCGGCGCACATGCGATGTTTTCGGTCAACCGCATCGCGGACTATCTCGGCCTGTGCCAGGGATCGCTGACCGCGGAAGGCGACATCCAGGTGCTCCGGCTCACTGCCGGCCGTCATCTTGCGCTGGGCTCGGGGTATGCGCCGCCGGCCGTGGAAACCAAGCTGGTCGAGGCGTACGACGACCCGCTGGACTGGCTGCACCTCTTCCAAGCTCGGGAAAGCCATCTCTACGATCGGGTGGCGAAGAACCTGCGCGGCCCACTAGGCGAGGGAACGGTCTTCGACAGGTGGAACCGATGCATCCCGGATGCTATGCGGTTGACCGAGTCCTATGCCGAGCGGCGCGCGCTCGAATCGTTTCTGAAGGCAATTGCGGCAGCGCCGGTCGGGAATCCGCGCATCGCACTGCGGCTGACCGCGAAGCTTTTCGTGCTCGGCCACGTCCGGTCGCACGGCGGCTTCTATCTCGCCAACGGCCACCTGTCGCCGGAAGCCTTCGACCGTATCGAGAGCGAGTACGCGGAAACCTGCCAAGAACTGACCGAGCACCTTCCGCTCCTCGTCGACGCGTTCGCCATCGACGAAAGCATCTTGGACGCTCCCATCACCGCTCCGGATCGTATTGCTGCCTGGGAGGAACGCAGTAAGGAGGTACGTCGGCTCTGGGAGGCTGTCGAAATCGCCGGTTAACCTCTCGCCGCAACACATTTGGCCGCGGCTCGAAAGGCAGGGGCGGATCGGCGATCCGCCCTCGCCTCTCGCACGGTTGCTGCGATCGGATCGGCGGGCGGGCGGTCTTCGGTATCTGCGGGGGCTGATGCTGGGCGGGGCCGGCGCAAGGCGGCGCAGCCGATGGTGCGGCGGCTCGACGTGGACCACCAGCAGTGACAGCGGCCCCTAACCTCGTCGACCGGGATGTCAGCGGCGGTGGCCGGCCGCGGTCAGCGCGGCTCCATCTCTTCCCTACGGGGGCGGATGTCCTCGCCCGCCCCTGCAGGCCATCCCGTACTTCCCGTTCCTGTACTGCTGCTGTCCATGCATCCAAGATCGACAGTCCTGCCATCATGTTGCGCATGACAAGCGGAGCCGGTCGCATTCTGATTGCGTACGCACCCGACGACGCGGTGCACGTCGACGCCGTGCGGGACCTCTGGATCCTCCTGCGAGCCGGGGGGCTGGACGTCGAGTTGCCCGCACCGGCCGAATTGGCCGGGATGGAGCTGGACGGCACCGAGCTGGTCGTACTCGTCGGCTCGCCGCTCTACCGCGAGGTCGCGGGGGCTGCCGAGCCGGTCGACGTCGACCCGGACCTGTGGCGCGCCGTCCGTGCGATCGGGAGCATGCTCGACGGCGCCGAGAAGGCCACTGCCGAGGTTGTGCCGGTGGTGTTGCCCGGCGGCACCGTACGCGACCTGCCGTCCACCCTCTCCGGCCACACCGGCACCCGGCACCGGCTCCGTACGCTGAGCAGGCGCGGAGTCGCCGCCCTGGTCGCGGAACTCCACCGGCGGTGCGGGACGGTGGACTCCACCCCCCGGCACGAGCTGCGCCTGGAGGTCAGCGTGGCGCGCAGCCGGCTCCGCAGCACCGCCACGCTCGCTGGAACAGTTCTCTGCGAACGGGACGAACCGCTGCCGTTCGGTCGGGACGAGGTCTGGTCGCTGCTGGATCTGCCGGACGCCGACGCGCGGCTGGCCCGTCTGGGACAGCGGCTGTCGGCGGCGCTGTTCGACGCCGACTCCCTCGATCAGCTCACCACACTCGTCGCGGAGGCCACCGAGGGCACGGTAATCGACGTTGTGGTCACCGCCGACGGCCCGGCCCACGAACTGCCGTTCGAGATTCTTCGCCTCACCGACCAGCGGGTGCTGGCCACGGTCGAGGGCGTGCGTTTCACCCGGACCATGGCCGGCCTGCCGGATCGGACGCACCCGCCGACCCCGGGACCGTTGAAGATCCTGGTCGCGGTCGGCGCGCCCGAACACACCGAGAGCCCGGCGCTGGACATCGAGGCCGAGATGCAGGCCATCGTCAGCGTGGTCGGTGGGCTCGGCCGGGCCGAGGTGACCATCCTGGAGGTGGCCGGCCCGCAGGAGATCGCCGACGCGCTGCGGCGCGACGCTTACCACGTGCTGCACCTGTCGGCGCACGGGTCGCCGTACGGGGTGGAGCTGGAGGACCGGGACGGTAACGCGGTCGAGGTCAAGGCCGAGGATCTCGTACGCGCGCTGCGGCGCGGCGGCCGTCCGGTGCCACTGATCGTGCTCTCCAGCTGTGGCGGCGCGGCCGACGCCGACGCGGGCCTCGCGGCCACCCTGCTGCGGCACGGCGCCCCCCGGGTGATCGCGATGCAGACCACGGTGACCGATCGCTACGCGACCAGCTTGATCACGAGCGTCTACCGGACCCTGGCCGAGGAGAACACCTCCGTCGCGACGGCCCTGGCCGGGGCAAGGTCGGAGATGTACGAGGAGGCGGTACGCGCCGAATCGTCCAGTCGTCCGGAGTACGCGGTGCCGACCCTCTTCGCCACCGGGGACGGCCCGCTCTGGGACGCCGTGGCGCGGCCCGAGCCGCTGTCCAACCCGACCGAGCTTCCCACCGGTGCCGGCGTACGCGAACTGGCCCTCGGCGAGTTGGTCGGCCGGCGCGGAGAGCTGCGGGTCGTGCTGCGAACCCTTCGTGACGAGGTCGCGCCGAGCGGGCAGTCCGCCCTGGTCAACGGGGTGGTGCTGACGGGGGTCGGTGGGATCGGCAAGACCGCCCTGGTCGGTCGGGCGATCGACCGGTTGCGGGACGACATCGAGGACCCGTGGTCGATCGTCGTGCACGGCGGTTCGTGGAACCCGCCCCAGCTCATCGAGGAGATCGCCGCCACCGGGGCCGGGGCGGGTGTCGGTGACCACGAGGACCAGTCGCTCGCGCTGACGGCGATCACCGAGGCGCTGCGGAACCAGCGCCTGCTGATCGTCTTCGACGACTTCGAACAGAACCTCACTGTCGGCGGCGACGACTTCCTCGACCCGGGATTCGCGGAGGTCTTCGGGGAACTGTGCCAGGCGGCGGAGCGCGGCAAGATCCTGGTGACCAGCCGGCATCCGATACCGCGCCTGTTGCCGTTGCTCCGGGTCGAGGTGTCGAGGTTGAGCGACGCCGAACTGGGCCGGCTGCTGTTGCGCCTGCCGGCACTGCGGGAACTCTCCTCCACCGACCGCGACACGGTGGTGCAGGCGGTCGGTGGGCATCCCCGGCTGCTTGAGTTCGTCGACGCCCTGCTGCGCGGCAAGGCCGGTACGGCACGGCTGCCGGAGGTGACCGAGCGGTTGCGTCGGCTCGCCGAACAGGAGCGGCTCGAACTCGCCCGGTCGGCGGCGAAGGCCCCCGACGCGGCCGAGGCGACCCGCCAGGCGATCGCCCTCGGCGCCCGAGACATGCTCCTCGGTGAACTGCTCGACCTGCTCACCTCGGCGGAACGTGAGGCGCTGCTCCAGGCCGCGGTGTCGCGCGTACCGCTGACCGGTGACGACCTCGCGTTCGCCGTCCACGAGCGAGAACCCTCCGACGAGGACCTTGCCGCGATGGCCGCGCACATCGAGCGGCTGCTCGGTTTCACGTTGGTCACCTCCAGGGACGACGGGGTGTTGGTGGAGTCCTGGGTCAGGGAGGCCCTGGCGGACCTGCAGGGGGAGCAGCGCCTCGACCGGCACCGGCGGGCCGCCCTGATGTGCCACCGGATCGTGGAGGCCAACCGGGCCGGCTTCGAGGACCTCACCGAGGCCGTCTACCACCTCCGGGCTGCCGACCGGTTCGACGAGTTGGCCACGTTCGCCGAGAAGCTGCTGCCGAGTCTGGACGGGGAGTTGACCGTCGCCGCCTTCCTCGGCGAGGTGACCCCGGGTTTCCCGACCGACCACGTCGCGTACCTCGAACTGGTCCGCCGCGAACGGGACGCGTTGGAGGCCACCGGCAGCACCGCCGCGGCGGCGGCCAAGGGGGAGGAGGTGGTCGCCCTGACCGCCGGCCTGGTCGAGGTCGAGCCGCAGGCTCCGGAGGCGCTGGTCGAACTCAGTTCCGCGTTGGACAGCCAGGGTCGACTGCTGCGCCACCTGGGCCGCATGGCCGAGGCGCACAGCCACTACGAGCAGGCGCTCCACATAGACATGCATTTGTGCGAGGTTGACCCGGAAGACGTCCAGTACCAGCGCAACCTGGGCCTGAGCTACCAGAAGATCGCCCAACTGGCACTCGACTGTGCCGAGATCGGGCCGGCCCGTGAGGCGGCGGACCAGTCGCTGCGGATTCGCCAGCGACTGGCCGAGGCCGACCCCGACAACCCGTCACTCCACGACGACCTGGGCGTCGGCCTCGTCACGCTTGCCGCCGTGTGCCGTGCCGCCGAGGACCCGGCGCAGGCCCGGCAACTGGTCGAGCAGGCTCTGACCATCTGGCGTCCGCTGGTGGAGGCCGACCCGGAGAACGAGGGCCTGCTGGCGAACCTGCTCGACGCGGTGAGTGCCCTGGCCGACCTGGTCGGAGCTGCCGGTGCCGAGGCCGACCAGGCCCGGGAACTCATCATGGAGGCGGCCTCGATCGTGAACCGGTTGGCCGAGGCGAACCCGGGCAGCATCGCGTACCAGCGCGAGCTGATCGTTTCCTACTGGCAACTCGGCGACATGGATCTCGGCCTCGGTGATCCTGCCTGCGCCCGACAGCATTTCGTGGGCGCGGTCGAGTTGGCCGAGCGACTCGCCGACGCCGACCCCGACAGCGTCGACGGGAAACGAGACCTTGGCACGGCGTTCCGCCGGATGGCCGACTACTTCGTCTCGAACGGAGAACCGCAGGAGGTACGCGGAAATCTCGAACGTTCGCTGGAGGTCGCGCAGACTCTCGTGCACCGTTTCCCGGACAACGGCACGTTCCACCGTGACCTGGCGCGAGCGTGCGAGCGCCTGGCTGACTGGGTGCGCGACGCCGGGGAGCCGGCACTCGCCCGTACGCTCTTCGACCAGGCGCTGGCGACGTGGCGACGGCGGGTCGCACTCGACCCCGCAGACCTGGCGGCGCGCCTGGCGCAGGCTGGTGTGCACGACCGTCTTGCCGAGTTGGCACAGGCGGGCGGCGATCCTGCGCGGGCCCGCAGACAGTGGCAGCGGGCGCTGGCGATCGTCGAGAAGCTGCATGCCGAGACGCCGACCGAGGAGTCCCGCAACGGGCTGGCGCTCTACCGGACGAAGCTCGGCTGAACGCGGGTCCGTAACGGTTCCGTACGGGCCGGTGGTGGTCTGCGGCCGCGCTGATCAAGACCAGTTGCGGCCGCCGGGTCACCGGCGGGGCGATCGATGGATATCGGCGAGTCCGGCTGATCGGCCGATCAAAATTGTGGTGATCGGTAATACGCTCCGTTGCCATGCTGTTTCCGAACCAGCACAGGAATACCGATCGGGCGATCGCGGAATTCTGGCGGTGGTGGTCCGGGGCCCGCCCCCGAGTCGAGGTGGCCATTGCCGACAGCGCCTGGTCCGACGACCTCGTCGCCGAGGTCAGCCGCCGGGTGAGGGCGATCGACAAGGAATTGGAGTGGGAGTTCGCCCAGGGCTCCCGAGCGAGGTACGCGTTGGTGGTCTCGGCCGTTGGAACGCCCCGGCTGCGGGCGGTCGCCGAGCGCTGGCGGCGGGCGGCGCCGGCCGCCGACGAAGCCTGGGAGTACCACTCGACCCGGCAGCCCGACCCGGGCTCACTGTCTGCCGCGCTGACCGTCTCCGGTCACGAGGTCAAGCTGCCCGAGCTGCGGTTCGCCTGCCGGATCGACGCTGACCGGTACGAGGTGGACGTGGTCGTCCACCACCCGGACTTCGTCCAGCTCGGTGAACCCGATCGGCTCCGGGTGGCGTTCCTGGCCCTGGACTGGCTGCTCGGGGAGGTCGCGGTCGAACTCTGGGTGGGTGTGGTCGAGACGAGCGCGACGCTGCCGTCCCGGGCCGAGCCGGGCGAGACACTGGTCGCGGTGGTGGCCCAGTTGGCCCGGCGCCTGCGGGACACCAACTGGCTGTCGCTCGAACGTGTCCGCACCGGGGGGCAACCACAGCTCGCCGCGATCCGGCAGCCGCTCAAACCGGTCCGCTGGCCGCAGCTCGACACCCACGTGGCGGTGGTGGTGCCGTACCAGGCGGAGCCGGGGACCGGGCTGCCGACCGGGTCGGCGGGGCTGGCTCTGGACCGGCTGGAGGAGCGGATCACGGCGGGGGCCGGGGGTGCCACGCTGGTCGCGCACGAGACCTCCGCCGGGCGCCGGACCTTTCACCTGTACGCCGAGGCGGGTGCCGGGGTGGTCGAGCCGGTACGGGAGGCGGTCCGTGGGTGGGAGCAGGGGCGGGTACGGGTGCGCTCCCGCTATGACCCGGCCTGGCGTGCGGTGCGGGACCTGCGCCCGTAGCGGCGGGTGTTGGCGTCCGATTCGACCGAGCGGTGCGTACGGGTTGCGCGCAAGACCGAGGATGTAGGCATGGCTTCTCTTGGAAAGTGGTGGGCAAGGTTGGGTGCCGTCCTCGGCGCGGCGACCGTGGCCGTACTCGTACCGGTGTCGGCCTGGGCCTCTTCCGGCACCGGTCAGATCGTGCTGGAGGCGGCCCGGTCGCGACGTCGTGGCGGCGCCGGAGCCGGAATCTTCGGGCTGGTCTGCTGCGCGGTGGTGGTGGCGGCGATCGTGGTGCTGCTGGTGCTGCTGCTTCGTCGCCGCTCCGGTCGTCGGTGACCGAGCGGGTACGCGCTGGTCGGCGTCGGCTCAGCCGCCGGCCAGCGCCGCGTTCGCCTGACTGATGAACTCGGTCGCCGCCTGCTTGGAGGTGGCCTTGCCGGCCTGGGCGCTCTCCGCCGTGCTGATCAGGAGGGCCCGGACCTTGGCGTGACCCCGGGGAGGTGGCGTCGGGGCGGCCCCGAAGCGGTCGACCATCGATGTCTCGAAGGACGCTGAGCGTTTCATGCTCTCGTCGGTGAGTGAGTCCGCCACGTACGCGCGGACGCTCAGGTTGGCGCTCAGTCCGCGTTCGGTGCCGAGGATCTGTCCGGCCTCCACGTCGTTGACCAGGAAGTTGATCACGTCGGCGACGATTTCGGGGTGGCGGGTTCCCCGGAAGGCGGCCCAGTACATCGAGGCGCGTGCCCATTGGGCCTTGGGCGCGCCGGGGTAGCTGACCACCCCCAGTTCGTCCTTGGTCAGCTTCTGCAACTCCGGGAGCTGGTTGGACCACATGAAGCTGGTGGCGGCCTTGCCGGTGGCGACGAGTTGGCGGGTCACGTCACCGCTGTTCGCCTGGGCGACCACCGACGCCGGTGGGGTGGCCTCGGAGGTGCGGGCGTTGCGCCACAGGTCGAACCAGCGGGTGAGGTCGGCCTCGGTGAAGCCGAGTTGTCGTCCCCGGTAGAGCTCCTTGCCCTGCGCCCGCAGCCACAGCCACAGCGCCTTGTAGTCGGCGGAGGGATCCATGGTGCCGGCGATCTTGCCGTCGGTGCTCTCGGTCACCTGGACCGCCCAGTCGACGAACTCGTCGTACGGCATCCCGACGTAGGGCTCGGGCAGGTCGAGCCGCTTCAGCAGGCTCCGGTTGTAGATCAGGCCGGGAGTGTTCTCGGCGGCGGCGACGCCCATCGTACGGCCGTTGAGCTGGCCGTACTGGGCGAGGCTGGGCGGCATGTTGGTGAGGTCGATCCGGCCGGTGCGTACGTGGTCGCTCAGGTCGAGGACGATGTCCCGCTCGGCGTACTCGGTGAGGTAGTTGTCGTCGATCTGGAACAGGTCCGGGGCGTTGCCGCCGGCCGCCTGGCTGGAGAGGCGCTCGTAGTAGCCGGTGTTGCCCTGCCAGGTGACCTGGAAGGTCACCTCGGGGTGCCGCGACGAGTAGAGCTGTAGTGCCCGCTCGGTCAGTTCGGCGCGTTTCTCCCCGCCCCACCAGAAGACGGAGAGGCGGACCGCCTCGTCGGTCGGGGTGTCCTTGGTGCCGCCGCAGGCGGTGAGGGTGCTGGTCAACAGCGTCACCATGGCCAGAGTCGCGGCGGTCCACAGTCTGGACACCCGGCGCCCGGGGGTGCGGGAAACAGCGGGCACAACATCTCCTGTCGGCGCCGGTCAAAGGGGTTGGACCGGGAACATTTACACAGGGATGCCCGGTGGGTGTCAACGGCCGTCCGGTCGAGATCGCTCGACCGGCGAGTGGCGGTGGCGTTATGGCATTGACATACGTGAAAGTCATCCGTAACGTCCCCGGGAGGGAAAGCGCTTTCCTTTGTGAGTCCGTGCTCCGTATTCGTGCCCGTGGTTGCCGTACCGGAAGGACACTCCATGATGGCGCCCCAGCGACCGATTCTGACCCGACGGCCCCAGGTCATCGTCGTCGCCCTGCTCGCCGCCGTGCTGACCGCGCTGGTCGGGGTCACCGCGACCGCCTCCGCCGCCGCGCTCTTCGGTGACGACTTCGAGGACGGCAACACGAACGGCTGGTCCAAGTCGGGTGGCACCTGGACGGTGGTCACCGACGGCACCCGGGCACTGCGCCAGGGCAACAGCGCCGCCGAGCTGTCCCGGGTCTTCGCCGGCTCGACAAACTGGACCGGCTACCAGATCCAGGCCCGGGTCAAGCCGCTGAGCTACGGCACGGCCACCGGATTCGTCGCTGTCACCGCCCGCTCCACCGGTGCGACCAGCTTCGACCGGCTGGCGCTCTTCGCCGACCGGGCCGAACTGCACGCCGTCCGGGGCGGCAGCGTCACCGTGCTCGGCTCGGTGCGGGTCGCCGTACCGGTGGGTGCATGGGCCACCCTCACCGTCACCGCCGACGGTGCGACCGTACGGGGCCGGGTCGACGGGACGCCCGTGGGCGAGGGCGCCAGTCAGGCCGGCAACGGGCGGATCGGGTTGCAGACGTACCGGGCCACGGCCTCCTTCGACGACGTGGACGTACAGCCCGGGGCGCCGAACCCGACGCCGACCGCGACCGGCTCACCCAGCCCGACCGGCTCACCCACGCCGACCGTGCCGCCGACCACCGGGCCGCCGCCGAGCGACCTCCTGGTCGTCGCCACCACGGGCGACGACAGCTCGGCCGGCACCCTCGACCGTCCACTGCGGACCATCCAGCGGGCGGTCGATCTGGCCCAGCCCGGTGACACCATCGCGATCCGGGGCGGCACCTACGCGCCGAGCAGCAACATCCGGATCACCCGGAGCGGAACGGCCGCCGCCCCGATCACCCTCACCCGGTACGCCAACGAGCACGTCCTGATCGACGGCGAACAGATGCCGCACACCCCGGCCCCGCTCGACGGCAGCATCCCCAACGCGGAGCGCGGCGCGATCCACATGGCGGCGTCGTACTGGCGGCTGGTCGGCCTGGAGATCGCCAACGGTCCATACGGCGTGTACTGCCGTACCTGCCACGGCAACGTCTTCGACCGGCTGGTCACCCGGGACAACTACGAGAGCGGCCTGCAGATCCAGGGTGAGGCCAGCAACAACCAGGTGCTCAACCTGGACAGTTACGGCAACCGTGATCCGCGCAAGAACGGGGAGAGCGCGGACGGGCTGGCGATCAAGGAGGGCTCGGGCGCCGGCAACGTGGTCCGGGGCGCCCGGCTGTGGAACAACGTCGACGACGGCTTCGACGCGTGGGAGTTCCTCTCCCCGATCCTGATCGAGGACTCGGTGGCCTGGGGCAACGGCGTCAACCGCTGGGGGTTCCCGAACTTCGCCGGCGACGGCAACGGGTTCAAGCTCGGCGGCGGTGACGAGGACCTGCCGGCCGGTCACGAGGTCCGCAACAGCATCGCCTTCGACAACGTCCAGGGCGGGTTCATCGACAACGCCAACCCCGGTGCGATGCGGCTCGACCGGAACACCGCCTGGGACAACGGCGGGACCGGCTTCGACGTCGCCGACTCCCGGTCCACGCTGGCCGGCAACCTCTCGGTGAGCAACGGGCAGGCGGTGTCGATGGGGGCCTCGACCGGCGCCGGCAACTCCTGGGATCTCGGCGGTAGCTGGACCGACGCCTCCCTGGTCAGCACCGATCGGAGCGCGATCACCGGCCCGCGTACGGCCACCGGGACGATCCCGTCGTCGTCCTTCCTGCGCCCGTTGGGCGGAATCGAGGTCGGCGCCCGGATCTGACCCGCGACCAGGCCGGGCTGCCCCGTCGGGGCGGCCCGGCCTTCCGCCGTCGACGGCTCCGTGTCCTGTTCCGGGCAGTCTCGGCCGTCCTGGTGCGCCACGCTCGTCACACCGGGGCGACGGGCCGGCAGCCCGGACGTCCCGTCGTGATGTACTTGCCCGCGTGGAACTCCTGCACTCCGGCAAGGTCCGGGACGTCTACGCTGACGGTGACGATCTGATCCTGGTCGCCTCGGACCGGTTGTCGGTCTACGACGTGATCCTGCCGACGCCGATTCCGGACAAGGGCAAGCTGCTGACCGCGCTTTCGCTGTGGTGGTTCGAGCAGGTCGCCGACATCGTCCCGAACCACATCATCTCCGCCACCGACGTACCGGCGGAGTTCGCCGGCCGGGCCATCCGGGTCCAGCGGCTGGAGATCGTGCAGGTCGAGTGCATCGCCCGCGGCTACCTGACCGGTCTGGGCCTCAAGGAGTACGAGCGCACCGGCGCGGTCTCCGGCCTCGAACTGCCCCGTGGCCTGGTCGAGGCGTCGATCCTGCCCGAGCCGATCTTCACCCCGACGACGAAGGCGCCGCTCGGCGAGCACGACGAGTTCATCACCTTCGCGGACGTGGTCGACAAGGTCGGCGCGGAGACGGCGGAACGGCTGCGGCAGATCACCATCGAGGTCTACTGCCGGGGCGCCGAACTCGCCGCCGAGCGCGGCATCCTGGTGGCCGACACCAAGCTGGAATTCGGCTGGGCACCCGACGGCACCCTGGTCCTCGGCGACGAGCTGCTCACCTCCGACTCGTCGCGGTTCTGGCCGGCGGAGTCGTACCAACCGGGTCGGGGGCAGTTCTCCTTCGACAAGCAGTACGTCCGCAACTGGGCGGTCAGCACCGGCTGGGACAAGCAGGAGCCCGCGCCCGAGGTGCCGGCGGAGGTCATCGACGCGACCCGCGCCCGCTACGTCGACGTCTACGAACGCCTCACCGGCCGCACCTGGTGAGCGGCTGTCCGGCGGCGCAGGTCGCCGGTCAGTCCTCGACCCAGTTGAGGGTGCGGGCGACCGCCTTGCGCCAGTTGCGCAGCTCCCGGTCCCGGTGATCCGGATCCATCGCCGGCTCCCAGAGCGCGTCCTGCCGCCAGTGGCCCCGAAGCGTCTCCAGGTCCGGCCAGAAGCCGACGGCCAGGCCAGCCGCGTACGCGGCACCGAGACAGGTCGTCTCGGTCACCGCCGGCCGGACCACCGGTACGTCCAGTACGTCGGCGAGGAACCCCATCAGCAGCTCGTTGGTGGTCATGCCGCCGTCGACCCGCAGCCGGGTCAGCGGCACCGCCGAGTCGGCGTTCATCGCGTCCACCACCTCCCGGGTCTGCCAGGCGGACGCCTCCAGCACCGCGCGGGCCAGGTGCCCCCGGGTGATGTAGCCGGTGAGGCCGACGATCACCCCGCGCGCGTCGGCACGCCAGTGCGGCGCGAACAGTCCGGAGAAGGCCGGTACGACGTAGCAGCCGCCGTTGTCCTCGACGCTGCGCGCCAACTCCTCGATCTCGGGCGCGGTGGAGATCAACCCCAGGTTGTCCCGGAGCCACTGCACGAGTGACCCGGTCACCGCGATCGCCCCCTCCAGCGCGTACGTCGCCGGCTCGGCGCCGATCCGGTAGCCGACCGTGGTGAGCAGTCCGTGCCCGGAGACCACCGGCTCGGTGCCGGTGTTCAGCAGCAGGAAACTGCCGGTGCCGTAGGTGCACTTCGCCTCGCCCGGGGCGAAGCAGGTCTGACCGAAGAGCGCCGCCTGCTGGTCGCCGAGGGCGCTCGCCACCGGCACTCCGGCGAGCGGCCCGGTCGCCGTACCGTAGACCTCGGCGCTCGCGCGGATCTCCGGCAGCATCGCCGGGGGAATCCCCATCAGGTCGACCAGTTCCGGATCCCAGGCCAGGGTGCGCAGGTCCATCAGCAGGGTGCGACTGGCGTTGGTCACGTCGGTGACGTGCGCGCCGGTCAGTTTCCAGATCAGCCAGCTCTCCATCGTGCCGAAGAGGACGTCCCCGCGTACCGCCCGCTCGCGTAACCCGTCGACCTCGGCCAGCAGCCACATCAGCTTCGGCCCGGCGAAGTACGTCGCCAGCGGCAAACCGGTACGGGCCCTGATCCGCTCCTCGCCGTACGTCTCGTCGAGCTGTCTGAGCAGCGGCCCGGTGCGGGTGTCCTGCCAGACGACGGCGTTGGCGACCGGGCGGCCGGTGTGTCGGTCCCAGACCAGGGTCGTCTCCCGCTGGTTCGTGATGCCGATCGCGGCCAGCCGCTCGGGGCCGATCCCGGCGCCGTCCAGTGCCTCCTGGATCGCCCACCGTACGTTCGCCCAGATCTCCTCGGCGTCGTGTTCGACCCAGCCGGGCTGCGGGAAGTGCTGTCGATGTTCGCGCTGCGCCACCGAGACCGGGGTGCCGGTGGCGTCGAAGACCATGCACCGGGAGGAGGTGGTGCCCTGATCGATGGCGGCGACGTACTGCTCGGTCACCGCCGCACCGTACCGGTAAATGCCCCGTCCGTGCTGCCACCGCCGGTCGTCGCGGCCCGGCGAACACCGGGTGACGGTGGCGGAAACCTAGGATGCGAGCGTGCGTGACATCGCCGTCTTCAGCGGAAGTGCCCATCCTGAGCTGGCCGCCGAGATCTGTGCCCATCTCGGTGTCCCCCTGCACCCGGTCCGGGTCTCCCGGTTCGCCAACGACTGTCTGGAGGTGCAGCTCCAGGCGAACTGTCGGGAGCGTGACGTCTTCCTGATCCAGCCCCTGGTTCCTCCGGTCCAGGAGAACCTGGTCGAGTTGCTGCTGATGCTCGACGCGGCCCGGGGTGCCTCGGCGGGCCGGATCACCGTCGTGCTGCCGCACTACGCCTACGCCCGTTCGGACAAGAAGGACGCGCCGCGGATCAGCATCGGCGCCCGACTCGTCGCCGACCTGCTGGTCTCGGCCGGCGCCGACCGGGTGCTGGCCCTGACCCTGCACTCCCCGCAGGTGCACGGATTCTTCAGCGTGCCGGTCGACCACCTGCACGCGTTGCGTGAACTCGCCGACCACTTCAAGCGGTACGACCTGACCGAGACCGTGGTGGTCTCGCCCGACCTGGGCAACGCCAAGGAGGCGGCGGCCTTCGCCCGGATGCTCGGCACGCCGGTCGCCGCCGGGGCGAAGCAGCGGTTCAGCGACGACCGGGTGCAGATCAGCGCGGTGATCGGCGACGTGGTCGACCGGGACGTGATCGTGTTGGACGACGAGATCGCCAAGGGCAGCACGATGATCGAGCTGATGGACCACCTGCGGGAGCTGAAGGTCCGCTCGATCCGCCTTGCCTGCACCCATGGCCTCTTCTCCAGCGACGCCTTGGAGCGGCTCAGCCAGCAGGACGGCGTACTGGAGATCGTCTGCACCAACACGGTGCCGATCCCGATGGCGAAGCGGGTGCCGAAGCTGCAGGTGCTCTCGGTGGCGCCGGCGCTGGCCGAGGCGATGCGCCGGATACACAACGGCGAGTCGGTCAGCGCGCTCTTCAGCTGACCGGCGGTGGGCCCTCGCCGCCGGGGTCGGCCGGCCGAGGGCGGTCGGGCGGCGGGTGGTCGCCGGTGAGACGGGCGGTGATCCGTACGGTGGTGCCGGCGGGACCCGTCTCCACCGCCATCTCGTCGCTGAGTCGGCGGGCCAGCCAGAGTCCCCATCCGCCCGCGCTCTCCGGTCCGGGGCGACGGCGATCCGCCAACCGGTCGGCGCCGATGCCGGTGCCGTGGTCGGAGACCTCGCAGCAGACCGCCCCGGTCGCCGGCCAGAGCCGCAGGCGTCCCTGACCGCCGCCGTGCAGGACGGCATTGGTGATCAGCTCGTTCACGACGAGTACGAAGTCGTCGAGGCGTTGGCCGGCCAGTCCGGACGCCTCGGCGTGGGCGGCGACCGAGTGCCGCAGCGCGGTGACCTGTTCCCGGTGGAAGGTCTCGGCGAGCAGCGGGGCGGTTCCTCCGGCCGGCAGGGAGGGCTCGACGGGCAGCACGGGATGCGGCGTGCGGGGTGCGCTGCTGGTCATGGTCGGCTCGCCATCGATCGTCAGATGCTTTATGGCTTTTCCACCTTACGCCGGGTTACCCGGCCGCCCTCGTACGACTCGGCCCTGGCTCGGCCCGGACTCGGCCCGGCTCGACGTGGATCGGCTGTCGCCGGAGCGGGGGACTGCCCCCGGCCGCCCCGTGTGGCATGGTCGGTCGGTGTCGGAGAGGTCGATCGCGCAGCCGTCCGGAGGGTTCCAGACACCGCTCTGGCGGGCGATCGTGGTCTTCCGGTTCGCCTCCCTGGCGTACGTCGTCGTGCTCGTCGGGCTGAACCTGGACGAGTACGCCCACCCGGTGGCGGCGGTGCCGGTGCTGGTGTCGATGACCGTGTGGACCGTCTTCGCCAGCTACACGTACGCCCGGCCGGCCCGTCGGCGCTGGCCGCTGCTCGTCACCGACCTGCTGGTGGTCATGGCGACGCTGCTGGCCAGTGTCGGGGTGGCGGGGCAGGCCGCGTTGGCCTCGGGCGTGCCCACGCTCGCGGTCGCGTGGCAGGGCGGCCCGGTGCTCGCCTGGGCGGTCACCGGCGGCCGTCGGCGCGGTGCGGTCGCGGCGCTCATCCTCGGCGGCACCGACCTGTTGATGCGGGACCAGGTCATCCAGGCCACCGTGAACGGGGTGATTCTGATGCTGCTGGCCGGGATCGCGGTCGGGCACGTCGCCCGGCTCGCCACGACCGCACAGGAGCGGCTGCAACGTGCCACGGAGTTGGAGGCGGCGACCCGGGAACGGGAACGGCTGGCCCGGGGAATCCACGACTCGGTGCTCCAGGTGCTCGCCCTGGTCCAGCGGCGCGGTGCGCACCTGGACGGGGAGGCCGGTGAACTGGCCCGGCTCGCCGGTGAACAGGAGGCGGCGCTGCGGTCCCTGATCGCCACCAGGGGGCCGACCCGTGGTGCCGCCGACCCCGACGGGGCGGAGACGGACCTGCGTACGCTGCTCGGCGGTCACGCCTCGGCGGCGGTCTCGATCGCCATGCCGGCCACCCCGGTGCGGCTGCCCGGTCATGTGGCCCGTGAGGTCGTTGCGGCGGTGGGTGCGGCGTTGGACAACGCCGTACGACACGGTGGCGGGCGGGCCTGGGTGTTGGTCGAGGAGGAAGCCGGCGTGGTGACCGTGTCGATCCGGGACGACGGCCCGGGGATGCCGGTGGGTCGGCTGGCGGAGGCGGAGAAGCAGGGGCGGCTGGGGGTGGCCCAGTCGATCCGGGGCCGGGTCGCCGAGGTGGGCGGCAGCGTACGGATCGTCAGCGCCCCGGGACAGGGCACCGAGGTCGAGCTACGGGTGCCGGCGCAGCGCGGCTGAGCTGCCGGCCCAGCCTGGGTGAGCTGCCGGCCCAGCGTGGGTGAGCCGGCCTTGCTGCTCGTTCTAGGGTGGGCGGATGAGCATGGGCACCCCGATCCGGGTGATGGTGGTGGACGACCATCCGATGTGGCGTGAGGGGGTCGCCCGGGACCTGACCGAGGCGGGTTACGTCGTCGTGGCAACCACCGGAGAGGGGCGCCAGGCGATCCGGATCGCCGCCGCGACCCGGCCCGACGTGGTCGTACTCGACCTCCAGTTGCCCGACATCTCCGGCGTCGAGGTCATCGACGGCCTGATCGGCCGGGTGCCGGGCATCCGGGTGCTGATGCTCTCCGCCAGCGGAGAACAGCAAAGTGTGCTCGACGCGGTCAAGGCCGGCGCCACCGGTTATCTGATCAAGTCGGCCGCCCCGGCCGAGTTCCTGGAGGCCGTCCGGCGGACCGCCGCCGGCGACGCCGTCTTCACTCCGGGGCTTGCCGGGCTGGTCCTCGGCGAGTACCGCCGGCTCGCCGCCGCACCCGAGCCGACCGAGGAGGACGGCACCCCCCGGCTCACCGAGCGGGAGACAGAGGTGCTCCGGCTCGTCGCCAAGGGGCTGTCGTACAAGCAGATCGCCGAGCGGTTCGGCCTGTCGCACCGTACGGTGCAGAACCACGTACAGAACACGCTGGGCAAGCTGCAACTGCACAACCGGGTCGAACTCACCCGTTACGCCATCGAGCAGGGCCTGGGCGACTGACCCGTACTCAGGGCGGGGGCTGGGTCAGGCCGGGCTGCCGGTCGCCGGGTGGTTCGGTCTCGTGGACGGCGAGTTCCTCGGCCGTCGGGCCGCCACCGGCGGAACCCGCGTCGGCGGCAACCGCATCGGTCTCCACGTCGTCCCGGGCACCCTGGTCCTGTTCCACCAGCCGCCCCACGGTCTTACCGGTCGGGCCGCCCAGGTTGCCGTGGTCGTAGATCGACACCGCCGAGGCCGGATCGGAGGTCGGGCCGGGGTCGATCACATCCGCGTCGAACTGGGCCTGGGCAGCGGCCTCCTCGCTGTCCGCCTCAGCCGCGATAGCCGGATCGACCGGCCCGGCGAGCGGATCGTCGACGGGGGTCTCGGGCTGCTCGCGCGCGATCTTGTAGTCCACCGACTCGCCGTCGAGCTGTTCCTGGGCGGTGTTGCCGAAGCGGTCCACCGCCTGGGGCCTGTCCGCCGGGAGCGCGGCCGGTTCGCGACCGTCGGCCTCCCGGCCGGTGGCGACGTCGTCCCAGGCGGTCGAGTCGTCGTCGGCGGTGTCGGGCAGGCCCTCGGCCTCCGGATCGGCGAGGGGTACCGGGTAGTCGTCATCGCGCATACCGACGGAACTACCCGTTGACGTCCCCGCGTAACCGCCGGCTGCCGCCCGGTGTCCGGCTGGACGTTCCATCCGACCTGACCGTGAGCCGGGTGGTTCGTGCCCAGATCGCCTTATCCGCTGACCGCAGCCGTGGACGAGGCGATCACCGCCCTACCCATTCCACAGTGGATCGGGACGGGCCGGGGAACCGCGCTCCCGAGGTGGCGCTCGGCGTACCCCTTGGTGCGCCACGCCCGGCACGGGCCGGAACGCGCCCTTCGTGCCGGTCACGGCCGGACCGCGCGGACCGGTCCGCACCGGGAACGCTGCGCGTTTCGGGGTACGACCCGGCCGATCGTCCGGTACGTCCGACCGGCCGGTCCCGCAGGCGGCCCGCCCCCGAACCGAGTTGGGAGGTTTCGGCTCCGCGGGGCCTGGTTAACGGGAGACTCTGATCGGAAGCCCGTTGGCCCGGCCACCAGGGGTGTCGTGCCGCCACCGGAGACCAGCCCGGCCAGCCTGCCGCTGGCCCCGCCGCCCTGATGGAGGTAGCCCGATGCGCGTCGGCCTGGTCCGCGCACACGCTGGTCCCGCCGGTCCGTCCAGTACGACGACCGGCACCCAGCAGCATGTGGCGCGGGTGGCCGCCGAACTCAGTGGCAGGGGCCACGACGTACGGGTCTACGAGCGACGGGAGGACCCGGAACTGCCGTCGACCACCGAGACCGACGGCTACCGGCTGGAGCGGGTGCCGGTCGGCCCGTCCACCCGGGCGGCGACGGCCAGCCTGGTGCCGTACGTGCCCGAGTTCGGGCGCTGGCTGATCGAACACTGGTCCGGCGAATGGGCGCCCGACGTCGTCCACGGCCACTTCTGGATCGGCGGTTTGGCCGCGGCGAGCGCGGTACGGGAAACCAGCATCCCGGTCGTGCAGACCTTCCACTCGCTCGGTGTCGAACAACTTCGCCACCTCGGTCGGGAGTACACCGGACCGGGTGAGCGGATTCCGCTGGAGCGGGCCCTCACCCGGGCGGTCGACCTCGCGGTGGCCCAGTCGACCGACGAGGTGAACGAGCTGACCCGGATGGGGCTGGACCGGGCCGCGGTGACGGTGGTCCCGGCCGGCGTCGACATCGACCGCTTCACCCCGGACGGCGACGCGGAGCCGCGCGAACGACGGTCCCGGATCCTCTCCGTCGGCGGGCTGGCGCCGGGACACGGACAGGAGGACCTGATCCTGGCGCTCCGGTTGATCGGGGACGCCGAACTGGTCATCCTCGGCGGTCCCCCCGCCGACCAGGTGGACCAGTACGGCGAGGCACGTCGGTTGCGCGAACTCGCCGTACAGACCGGGGTCGGCGAGCAGGTACGCCTGGTCGGCGACGTACCGCACGAGCAGATGCCGGCCTGGTACCGCTCCGCGGACGTGGTCGCCTGCACCCCGCGCTACGCGGCGGCCGGGCGGATTCCGTTGGAGGCGATGGCGTGCGGGGTGCCGGTGGTCGGCTACGCGCTCGGTGGGATCGCCGACACGGTGGTGGACGAGGTGACCGGACGGCTGGTCCCGCCCGGGGACGTACGCGCGCTCGGCGTGACCCTGCGCCGGCTGCTCAGCGACGACGCCCGGCGGTTCGCGTACGGGCACGCGGCAGTGGACCGGGTGCGGTGCAGCTACACCTGGGAACGGACCGGGGGCGCGTTGGAGCGGGTCTACGAACGGGTGGTGCGCCTGCGCCGCCCCGACGTGGAGGTGTAGGCGACCGGCGTTAACAGGGGGCCCTTCCTATACAAAAAGCGATAAGAAGGGGCCCTTCCTTTCCGCTGGGGCTGGGGTTCGGCGTAGCGGGTGAGGGCGCAGACGGAGAGCAGGGTGACCAGGAAGCCGACGACGGCCAACCACTCACGCCCCGGCCAGACCCGGTCGTCGAGCAGCAGCAGCCCGACCACGGCGGCCGGCAACGCGCCCGCGGCGTCCATCGCCGCCACCGCGGCGGTGGTCGACCCCCGCTGCATCGCCAGGCCGAGCAGGAGTTGGCCGACGATCGAGTGGGCGACCAGCAGGTAGAGCAGCGGGTCGCGGACGAAGTCCCCGAACGACTCGGCCGAGGCCAGCGGCCGGGCGGCGACCGCCGCCGAGGAGAAGGCCAGACCGGCCAGGGCTCCCAGCGCCACCGACCCCGGCGCCCCGCGCAGGCGCACCGCGAAGAAACCCAGTGCCCCGACCACACCGAGCACGGCGGCCAGTGTGACCACGGCGGCTGGCCCGAGCGGCCGGGACTGGGCCGGTCGGGCGGCCAGCACCAGGGCGGTGATCCCGCCCAGGAGGAGCACCAGCAGGACCACCTCGGTGACCGGCAGCCGCCAACGGAGCAGTAGCACGCCGAGGAGCGCGGTGACCCCCAGGCCGGCGGCGACCGCGGCCTGGACGAGATACAGCGGCAGGTCCCGGCGGGCCAGGAAGGCGAGCGTGAACCCGAGCATCTGGCAGCCCAACCCGAGCAGGTAGGTGCGCTGGCACGCCAGGCGCAGCAGCAGCCCGGCATCAAAGGTGTGGTGCAGTGTGGTCCGCGCCGCCGCCACCGACTGGAGCAGGTTGGCCACACCGTACGCGGCGATCATCGCCGCAAGGAAGTACCAGCCCGCAGAGACCATCCGGCGAGGATAGAGGTTGCCGGTCCGGGCGGCGGGAGGCGGTCGGCCGGCTCCCGCAGCGGAACAATCGCCCTGGTGAAGGGGCTGTTACGGGTTGAGTCGGCGTAACAGGTCGTCGTGGAGGAGCCCGTTGCTGGCCACGGCGTTGCCCCCGGCCGGGCCGGGTCGGCCGGCGAGGTCGGTGAAGGTTCCGCCGGCCTCGGTGACGATCGGGATCAGCGCCGCCAGGTCCCAGAGCGACAGCTCCGGTTCCACCATGACGTCGACCGCCCCCTCGGCCACCAGCATGTAGCCGTAGAAGTCGCCGTACGCCCGGCTGCGCCAGCCGCCCTGGAGCAGGTCGAGCATCGCCGACAGCCGCCCGTTCTCCGCCCAGCCGTCGAGCGACGAGTAGCAGAGGCTGGCGTCGGCGAGGCGGCCCACCCCGGAGACCTTGATCGGGGTGGCGGCGGCGGTGTGCCGACCGGCGTACGCGCCGTGTCCGGTCGCGGCCCACCAACGTCGACCGAGCGCGGGGGCGGAGACCAGTCCGACGACCGGCTGGTCCCCTTCCATCAGGGCGATCAGCGTGGCCCAGATCGGCACCCCCCGGACGAAGTTCTTCGTGCCGTCGATCGGGTCGATGACCCACTGCCGGGTGCCGTTTCCGGCAGCCGGCGCGGCGGTGCCGTACTCCTCGCCGAGCACGCCGTCGCGGGGACGGGTACGGGCCAGCGTGGCCCGGATGGCCCGCTCGACCGCCTGGTCCGCGTCGGTCACCGGGGTGAGATCGGGCTTCGACTCGACGTGCAGATCCTGCGCCCGGAACCGGGCCGTCGAGATCGAGTCCGCCGTGTCGGCGAGCACGTGGGCGAGGGACAGGTCATCCGCATACCGGGCCATGGCCGGAAAGGTAGCCGACATCCGGGTCCGACGCGATCTAGGACCGCCCCTCCGCGTGGCGCCGGCCACCGGTCCGGCGTGTCCCCGGTCCCGCCCGGCCATTCGTTCCCACCGGCTCCGTCCCCGGCTCCCGGTCCGACGCGGCTACTCGGTCTGGCGCGGCTACTCGGTCTGGCGCGGCTACTCGGTCTGGCGCGGCTACTCGGTCTGGCGCGGCTACTCGGTCTGGCGCGGCTACTCGGTCCGACGCGGCTACTCGGTCTGGCGCGGCTACTCGGTCTCGCCGGCCCGGGAGGCGAGCAGCCGGCGGTACGACGCGAGCCGCCGCTCGTCGGCGTGCCCGGCGGCCACCCAGGCGGGTAGCGCACAGTCGGCCTCGGCGGCGGTGTGCTCGCAGTTGGGCGGGCAGTTGACTGTCCCCTCGACCAGGTCGGAGAAGCCGTGCAGCAGGCTGTTGGCGGAGACGTGGGCGAGTCCGAAGCTCCGGATGCCGGGGGTGTCGATGATCCAGCCGGCGGCACCGCTCCGATCCGGTCCGGTGCCCGGCAGCGGTGGCAGGTGCAGCGCCACCGCGCTGGTCGAGGTGTGCCGGCCTCGGCCGACCGCGCTGACCGTGCCGACCGCCCGGTCGGCCGCCGGCACGAGCCGGTTGACCAGCGTCGACTTTCCCACGCCGGAGTGGCCGACCATGACCGAGATCCGGTCGCCGAGCAGTTGGCGCAACTCGGTCAGGTCGGCGTCCGGGCGGAGCAGCACGTACCGCAGATCCAGTTCGGCGTAGTAGTCGAGCACCTCGGCCGGGCTGGCCAGGTCCGACTTGGTCAGGCAGAGCAGCGGCGAGATGTCGGCGTCGTACGCCGCCACCAGGCAGCGGTCGATGAAACCGGTACGCGGTGGTGGGTCGGCCAGCGAGCTGACGATGACGAGTTGGTCGGCGTTGGCGACCACCACCCGTTCCAGTCGGCCCTCGGCGGTGGTCTCGTCGTCGTCGGCGGTACGTCGCAGCACCGAGCGCCGATCGTCGATCCGGACGATCCGGGCGAGTGCCCCGTCCCGGCCGGTGGTGTCGCCGACCAGGAAGACCCGGTCCCCGACCACCACAGACTTGCGCCCCAGTTCACGGGCCCGCATCGCGGTCACCAGCGCCGGCCCGTCCGCTCCGCCCTCGGGTACGCCCGGTCCCTCGTCCCGGTCCAGGTCGATCAGCACGCAGATGTAGCGGCCACGGGCGACGGAGACCACGAAGGCGGGAACGGCGTCCTCGTGCCGGGGACGGGTGCGCGTACGTGGCCGTGACGAACGCCCCGGTCGGATCCGGACGTCCTCCTCGTCGTACTCCCGCCGCTTGCCGGCCAGCTCGACTCCCTCGGTTGCGCCGCGACCCCCGCCACGGACCGGTCCGCCGGGCCGCTACCGCTCGCTGCCGCCCGCCACCATCGCTGACCATAGTGCCGGGAACTCCGGCAGGGTTTTCGAGGTACACCCCACGTCGTCCAGTTCGATCCCCGGCACGGTGAGGCCGATCACGGCGGCGGCGTGTGCCATCCGGTGGTCGGCGTAGGTCCGGAAGGTCCCCCCGTGCAGTGGACGTGGGTGGATCTCCAGGCCGTCCGGGGACTCGATCACGTGGGCGCCGAGCGTGGTGAGTTCGTGGGCCAGTGCGGCCAGCCGGTCGGTCTCGTGACCTCGGATGTGCGCCACGCCGTACAGCCGGGACGGGCCGTCGGCCACGGTCGCGAGCGCGGCCAGCACCGGGGTCAGTTCGCTGACGTCGGAGAGGTCCGCGTCCAGGCCCTTGACCACCCCGGTACCGCGTACGGTCAGCCCGTCGGTGTCGAGGGTGACCTCGCCTCCCATCCGGCGCAGCAGCGTACGGAGCGTGTCGACCGGTTGCAGGCTGCTGTGCGGCCAGTCGGTGAGGGTCACCGAACCACCGGTCACCAGGGCGGCGGCGAAGAACGGGACGGCGCCGGAGAGGTCCGGCTCGATGTCCCAGCCGCGCCCGGAGAGGCGGCCCGGTTCGACCACCCAGACGTCGGGCGTGGTGTCGTCGACGGCGGCACCTGCGGCGCGCAGCATCTGCACGGTCATCCGCAGGTGGGGCGCGGAGGGGACCGGGGGACCGACGTGGCGGACCGTGACGCCGTGGGTGAACCGGGGCGCGGCGAGTAGCAGCCCGGAGACGAACTGGCTGGAGGCGGAGGCGTCGATCCTGACTTCGCCGCCGGCCACCTCGCCGGTGCCGTGCACGGTCAGTGGCAGGCCGCCGCCGGGTCCGGCGTCGATCCGCATGCCGAGGGCACGCAGCCCCCCGAGCAGCGGCCCGAGCGGGCGGGTCCGGGCGACCGGATCACCGTCGAAGGTGACCGGGCCGTGCGCCAGCCCGGCCACCGCCGGCGCGAAACGCATGATCGTGCCGGCCAGGCCGACGTCGATGTGGGCCGGGCCGCGTAGCGGGTTGGGCCGGATCAGCCAGCGTTCCTCTTCGACGGTCGAGACCTGGGTGCCGAGGGCGCGCAGCCCGGCGGCCATCAGTTCGGTGTCGCGGGCGCGCAGCGGTCGGCGGAGGGTGGACGAGCCGACCGCGACCGCGCTGAGCACGAGGGCCCTCGCGGTCAGCGACTTGGACCCGGGGAGGGTGATGGTTGCCGTCACCGGGTCGGAGGCGGTCGGGGCGCTCCACGGCTGGGCGGGACGGGTCGCGGTCAGATGTGCCACCCGTACATTCTGCCGCGCCGGGTGTGGTCCCCGGCCTCGGCGGTCCGGGCGCTCTCGCCTGCCGGGACGGGCCGTTCTCGGTCGCCTCGGACCGGTCTACCGGTTGATCTTCGCAGCTCGACGGGTCGACGTCGCGGGGCGGCTCGTTTCCGTCGGACGGGCTAGCGTGGATGTCATGTGTGGGAGGTACGCGACAACCCGAAGCGCCGCGGATCTGAGTCAGCTTTTCGAGTCGTACGACGAAACGGGCGGTCGGCTCGCCGCTGATTACAACGTGGCGCCGACCGATCCGGTGCCGATTGTCCGGATCGGCGCCGGTCACGGGAGGTCCGGTTTCCCTGACGACGAAGCCGGGGTTGGCGGGCGGGACCGGGACGGGGCGACCGACGACGGTGCCCAGCGTGTCCTTTCGCTCGCCCGCTGGGGTCTGGTGCCGGCCTGGGCGAAGGACGCCCGGGGCGCCGCGCGGATGATCAACGCGCGGGCCGAGACGGTGGCCACCACCAACGCGTACGCCCGTTCGTTCGCCCGCCGACGCTGCCTGGTCCCGGCCGACGGCTGGTACGAGTGGGTCCGCCGGGACGGCGGCAAGCAGCCCTACTTCATGACCCGGGCCGATGGTGGCCCACTCGCCTTCGCGGGCCTCTGGTCCGTCTGGAAGGGCCCGGACGGGCCGCTGACGAGTTGCAGTGTGATCACCACCTCGGCCATTGGCGAGTTGGCCGACGTACATGATCGGATGCCGTTGTTGCTGGACCCGGAGCGCTGGGGCGACTGGCTCGACGGTGGGGACTCGCCGACCGACCTGCTCGCGCCGCCGACGCCCGAACTGCTCGCCGGAATCGAGATCCGTCCGGTCGGTCGGGGGGTCGGCGACGTACGTAACGACGGCCCGGATCTCGTCGCCCGGGTGAGCGCGCCGCCATTGCGTACGGGACCCGAGACGGCCGACGAATTTACGCTTTTCTGAGCGTCGCCCTCCGTATTGGCGCGAGCTGATTTGCCAGAGTTAGGGGTGAATCGTCGCCCTGGACTTCGCGCAGGTTCTCCACAACCCCTTGTCTCCGCCAGCAATAGTGCGATAGAACACAGCGCCGGCAGTGGGTACGGATTCGCACCGGGCGGGTGAGGCCCACCGATCATGCCGGTCCCACGGGGGAGGTGGGTGGATGACACGGGCGCGCATGCCACGCCCGCACGAGGTTGCCGCGGCACGACGAGACCCGCGATTGTTGCGGGCGGTGGCGGAGCGGCAGCTTGATGATGCCTGGCGAACCAGAGGCGTCTGCCAGAGCGTGGATCCGGAGACATTCTTTCCGGCACCGAGTGAACCGGCTGATGCGGCGGTGGCACTTTGCCGTACCTGCGACGTGCAGGGCGCGTGTCTGGCCTGGGCACTGGAGGTGGGCGACTGCCACGGCGTCTGGGGCGGCACCACGCCCCGGGAGCGCCGGGCCATGCTGGTGGCCTGGCGGGGCCAGGTGCAGCGTGATCCGGACGCGGTGGTGGACGAGAACGGTCCGCCGGTACGGGACCGCTTGTTGACGCTGGTGCCGCTGAGTCGCTGAGCTACAACCGGGCGCGGTGCCGGCGGGAGCAGAATGGCCGGATGTTCCGTGGTGACCAGATCGTCGACACCCCCAGAGGGCCCGCGCGGGTCGACCTCGACCCGCCCGACATCGGCTCGCCGGTCGGTCTCCTGGTGCTGGGGCACGGCGCCGGTGGTGGCGTCGACGCGCCGGACCTGATCGCCCTACGTGACCAGGCAGTCGCTTCTGGTGTCGCCGTCGCCCGGGTCACCCAGCCGTACCGAGTGGCCGGGCGACGGGCACCGGCACCCGCCGGGCAGCTCGACGAATGCTGGTCGGCGGTCGTCACGACGCTCACCGAACAGCTTCCGGAGGTGCCGCTGGTCGTCGGTGGGCGCTCCAGTGGCGCGCGGGTGGCCTGCCGGGGTGCGGTGGCGCTCGGTGCCGCCGGAATCGTGGCGCTCGCCTTTCCGCTGCATCCGCCCGGGCGACCCGAGCGCTCCCGGGCGGCCGAGTTGTCGACCGGGGTGCCGACCCTGGTGCTCAACGGTGACCGCGATCCGTTCGGTGTGCCGTCGGCCGGTGCCGGCGTGGAGGTGGTCCTCCGTCCCGGTGAGGGGCACGACCTGCGGAAGGATCCCGTGGGCACGGCCTCGCTCGCGCTCGCCTGGCTACGTGGTCGGGGCTGGGCCCGCTGACGGGCACCCTGACCTCATTTTGACCGTCCGCTGACCGGGCCTTGCGCCGTTTCCCCGGCGGCGGGGAGATCGTTGCAACTCATGATGCCGGCCACCCGAGGGACCGCACCGGTTCGTGGAGTTCGGGACCGGCGTCATCCTCCCAGGCCCTTCCTGGTCCCTGCCGTGGCCGCCCCAGCCAAGGGTTGCCGGCCGGGACCAGGGATGGGGCCCGGATCACCGGAATGCCCCAGCGGTCGCCGAGCGTTACAACTCCCGGAAGCTACTCAGGCGAGGGGGTTGACCTGTGCCGACCGAAACACGGAGTCCGGCGCACGCCGAGCACGACACCGGGCCGCATCGGCAGGTGCGTGGCCCAGGGGCGGGACGGATGGCACGTGAACTACGCCCGGTGAGCACCGGCACGGCCGGAACCCGATCTGCGGACGGAGCTTTCCGCGTATCCTCGGCGGGAAAGTCGACTCGTTCGGTGGCGTCGTTGGCGTCTTCTGAACTGGTCCTGAGCCCGTCCCGGCCGTCCGTCTCCGGCCGATCCCGGGATGGGCGACCGAGGCGGGGGGACGTGCGGTTGACACGACCGGACAAGGCTACGGACGAACGTCGGGCGCGGTTCGAGCGGGACGCGCTGCCCTTCGTCGATCAGCTCTACGCGGCCGGTCTGCGGATGACCCGTAATCCGGCTGACGCGGAGGATCTGGTCCAAGAGACCTATTTGAAGGCATATGCGGCTTTTCACCAGTTCGAAGAGGGAACCAACCTCAAGGCCTGGCTCTACCGCATTCTGACCAATACGTACATCAACTCGTACCGGCGCCGGCAGCGTCAGCCGATCCAGGCACCGACCGAGGAGATCACCGACTGGCAACTCGCCGAGGCGGAGTCGCACACGTCGAGCGGCCTGCGGTCGGCCGAGACCGAGGCGCTGGACCGGTTGCCGGACAGTGACGTCAAGCAGGCGCTACAGCAGTTGCCCGAGGAATTCCGACTCGCCGTATATCTCGCTGATGTCGAGGGCTTCTCCTACAAAGAGGTCGCGGACATCATGGGAACGCCCATCGGTACGGTAATGTCCCGGCTGCACCGGGGTCGGCGTAATCTGCGCAAGCTTCTTGAGCGTTACGCCGCGGACCGGGGTTTCCATGCGGCTACGACGTCCAAGGACTCCGCCGCAGCCGGCCGGGAGGTGTAGGACCGTGAGTTGCGGTGAACCACACGAGACCGATTGCCGTGAGGTGCTCGCCGAGGTGTATCTCTACCTCGACCTGGAATGCGCCGACGAGCGACGGAGCCTGATCCGTGAACATCTGGACGACTGCACCGGATGCCTGCGCGAGTACGGCATCGAGCAGGAGGTGAAGGCGCTGGTCGCCCGTTGCTGCGGCAACGAGACCGCGCCGACGGAGTTGCGTGAGCGGCTCCGGCTCCGGCTCACCGAAATTGTCTTCGAGACCGAGCAGTCCCGGGAGTACCTTCCCGACTGACCGGCGTGCCCCGTTGGGGCATGCCTGTGTCCCGCGCGGGCCCTGGTCCAGGGCCCGCAGCGGGACCGCCGAGCATCCTCCGCCGGCTGGCGGAGTGGAGCGTCGGTCAGGAGTTGGGGCGCTTGCCGTGGTTGGCGGCGCTCTTCTTACGAGCCTTCTTCTTGCGAGACTTCTTCGCCATGCTGGCCTCCCGTCGGACAGGTTCTCCCGGGACCGGGAGTTGACCCGATGATGTTAGTCCGCCCCGCCGTGGTCCCGGCGCGGGCCGGCTCATGATTGGATACCGTTCGCATGCAACACCGCGCCGACGAGGGAGGGCATCACCATGGCCGAGGAGATTCGCGCCGAGATGGTGGCGAACGTCTGGAAGGTCGTCGCCAACGCCGGCGACACCGTTTCCGAGGGCGACACGCTGGTGATTCTCGAATCCATGAAGATGGAGATCCCGGTGATCGCGGAGTCTGACGGCGTGGTCCGGCAGCTCGCGGTCAACGAGGGTGACGTGGTGCAGGACGGTGACCTGATCGCGGTCATCGAATGAGTGGCCCGCTCGTCCGACCGGCGGCGCCGGCTGATTTCCCGGCGATCGCCCGACTGACCGTGTCGGCGTACCAGGCCAATGGTCAGCTCCACTCGGCCGGTGGTTACGCCGACACACTGAAGGACGTCGCCGGGCGGGCGAGCGCGGGCGAGCTGCTGGTCGCGGTCGACCCGGTGACCGGGGAGGTGCTCGGGTCGGTGGTGTTCCTGCTGGCGGGGACACGGCTCGCCGAGGTCTCCCGGGACGGCGAGGCGGAGTTCCGGATGCTCGCGGTCGACCCGACGGCCCAGGGCCGGGGCGTCGGCGAGGCGCTGGCCCGTGCCTGCGTGGACCGCGCGGTCGAGTTGGGGTTGGGCGCCGTGGCGATCTGCGTACGCGACTTCGTCGAGAACGCACAGCGGCTCTACGCCCGACTGGGCTTCGCCCGTGTTCCGGAGCGGGACTGGAGCGCGGGGCCCGACATCCGGCTGCTGGCGCTGCGCCTCGACCTCGCCACGGCGCCGAGCGTGGTGCCGACCGCCTCCTAGTGTCCTGAGTCAGAAGTAAGTAGGCAGTAGGCTGGTGGGGTGCCAGATCCGACGCTGCCGCCGTTGACGTTGACCGATGAGGACCGTCGC